>JACNJS010000010.1:213547-267140 GCA_014382445.1 Bacteroidota bacterium
CCATCATTAATATTATTTGCATATGGGCTACCATAAAGAGCATATCCGCCTCTTAAGCTAAAGTTTGAGAATCTCCATTCAGTACCTGCTCTAAAATTACTTGTTGCCTTATAAACTGCTTCAATATCTGAATTTACGTCTGCGTAACTAAAACTCTGACTTGAGAATTTTGCAGATGAGTAATTTACATATTCATACTCTGCAGATATAAATCCGTGCGTGCCAATTAAAAAAGCTGTACTACCAATGACCCTTAGAGGAGTTGATAAATGATAATCAAAATTACCAATTATGGATGTATATGAATCAGCATCAGTCCACTCAAGATCAGCAGTTGTATTTGTCCACCACGAATCACTCATACTCCAGTAATAAGTTGGTGTATGAAAAGCGCCGCCAATCCTTAACCATTCGGCTGGCTTAACAATTGCTCCAAGTTTTAAATTAATACCCCATCCGGTTGTTGTAAGATTTTCTGTTACACTCCAATTATTAAAAAATGGAATAGTATCGGCATTATCAAATTCAGCATATGATGATTCACGTGAATACCTTGCATAAGGTAAACCAATGGTTGCGCCAAGATACAGGAAATCATTATAATTTCCTGAAAAAGAGAACAACCACTCATTTGTTGATCCCTGTGTAATTACCTGTTGACGCTGCAGTACACCTCCGAAAGGAACCGGCGTAAAATACCAATCATCTGTTCCTGGAATAGTATCTATCAGATATAGATACCAAGCAGGATAAAGCTCATAGGGATCATTACTTTCCAAATTATCATAATATTGTCCATCAGCAAGATCTTTGTAAACATCTAATTTTGAGTTAACACTATTTTCACCCTGCATATATAGTGATGAATTAAAATTATTAATTCTGTTCATGCCGAAGCCAAACTGAATGAATTTCCACCCGTTTCCTTTGCTAAGCGGCTTTACAACAACATACCCCAGATTACTAAGATCAAATACTGCTTTCGAACTTTCATTCAGGCTGCCATTATATACCGATGATACATTTCTGTTAAACACTTCAGGTGTAATACTAAGTTCACTGGTTCTAAAAACGCCCATGCCGGCAGGATTTATACTTGCTGCGGAAAAATCAGCACCCAGCGCACCGAATGCCCCACCTACTGCCATAGTTCTTGCGGTTCCCTGATAATAATTCTGTGAAAATCTCAGTGCATCCTCAGCAAACTGCGGATAAGCAGTTATTGATAATAATGCTAAAACTAATATGATACTATATTTTTTCATTTTCAAACTTATAACTTTTAACTAATAACTTTTAACATATAACATTTAACTAATAACACCTAACGTTCAACTAATAACTTTTAACATATAACGTTTAACTAATAACACCTAACGTAAAACTAAGATATGCTTATCTTCTTCCTCCGCTGCTTTTTGAACTTGATGACGAAGACCTGCTACTTGAGCTGCTACTACTGCTGCTACTAGTAGTTCCGGAACTGCTACTCCTTGAAGGTGCGCTATAACTTCTTGAAGGTGTACTTTTAGTTCCTGATGAGCTCGAACTTCTTGAAGGCGCACTGTAACTTTTAGGAGTTGATGTGGTACGTGTTTTTACAGTTTTAGTACTTGGTGCTGAACTATTTGTTTTTGGAGTAGTATAATTTCTTTGTGAATTAGTTTGTTTTGTTGACCTGTTAAAGGTGTTGGTATTGCTCTTAGTAGCACTGCTTTTAGATGTTGGAGCAGTAGGCTTCACATATTCCTTACTCGATCTGGGTTGCCTCGAAGGTAAACTTTCATATGCTTTTGGTTTTTGATATTTTGGTGTTTGCCTTTGTTGAGTAACATTTGTAGTTGAAGGCTTTTGATAACGCTCAATTGCTTTTGCAGGATTACTTTGTTTAGCTTGTTCCGGCTTCTGTAATCTTGCAGCTTCAGGTTGTTTCTTAGCCTCTTCAGCAACGCGGATTGAACTCTCTGGCCTGCTTTTAGGGTTGACACTTCCCGGGCTACTTCCCGATCGTGGTGCTGTGTAGGATTTTGATGTAGTACCACCGGTAACAACATGGCCACCACTTCTGCTTACGATATTTTCATCATCAACTATTCTGTTAGGAGTGGGGTTAGAGCCAATTCCCGATCGTTCGTTACCCGACCTTGGTATCGTACTTCCGCCAGCTCCCCGGCCACGAGGACCATAAGCAGTTGTATTACCATATGCGTAATCAGAATAATACCCACCTCCATAATATCCACCTCCATTATAATAGCCATCCCAGTAACCATTCCAATAACCATTGTTATAACCTGACCAATAACTTCCGTAATACGGATATCCCCATCTGTAATAAGGATAACCCCAACTATAATATGGCCAACCATAGTCATAATAAGGCCAACCATAGTTATAACCCATCGACCAGCCATATCCCATACCCATACCCGAGCCAAAGCTGAATGACATGTTGGGGCTGCTACATCCACCGCAATTAGTATAACTTTCATCATAATAATCATTGCTGGTTCCTTCTCCATTAAACCTGCTAATACGTGATGCATAATCAGAATCGTAATACTCATCAATAAACTCATATTCTGTTGATCCGTCTTCGGTGACAATTCCAGAACCGGCATCATCTGAATACTCAGTTACATAACTAACAGCTTCATCTCTTTTAACATTAGTGCCCGATTGATTTTGAGCATTTTTTTGAAAATCATCCCAGTTATACTGACTTGGGGTTTGAGCTTTTGAAGAAGAATAATAAAGATCATCATTAGGAAGGTTGCTGGTAGATGAACATGCGCCTAATCCAGCAATAACCATTATTGACAATAAATAGCGAAATGTTTTTTTTAGAGTTTCCATTTTTTCTATAGTTGTGCAAGTGTAAACATTGTTTAATTTTGCGGTTTACTTAAAAAAATACAATTACTGTACCAAACTTAAAAAATGGCGAAACAATTAACATCAAGAAAAGAAAATTATTCTCAATGGTATAACGATTTAGTAATTAAAGCCGACCTTGCCGAAAATTCTGCAGTACGCGGTTCAATGGTGATAAAACCTCATGGTTACGCTATTTGGGAGAAAATGCAATCAGCACTTGATACCATGTTTAAAGAAACCGGTCATCAAAATGCATATTTTCCCCTGTTCATACCCAAATCATTTTTCGCCAAAGAAGCATCTCATGTTGAGGGCTTTGCGAAGGAATGTGCTGTTGTTACGCATTACCGACTAAAAATTGATGAAGATGGAAAAATAATAGTTGATGAAGATGCGAAATTAGAAGAAGAATTAATTGTCAGGCCAACTTCCGAAACTATTATTTGGGATACTTATCGAAAATGGGTACAATCGTACCGAGATTTACCTATACTTATAAACCAATGGGCAAATGTGGTTAGGTGGGAGATGCGCCCCCGCCTGTTTCTGCGTACAGCCGAGTTTTTATGGCAGGAAGGTCATACTGCTCATGAAACCAAAAATGAAGCAATTGAGGAAGCAGAAAGAATGGTTGGTGTTTATGCTGACTTTGCCGAGAATTGGCTGGGTATACCTGTTTTAAAAGGAGTAAAATCGCCCAATGAAAGGTTTGCCGGTGCAGTTGAAACTTATTGTATAGAAGCATTGATGCAAGATGGAAAGGCTCTTCAGGCAGGCACTTCTCATTTTTTAGGGCAAAATTTTGCCAAAGCCTTTGATGTTAAATTTGTGTCGCGTGAGAATATACAGGAATTTGTTTGGGCTACTTCTTGGGGAGTGTCAACGAGATTAATTGGAGCACTTATTATGGCTCATTCTGATGACAACGGCCTTGTACTACCTCCTAAAATTGCACCTATACAAGTGGTAATTGTGCCTATATTTAAGGACAAGGAACAACTTGCTGCAATTAGTGAAAAAGTAAAGGAGATAGTTAAAGTACTTAAAGCAAAAAATATTTCAGTTAAATATGATGACCGCGATACACACAAACCCGGTTTTAAATTTGCCGAATGGGAACTAAAAGGGATCCCTGTACGCCTTGCAATAGGTCCACGTGACCTGGAAAATGGAACAGTGGAAGTAGCGAGAAGAGACACTCTTGAAAAAGATACTTTACAGGTAACAAATATTGGCGAAAAGATTGAAAACCTATTAATTCAGATTCAGGACAATATCTTTCAAAAGGCATTATCTTACAGAGACGAACACACCTATAACGTTGATACGTGGGATGAATTTACAAACCGGCTTGAACAAGGAGGATTTGTTTACGCTCACTGGGATGGGACACCTGAAACTGAACTGATAATAAAAGGTAAAACAAAAGCAACAATCAGAGTAATTCCTTTCGATGAAATGCATAAAGAAGGTAAATGTATTTTAACCGGTAAACTTTCAAAACAAAGAGTTGTCTTTGCTAAAGCGTATTAGGTTTTTGGATTCAAATATAAAGATGACTAATCCATCTTAATAAGCTCTCCAGATCCTATTTTATTTAATGTAACTATCGGAGGGTTGCCGGCATAATATATATTTCCAACATTTTCGATTGTAGCACCTAAGTTCGTAACTACACGCAAATAAATGTCATTACTGCTTCGGTTATTCACATAAATAAAGTTAGATTCCAAATTAATCATGTCGATTAAGCCAAAACTGGCAGAATAAACATATGATAAGCCACACGTACCGCTAAGAACAATACTTGCTGTTCCATAATGCAAACTGGCATATAACTTTAGTACATCTAATTTTAGGTCAATTTTTCCAGCGCCTTCATGTACATTTATCCATAGAGAATCGGTTTTTAAAGTATCCGTATTAGTAATATCACCAATAGATCTATACTCGACTGTATCAAAATCCACATAATTCAGATGTATATTTATAGGGCTTTCAAAGCTTCTAATCCAATTACACTGGTTATCATTCCTGATTTCCAGAACTCCATTTTGGTTTACTTCTGTTTTTATACCACCAACCAGGTTTGAGCCTGCCTCAACCACAATGCCATTATTTTCCGATTTGTTGAGTATCAGATTAACATTGTCTTTTAACAGGATAGTATTAAAATCATCAATATTGCGTTCCTGCATAGTTAGTTTACCGGATGAGTAAAAACAATCACTTACTCCACCTTTTTTACAAGAGGGTAAAAATGTAAGAAGTAAAATTATCAATAATAGATTTTTTTTCAATTGTGTTTTATTTTACGTTTATAAATAAAATTAACCCTGTATCCTAGTCCAAAACCAACATATTCAGCTCTGCCAAGGTGTGCACTTAAGGCCATATTTGCAAATAGGTTTTTAGTAATAAAATACTTAAGTGTAAGCCGCTGATAAATATCGCTCTCACTCCTTTCCAAACCACTTACATAAAAACCAACATTAAACAAAAACGATAAACGATCCATTACAAGTTCGTAAGCTATGTTAACACCAATTTTTGTGAGTTGCAGATTATTTGTTACAGTAACATACCGCCTTTCAAGTAAAATTTTATCCGACCCATCGTGTGTTAAATCAAGCCCAAAACCGAATTTACTTTTGTATGAAACTTGCGCCATAATATTTGCAAAAGCACCTAATACATAGAAACTCTTTCCATATTCACCACTCATATCTTTAAAGGCCAGGGCAGTTGCAAATTCAAGACTCAGATATTTTCTTCCATCAAACTCAAACGAATATAATTCGGGTAATATTTTTCTATCCAATGAGCTATTTGGATTATTTAAGTACGACGTAACACCTATTGATGCAGTTAATATATTAAGTCCATAATTCGGAGTTTTCATCGATCCATTTGAGAAATGTGTTAAACCCATTCCGGCAGTCATAGTTAGCATTTTTGAGACTCTTCTCCTGAATTCAAAAAATAAACTAGCAGCAATGTTCAGGTGTGAGCCTATAGCAAAGTTCTTATAGTTGTCAATCCTATGAAAACGATTTGTAAGATACCCCAAACCAATTCCTAATTTAAAATTCAACGATAGTTTGTTATCGCTGATAAGAGGAAAGTTAATTGTAGGATAAACAGCAAATGCAGAGCCTATTTCAGATCTACCTCCTAAGCCAGAGTACCATAAATTAATGCCAATTATAGGATAAGCATATTCCGCCTCCCACCTGTATTTACCAAAAGTAGTTTTTTGCAGACTTATTTCAAAGGCAGGAAAATGCGACCTAAAAACATCTAACTCAAGATGATGGCTCATTAACAATCCATACTGAATATTAAATTCTGTTGTTAAATTGTGATTTGTAGCTGGTTTTGCAGGTTGAGCAATTATATCATTATCAATTAGTGCAAATAATAAAATCAATGATATTAGCTTTCCTGTGTGCAATTTTTCTTTTTTAATTATAACGCAAAGTTATTAATATTGAGAGTTGTTGTTAAGCTTAAGCAACATTTACAAATTGGAATATAGCACATAATGCAGCTTCATTTATTACGTTTTATTTTTTTACATAAAATTTTAAAAAATAATATAGTAACTTGCACCCTGAAAAAATGTAAGGCATGTATTTAACAACATGATTCTATGTAATTATTTTCCTTTATGAAGGCAAAGCAAAAATCAAAACACATATTATTGGTAGAGGATAACCTTCTAAATCAGAAATTTGCTATGGCTGTTCTGAAAATGAAAGGATATACCTGGGATTTGGCTGAAAATGGTAAAATAGCTGTTGAGTTTTATAAAAAAACTGAGTATGAGGCAATTCTAATGGATATTCAAATGCCAATAATGAACGGAATAGAAGCCACAATAGATATCCGAAACATGGAAAAGAAGAATGATTGGCAGAGAATTAAAATTATTGCCGTTACAGCTTTTGCTATGCCCGGAGATGAGGAAAAATTTAAAGAAATAGGAATCGACTTATACATTTCAAAACCTTATACCAGCAAACAGCTTATATCGTTTATTGAGCTTTAAAGCAAAAAAATGCAGGAAAAACTACTAGCATTTGAAAAGCTGCTTAAAATTATGGACAACCTTAGGAGTAGTTGCCCATGGGATAAAGAACAAACTTTTGAAAGTCTGCGACATCTAACAATTGAAGAAGTTTACGAGCTTTCGGATGCCATTCTAAATAAAGATATGGCTGCTATAAAGGGGGAACTTGGCGATTTAATGTTACACCTTGTTTTTTATGCTAAATTAGGTTCAGAAATTGAGAGGTTCGATATTAAAGACGTGCTGGATAAAATTTCGGAGAAATTAATTCACAGGCATCCTCATATTTTTGGAGATACAACTGTTACCAGTGCCAAAGATGTACTTCATAACTGGGAAAAACTAAAACTTAAAGAAGGCCGCTCATCAATTCTTGAAGGTGTACCCAAATCTTTACCACCCCTGGTTAAAGCATACCGCATACAGGAAAAAGCAAAAGGTGTTGGTTTTGAATGGGAAAAGCGCGAACATGTTTGGGATAAAGTAATTGAAGAACTCAACGAGCTACAACATGAAGTAGAAAATAACGCCGATAAAGATAAAATGGAAGACGAACTCGGCGACTTACTTTTCGCTTTAACCAATTATGCCAGGTATATCGGCGTTAACCCCGAAAATGCTCTGGAAAAAACAAATAGGAAGTTTATTAAAAGGTTTCAATTTATTGAAAAACAGTCAGCTTTGGATGGCCACAAACTGGAAGATATGAGTCTGGATGCAATGGAAGCTTATTGGGTACAGGCTAAAGGACTTGAAAATGGTTTTGATTATTGAAAATTGATGATAAATTGATTAATCCAATTAAAAAATATAATAGTATTAGAAGGGTTATTGTAACGCATCTAATTATAAACCTACTCACAGTCAGTCTATTTGGTCAGGTTACCGATTTCAAAAACTACCCATACAAACCTGATAAAGATTATATTAGTTCATATTGGACTACTACAAAAAAAATTGCTGTCGGCCCTCTACATTGGAAGCAAAAAGAATGGATTATTGCAGGAACAGTAGCTGCTGCGGGAATAACACTTTATATTTTCGACGATGAGATAAGGCAGGTATTTCAAAACAATAAAAGCAACACACTGGATTTTGCATCAAAGTATATTACTGAACCCTGGGGAAGTGGTTTATATCCTGCAGCATTATTTGGCGGATACTATATATACGGCCTTGCTTCACAAAACGAGCGAGCCCGCCAGATAGCACTAGGTGGAACTCAGGCATTTGTAATGGCAGGAATTTCGTCGCAGGTACTTAAACAAATCTTTCACCGACACAGGCCGTCACAAGATATTCCATCAAGCCCCTATTTGTGGGAAGGACCTTTCAAAGGATGGGACAATACTGCATTTCCTTCAGGACACACAACTGCAGCCTTTGCAATTGCATCAATGATGTCGAAGGTTTATAAGGATAAAATCTGGGTTGGGATATTATCTTATAGCCTGGCAACTGGTGTTGGTCTTTCGCGTGTTTATGATAATGTACACTGGCCTACCGATGTTCTAATCGGAGCTGCATTGGGATATGCTATCGGCCAATCAGTTTATTCTATCATGTCGAACGATTCAAAATTCACAATGGGTATTTCCGAAACTGGCGGTGTTTCAGTTGCTTATCGAATTGAGTGATAAGAATTAGTATTACACTGTCCAATCCAATTGTCATATCGAGACCCAACTCCCCCGGAAAAAGGAGTCCAGTTAGTGTGATGACAAAAATTCCAAATATCAATTATAACAACAACTTTTTTGTGAAAGAACTGTCTTGCAGAACAACCTGCAAATAGTAAGTGCCGTGTTGTTTGTTACTGAGGTCAATCTTAATAACATATTTGCCATTCACCAAATTGGGTTTGCCTGTAAACACTTTATCACCAAAATAATTAAATACAATAACCTTTGGAGTACCAGTTGTTTTTAATGAAAACACAAAGTCAACAATACCATCAATAATATTTAAGTTGTAGTCGTTAACTTCAAGTAAATCCGGCTTATTTTTAATCCCGGCATCACGCAGCTCTTTTTCACTTACGGCATCATTCTTATGTCTTTTGTGCATAAACTTATGATGTGTTGGAAAATCGTCAATTTCAGGAATATCAAAGTCGATATCATCAATCATAATTATTTTTTCCAGTTGATCTAATTCCTTTAATGCATCCAAACCATCAAGTTTTTTAAGTGCTTCAAGTTCTTTTAACTCTTTGAGCATAATAATTTTTTCTTCATCAAATTCAATGTGCATATTTTTCAACTCATCCTTTTGATCTTCAAGCATGATCTTAAGCTCACCAAGATCACCTTTTTGAATGTCAAAGCCAGCACCGTCATTAAAACGAAAAACATTCTGTTCAACATTTTCATCCTCTTTAACAGTAAAAACCGTATCGTTTACTACTTTTTCACCGTCAACAATTTTAACGGTTTTAACACGTACTTTTTTCTCCTGGCCAAAGCCTGATGAAGGAAGAAAGATAATAATCGATATCGCTGCAATAATTGCATTAACAATAAGTCTCTTCATAGTTATATTTTTTAAAATGTTTACCGATACAAATGTATCATACCAACAATTACATAAAAGTTAACATGGGTTAAAAAAGGTTAAAGAAAGGTTAAAGTTTAAAATCATAGTATTACTATTTCTTAATTTAGCCAAAAATAGAATTTTAAAACTTGTGAAAAAGCGTTTTCAGATAATATTATTTTTAATTGTAATCAGTTTGTTCGGCTTAATCCTTGTTCAGGGTTTATGGATTAAATATGCCCTTGAAACTGAAAAAGCACATTTCGACCAGTTGGTTTATGATGCAATGAAATCGGCCTTAACAAAAGTAAAAAGGGAAAACATATTTGATTTCATAGATGAAAAGATTGAACTTCCAGAGCCTCCTTCTTACATTTCAGTTAGGATAGAGGAAATAAGTGAAATCGCAGAATCAGTCGCACAAATTTCAAAGTTGTTGCCGACTAAAATTATTCACTCAATTGATATTGACGATAGTATTTTTTTAGAAAGTGATTCTATCAATCATCATAAGAAAGTGATAATTAGATCTCCAAATATTACCGGCTTCAACAATAAAATACACTTAATCGACAGCCATAATCGAATAATTGCCCGTAAATTAAAAAATGCTGAGTATGACAGTTTATTTAATCAGGTTAATGACGAGTATTTAATATATATGAGTGCTGAAGATTCGTTGAAAGAAATTATTGAATTAAAAAAAGAAGAACTCCTACTTGAAAAAGAAGAAATTGTTAAACACAAGGTGAAAATATTTAATGAAAATATGAAGCAATGGGTAATGGAATTTAGTTTTGATGATAACCTCGACTACCTAAAAACCAAAATGGTTAATTACAATAAAATAATCTCACGTTCACTTGCCAACAACGGAATTAGCCTTCCATACGATTATCAATTAATCAACGAAAAAGATGACACAACGCTAATCATCTCGTCATCGGCTGATAACAAAAAACTCTTACCAACTTACTTTAAAACAGAAGTATATCCTGAAGATATTTTTACGAAAGATTTGTTTTTAGTAATCGATTTTCCAGGAAAAAACTCTCATATTTACAAGGAAGTTTCATTGTTGGTATCCGGTTCTGTAATTTTTACTATTATAATTCTATTAACTTTTGGTTCAACGCTTTATTATATTCACAAACAAAAGAAACTAAGTGAGGTAAAGTCGGATTTCATCAACAACATGACTCACGAATTTAAAACACCAATTGCTACAATCAGGCTTGCTGCCGACGCACTTGAATCGCCTAAGGTTATGGGTGTAGAAAAATCAACACTAAGGTATCTAAATATAATACGACAGGAAAATAAACGGATGAATAACCAGGTTGAACTAGTGCTGCAGTTGGCGTTAATTGAACAGGGGAAGCTACAGGTAGACTTACAAGAAATCGACGTCCATGACATTATTCAAAACTGCATACAGGTTGTTGAACTTTCAGCCCTAAAAAAGGCAGGAAAAATTTCAGCATCGCTAAGGGCTTCGCACCATATATTAAATATTGACGAAATTCATTTTGCCAATGTAATAAATAACCTGCTTGACAATGCTCTAAAATATACTAAAAAAGCACCTGCCATAGTGGTTGAAACTTACAACGAACAAAATACGCTTTGTATTATTATCTCAGATAATGGTATTGGAATGAGCAAAGAAGTGCAAAAACATATTTTTGATAAATTTTACAGAAAACCTATGGGTAATATTCATAATGTAAAAGGTTTTGGTTTAGGACTTAGTTATGTTAAAGCAGTTGTTGAAGCACATGGAGGAAGCATAAGCTTAGTAAGTGAACCGGAAAACGGAAGCACTTTTATTATGAGATTTAATTGTTAAAGAAATGGTTAATAGTGAATGGTTGTCGGGTTATCAGGTTATCAGGTTATCAGGTTATCAGGTTGGAGGGGGATAGCTTTTCACAACACAATAACAATAACAACTATAACAACCAGACAACAACGATAACCAGCCTTGCGGGCAGGCAATGACAACAATGACAACAATGATAACAGTAAACCCCAAAATTCTATTAGTTGAGGACGACGTCAATTTCGGTTCTGTATTAAAATCGTATCTCGAATTAAACGACTTTATTGTCGATTGGGTTGATGATGGAGAAGATGCTATGCCAAAATTTGAGTCTGCTAAATACGACCTCGTTTTGATAGATGTTATGCTCCCCAATATTGACGGATTTTCGATTGCAAAAAAAATAAAAAACTCAGGCGATAATGTACCTTTCATCTTTATTACCGCCAAAACAATGCGAAACGATATTGTTGAAGGTTATAAAACAGGTGCCGATGATTATATCACAAAGCCATTTGATTCAGAAATTTTACTTTATAAAATAAAGGCTGTTCTTGGCAGAAGGTCAAAAGAGGATAATTATAACAATGCCGAAGTTTATTTAATAGGAGATTTTAGTTTTGATTACCGATCGAGAAGCTTGGCATACCGTGACGAAATTACAAAGCAAAACCTTTCACCCAAAGAAAGTGAACTATTAAAGATGCTTATAGAGGAGAAAGGAGAGATACTATCAAAAACTGTTGCATTAAACATTATATGGGGTGATGCGAATTATTTCACCAGCAGAAGTATGGATGTATATGTTGCCAAACTGCGAAAGCTCCTTTTAGATGATAAACGAGTTAAAATTATTACACATCACGGAGCTGGTTACCGATTAATAACCGAAAAATAATTATTCACCCGATCACTTTATCCTCAGTGCTTTATCAACACCTTTTACTTTATTAATCTTGTGAATAAGCTGTTCAAGGTGTTCATTGTTTTTAATGCTAACTGTTACTTTCCCTATAAACTTTTTACCAGTCGTCTGGAAGTTTATCGAGCGAATATTAACCCTCAAATCTTCTGTAATAACCTTTGTTATTAAACCAACAACACCAAGCTCATCTGTTCCCGTAATTCGCAAATTAGCAACAGAGTATTTTTCTTCACCTGAAGTTACCCACTGGATTTTGAGCACCCGATATTCATACTTTGCCCTTAATCGCTTGGCGTTGGGACAATTTGCACGGTGAATTGTAATGCCACCATGTGTTGTTATAAAACCAAAAACATTATCGCCCGGAATAGGGTTACAGCATTTTGCCATCCGGTAATCAATATTTTTAAGGTTGTCACCGATATACAATACATCTTTTGTCCCGTTTTCTTCTTGTTTTCCTGCCTGAGTGCCGTATAACTTTGGCTGGCCGGTTGTAACATCAGATGAGTATTTTTGCTCTCGACCATTTTCAGTTGTTTCGCGTGTACTGGTGCTTGCAGATGATTCAACAAATTTCAATAAGAGGCCTTTTATTTCATGAAGGTCAATTTTTTCGGT
This sequence comes from Bacteroidota bacterium, assembly GCA_014382445.1. GTDB lineage: Bacteria > Bacteroidota > Bacteroidia > Bacteroidales > F082. Next base: position 226,400 of record JACNJS010000010.1, read on the forward strand.
AGCTACCAAATAATACAAATCGATACTTGCATCTAGCTTATAATGTTTAACGAGAAAATTTATCAGATCGTCATTACTTTTAATTTTCCAGTTTTTAAATTTTCGGAAAAGAATCGACTTACCATTATCGGCTTCTTGATACTTATCTTCTTTTAAATGTCTCTTTATCCTGGTGCGGGCTTTGTCGGTTGTAACAAACGAAAGCCAGTCTAATTTTGGTTTTTGGTTTTTTGCGGTCAGAATATCAACCTTATCACCATTTTGAAGTACATACCTTATCGGAACAACCTTGTTATTAACTTTAGCCCCACTGCATCTAGCTCCAATGTCGGTATGAATTCCAAATGCAAAATCGAGCACTGTTGAACTCTTTGGCAACTGCTTTAAATCACCCAGAGGAGTAAATACAAAAACATTCTCCTGTTGTTTTTCACTTCTATACGAACTATCGTGATTTATCTGATCAGGATTTTCAAGGATATCGCGTACCTGCGACAGCCAATCCTCTGTATTCTTTTTATTCATTACACCCTTGTACTGCCAATGAGCTACCCTACCCTTTTCAGCATCGTCATCCATCCTCACATTCCTTATCTGAACCTCGATCCATTTTTGGTTCGGGCCCATAACCGTTGTATGCAGCGACTCATATCCGCTTGCTTTTGGAGTGGATATCCAATCGCGCAATCGTTTCGGATTAGGTTGATAAATATTAGTTATGTATGAATAAACCCGCCAGCAATCCTCCTTTTCACTTTTTAATTTTCCGTTTATAACAATACGCACAGCAAACAAATCATAAACTTCTTCAAAATCAACATTCTGCCTTGTCATTTTTTGCCAAATAGAGGGCACTGACTTAGTACGCCACTTTATTTCAAAATTAATCTTATGAGCATGAAGTTCTCTTTCTATTGGTCTAATAAAATCTTGTATATAAACCTCGCGTTTTGCTTTTGTTTGTTGTATCTTATTACTAATATCCTCGTAAATTTGCGGATGTTCATATTTCATTATGCGTTCCTCAAACTCCGACTTAACTTTGTATAAACCAAGTCTGTGCGCGATTGGAATATACAAATGTTTTACCTCATCAATAAACTGACCCTTTGTGTCTCCAAGCAAATCGATGTGGCGGAGATCGTTTAAGCGATGTGCTAATAGAATTAGAATTACCCTCATGTCGTCAACCATCGACAAGAATAAGGTCCGAAAAGCTTCTGATTGAAATGATATGCGCTCAGTACGAAGTTTTGATATACTATTAAAACCTTTAATTATTTCGGCAACATTTTTACCAAAATCAATTTCAATTTTAGCAAGTGAGTAATCGGTTTTTATGTTAATGCCATGAAGCAAAGCACATATTGCAGATGTTGGTCCAAGACCTATTTCTTTCATAGAAATTATGGCAATATCCAGGTTGTAAAGTATAAACGGTTTTCCGTCTTTTGTTACCTCATTTCGATAATAATCTGACGCAATTTCAAAGGCAAGCTTTATCGATACCTTATCAGTATCATCTAATTTGTACAAACAACATTCTATTAATTCATTAAACTTTGTCTGTATAATTTCCTTGTAAGATTTCATTTATTATTGTCTGCTTTCTGGATTATAAGAACATAGTAACGTGTTTGGTGCACAGTAAAAAAAGAAGTTTTTGAAAATTAATTGCACATAATTACCTTATTCATTGTAAATCAAGACATCAGCTTTAAGTTTTTCAATCAATTGTCACCTATAGGCAAATATAGCATAATTTATCGTAATTATTAAACATTAAACATCTTTTTACTATAGTACAAAACTAACGATTTCAACAATTATTGTATTATTTTTGCGCTGACTTTAAATAAGTTGATGTAAATGAGAAGATTAGTTGTAATAATATTTATTTTATTGATTTTCAGCGGAGTATCAAAACCGTTAATAGGGCAAATAATTAAAGGAGAAACTCTGGTAGGTATTAATTTAACCCAGGTTGAAGGCGATGAAGTACACGGTTTCAGAAAGCCAGGATTGAACATAGGGGCAGGTGCACTGATTCCTTTTAGTAAAAACTGGGATGTAAGTTTGGAAGTTACTTTTAATCAAAAAGGTGCTAATCAAGGAACTCAGTACAATGAAACTGATTCAATTGGACAAACTACTTCAGGTGCATATAAGTTAAGACTAAATTATGTTGAGGTTCCTGTGTTAATTCATTATACCGATAAGGAATTTATTTCAGTTGGTGCAGGCTTTTCGTGGGGAAGGCTTGTCAGCGTTCAAGAATGGGAGCATGGTATTCGTGTTGAAGAAACTACCTTAAATAGTGGAACTTACGATAAAAATGATTTCTCTTATATTCTTGATGCCCGAATAAAAATTAAAGGCCCGCTTAAATTTGGAGTAAGGTACCAAAATAGCCTGGTAAAGATAAGAACACGTGAATTTACTGATTTTGCCGGAAATAGTTGGACCAGAGATCAATTTAACAAGGTGCTAACTTTTAGACTTATTTATATTTTCAATGAAGAGCAAAGCAGACGTAATTTCAACAAACATGCTGAATAATGCGGAACGCCCAATACTGGATCAATCATCTTGGGCTACTTCCCCATCCTGAGGGAGGGCATTTTAGAGAAGTTTACAGGTCGGATGAAATAATACGGTTGGATTCATTGCCTGATCGATTTACCGGGGACAGGACTTTTTCAACATCTATTTATTTTTTGCTGACGAAAAATGAATTCTCTACGTTCCATAAAATTAATTCTGACGAGCTATGGCACTTTTATGATGGCGATCCGCTTACAATTTATGTTATTGACAACATGGGTGTATTAACCGTTCATAAACTTGGGCTTTTCCCTGACAAGGGAATACTACCTCAGGTTACAATACGAGCAAATCACTGGTTTGCATCTGAAACTACCGGTAATTTTTCTTTAGTTGGTTGTACAGTATCACCCGGTTTTGATTTTAGTGATTTTGAGATCGCCGAAAGGCAAATGCTTATCAGCCAATTTGATGAGCACCGAGACATTATTGAACGGTATACAAGATGATGAGATTAGAATTCTCAAAATATTGGAAAATGATCCGCTAAGTCGACTCGGACTTAGCGGATCGAAATAAGAATCATTACCTCCTTTTTCTCAACCCGCTAAGAGTTTTCTTTTCGTGCCTCAAAGAAAATCCACTTAGCGGGTTTTTCGCACTAAAAACTATCTTTACACCATGGTTTATACATTAGGCGAATCATTACTAGATATAATAATTAGCTCAATAGATGATGTGGTTGTACGGCCAGGTGGAGCTATGCTTAATGCCGCTGTATCATTAGGAAGATATGATGTTGAAGTTTCAATAATCACTGAATTGGGTGATGACGATACTTCGGAGTTGATTATTTCGTTTCTTAAAAAAAATAATGTCGTTACCGACTTTGTTCAAGTTTACAATAAAAATAACACATCGCTTGCCCTCGCTTTTTTTGATAACAACAAGAAACCAAAGTACACTTTCATTAAAAATTACCCTGATAACAGGAACTTTAAAGCAATACCAAAATTTGAAGAAGGTGATATTCTATTATTCGGTTCACTTTATTCCATTGATAAACAAATCCGAAAAAGTATTTTATCGATATTAAACCGTGCCCGTAAATGTAAAGCAATAATTATTTACGATCCAAATATAAGAAATGCTCACCACCTTAGCAATCATGAACTAATGAGTGCAGTACACCAAAACATTAAACTATCCCATATAATTAAAGGCTCTGATGAAGATTTTGCCAATATTTTCGGCACCACTGATAATTCGGTACAAATTTCAGAAATACGAAAAATAAATAAAGAAGCATTCATTATTATAACGCTTGGCGCAGACGGAGTAATTGCAGATTTTCAGCAGCATACGATTACTTTACCGGCTTATAGCACCAAAGTTATTAGCACAATTGGTGCAGGGGATGCATTTAATGCGGGAATTATATATGCTCTTGTCCAAATGAAATTACAAAATAGTAATTTCAGGAGTACTTTAGCTGATTCGGTAGAAAACATTCTAAGCAGTGGATTAAATTTTGCAGCAAAAGTTTGTAATTCTATTGATAATTACATACCCTTAAAAGTCTAATATCCACTTAATCAAACCAGTTTATTACGCTTTTAAGAATATTATTATGTCTTTTTTCTAAACTTTCGTTTTGCTTGTGCAGCAAGGTCGTCAAGTTTATCTCTTAGATCACCCATCTCCTCACGAATTGACTTTTCAATATTTGAAATATTAACTGCGTCGCCCTGCATTTCAAGCTTTTCGGCAATAGTTCGTGCAGGTGGAATAATAAGCCATAGTATCAAGTAAACAAGTATACTTAAACCTGAAAGTGTTGCAATAACAAAACCTAGTCGGAACCAAACGGTATCAATTCTAAAATAAGCTCCAAGTCCTGAACAAACGCCACCAACTATTCTATTATCAATATCACGGAACATTCGCTTTTTACTATACTGTTTTACATCAGGGTCGTAATACTCGTCATTGGATTCGCCTTCAAAGTCAGATGGTTTACCCATTATAGCCATCACATCATCAACGTCCTTAAGTGTAATAACTTCCTTTTTACTACTAAGTTTCTGCTGAAATAACTCTACAATACGTGCTTCAATGTCCGCTATTATTTCATCTCCACCTGTGGTTTTTTTGAAATGGGTGTTAATTTCTTCGAGATAGCTTTTTAGCTTTTCATATGCAATATCATCCAGGTGAAAAACAATACCACCGATATTTATATTCATAATTTTATTCATCGCTTATAGATTTTAGGTTTATAATACTAATTACAGATTCGGATAACTGTTTCCAGTTATTTTTAAGTGACTCAAGCACTTCTTTGCCGTGTTCTGTAAGGCTGTAGTATTTTCTGGGTGGTCCGGATGTGGACTCTTCCCAGCGGTAACTAAGCAAACCATCGTTTTTAAGCCGAGTGAGTAAAGGATAAACAGTTCCTTCAACAACCAATAATTGCGAATTTTTTAAAGCCGATAATATATTGGATGCATAAACTTCCTGTATTGAAATTACCGATAATATGCATAATTCCAGCACTCCTTTCCTCATTTGGGCATTTGTTTTTTCTATTTTCATGATGCAAATATAATACAAATATAGTACTATGCAATACATAGTTCTATATTTTTTTAATAAAAATTTTAAATGATTGATTAGATGTATATTATGATGTATATTATTTTGATAAAATCTTACCATCTTTTGAATTTAGAATATTGAAGTATTGTCTCTATGTGCAAATAAAGATTCGTTATTCATCAGACCTACTCTTCCTTGTAGGCCAAAAAGGTGGGCTCTGGAAGGTCGGTCTTAATAAGAATTATCTATATCTTTGTAAAATAATAAGGCCAGCATGAAAATATTAATATTAAACGGACCTAACCTAAATCTCACCGGAAAAAGAGAAACAGAGCTTTACGGAACACTTTTATTCGATGACTATCTTGTTGAACTGCGCGATAGGTTTCCTGGATTAGACATAAGCTATTACCAATCGAATGTTGAAGGTGAGATAATTAACAAAATGCAGGTGGCTAATTTAGAGTTTGATGCATTAATCTTAAACGCAGGAGCATATACACATACTTCAGTAGCCATTGGAGATACTGTTAGAAGCATGGAGATTCCCGTAATTGAAGTCCACATATCTAATATCTTTTCAAGGGAAACTTTCAGACACACAAGTTATATTGCACCATATTGCCAAGGTAGTATTTCAGGTTTTGGATTGGATTCGTACAGATTAGCACTGGGATATTTCAGAAAATGATCAGCTAAACGGCTTTTTCAAATCTGAATATTTACTCTTCCGTAGCAAATAATGTTCAACAACTATATTGCCTTCATATATTTTGTTTACTGCATTGCGTACTGTTTCCTTACGTTTTCTTTTAATGCTCTTCCAGTTTCTATAAAAATAATTATGAGCTCTGATAACAGCAATAAAATCGGAGAATCCTCCCTGAAATAAAAATTTAAGTGCTGCCAAACCATCCAGAAACATCCTCACAATTAACACTGACATTAGCTTATCGGAAGGCAGGTTTTTATATAAAAGCACAAAGTTATTTCGAAAGTTAAGGTAAGTTTTACGTGCCGAGCCAACAGGTAATGTGCCGCCGCCAACGTGATATACTATTGATGAAGGGCAAACCACAACTTTATAGCCCATACTCTTCATTCTCCAACATAAATCAATCTCCTCCATATGCGCAAAAAAGTCATCATCAAAGCCTTGAAGATGGTGGAAAATATCAGCTCGTATAAACATGCATGCACCTGTTGCCCAAAATACCTCTGCATTTTCATCATATTGACCTTCATCATTTTCAAGTGATTGAAAAATCCTTCCTCTGCAAAAAGGATACCCATATTTATCAATATAGCCACCACTGGCACCGGCATATTCAAATTTCTCTTTTTGTGAATATGACCTGATTTTTGGCTGGCAAGCACCAATATTTGCATCCGATTCCATCAATTCAATTACAGGTTTAATCCAATTTTCACACACCTCAATATCAGAATTCAACAATATATAATAGTCGGTTTTAATTTGGCGGAGCGCCATATTGTAACCAGTGGCAAAACCTCCATTAGTTTCATTTTGAATAAGATTGACATCTTTAAACTGCTCTCCTAACAACTCAACGGAGCCATCTGTTGAGCAATTATCAGCTACCCAGATTTCAGCATCCATTGAACTATGCTCAATAACAACCGGAAGGAATTTTTTTAAAAACTTCGCTCCGTTATAATTCAATATTACTAATGCTGTTTTTTTCAATTCTTATAATTAAATTATATTTACTCAGCTCAAAAAAATCACCATTGAATTACTGTTACCAGGGTTGCCTATAAGTTTCAGTAGCCTTACCTCCCCAGGTTGATGGGATAATAGCATCGTCAATGCTGTTAGGATCCCAAGTACGGCGATAAATAATTGTTTCCCAACGGTAATTATTAAGTTCGCCAACAGCGTTTGAGTGAATAAGCTGAAAGTCGTTGGTGGCCAAATCGTGGGTATAAAAAACAAATTTTTTATCACGTTGTCCATTTAACTGATAATAATGCCAAATTTCGTAGGGATATGCTGCGGGTTCAAAATACTGTTCGGAGATTACATTAGGTTGGCCATACTGCAAATACACCCTGCCCCTGTCGGTTTGATAACCATCTTGTGAAACTGATTTAAAATTTTTATTTGCCTGTTTAACTCTTAACAGATAATCATTCCATGCCATTTCGGGGTTCAACCTATCACGCTCCAGCCAGAAATTCAGGAAATATTTACGTAATTCTTCAATATCTGCAGTTTCAAACTGATTTTCAGCATAAATGCGCTCAATATCGGTTGAAATTGGTGTTAAATAATCAATATATATAGCAAGAGTATCTCTACCTCCAAGTTTGTCAACAAATGTGTTTTGAGTAACTAAGACCAGCAAGTTGGTTAAATTAAACTGAGCGCTGGGATTATAGCGCTGGAAAAAAGTTTCTTTACTTACCAATAGCTCATTAAGGCGATCGCGTGCCTCAATAACGAGCAGATAATTTCCGCTAGGCAACTCTGATATATCGAATGAACTTAACAAAACAATAACTTGCTCAGGATTTACTCTTTTTCTATGAAAATATTGGTCGAGTTTTTTATCTACTTCAAATGGCCTCAAATAATATGTTATAAGAAAAGCATCATCACCAAGCACAACTTTACTATTATATAATTCAGCATAAAACGATAGTTCGCTTGCAGATTGCGGGTAATAGTTAAATATGTATGGAGTTAGCTCATAGCCATTTTTCTCAAGAAAATTTATTTCATCAGCTTTTTTGTAAGAACTCAATAATTCAATATCAGAAAAGTCCATATTATCTTCAACGAAATCAATTGTGAACTTGTCATATGAGATTATTTCTTTTTGATCACTATTTTTATCCCTTAACGATATTTCGATATTGTACTCCCCTATAGGAAGTGCATACCTTTGAATATCAAGCATATTAACATTGTTTTTTATAGTATCGTCAATATTGGGGCCTGATAGTTCGTATTTTGAATAGTTAACAATTGAATCACCTTGCTTAAAAAGAATTTGCACCTCAAGAGTTCCCTGATAGCTTCCATCATCTAGCTGTTCGTAGATAATACTTTTCCCATTTACTGTAAGATAAGTTTCAATATATGGTTCATTGTCGGGCGTATTAAATACTGAATATGATAAATACGCACGCAAATTTTGACTGTTGACGATAATCGAAAACAGAACAAAAACTATTATTAGTAACGTAATTTTCTTCATGACATTAGAAATTATTTAATGCAAAGTTAATGCAAATGAGTAAAACAGTTTTGATAAGCGCACATTTTAATTACTAGACAAAGGATCATCTGGAGCATCAGAAATCAATATTGAGATACTTTCGCTTTTTTCATTGCCATTTGAAACCAATAATACCATTTTTGACAAAGCTGTATAAGGACCTCCAAGATCAACAACAATTGATTTTTCAATAATTTCTTCGTGAGGGCGCATTATGTTACCGTCATTAATTATATCATACTTGATTTCTGCGTTTCCGTCTCTCGAAAACCAATGATCACATCTACACATGTTGTCGGCAACCAAGGTGCAGTTTGCAGAAACTTTAATTGAAAATTGCATCCTAACAATGTATGGCTTGCTATATGCGTTTTTAAAAAATTGCCAACTATTTACAAATTTTGACATTTTAGGCAGGTTAAATTAAGATAACGAAATTAAGAAAAAGAATTGTTTTATTGACATCGAATTAAAAAATTTATTATTTATTACACTTTATAAACCTGAAACTTTTTTTTTATTTTAGCCATACTAACAAAACAAATAAGTATTGTTTACAAGCCGTGATATTGCTGATTATTACAACCAAACTCTAGTTCACTACCAAAACTGGTGGCATCTAGATTGTAACCTTGCCGTTCATTACGGGATATGGGATGAAAATACCAGGAATTTTCAGGAATCGCTGACTAATACCAACAAGGTGTTGATGGAAATGGCTTCTATAAAAGATGGTGAACAAATATTAGATGCAGGTTGCGGTGTTGGTGGATCGGCTTTCTTTTTAGCTAAACACAGGAAAGCAAAAGTTAGTGGCATAACCTTGAGTGAGAAACAATATGATTATGCAACTAAAAAATGCCGCGAATTAGGTTACGACAATCTGGTAAATTTCAAAATCGAAGATTATAATCAAACCGGATTTAACCACAATAACTTCGATGTTATCTGGGCAATTGAAAGTATTACTTCATCCCAAAATAAAAACCAATTTGCAAGGGAAGCATATAGGATATTAAAACCTGGTGGCAGATTAATAATTGCGGATTATTTTAAATCAAAAGAAGAACAAAAAGACACTGATAACCTATTAGAAAAATGGCGGAAACTTTGGAGTATGGCACCTTTTCTTTGCCTTCCAGAGTACAAAAATATCTTTCAGCAAAGCGGGTTTAAACTTTCCAACGAAAAGGAAGTAACAATAGAAATTACTCCAACGGTTAAACGAATGTACTACTCATATTTATTGGGAGGTCCCTGGGCTGTTATTTACAATTTGTTTTATAAGCCTTCGCTTTATGCAAAAAACCATTATAAGTCGGGATTGTATCAATATAAAGCACTGAGACAAGGACTTTGGAATTATAGAATTTTATTATTTGAGAAAGTTTAGGTTTGAGCAACCCTCATTGGTTTTATTACATTAAACAATTTGGAACCTCCAACATAATGGCAATCAATAATGATTCGTTAATTGATAGAAGATTGTTCTAAAGAAATTTTTAGGTTTTTCCATATCGCAAATAAGTTGTTTGCGGGTAAACGAGGCAAGGTTGAACACTCCACAATTATTATCTTCAAGATGTTGGTATTGATCCAAACAAACAAAGCCTCTGTTTATAACAGGCATCAAGCGATCAAGAAATTGCACCACTTGCTTTTTAGGATAATCCATTCTGTGGCACAGTTCAATCATTAAATTCATTTGCTCCGCATATAATGATCTCGTATCAGCCACTCGCAAAAAAGTTGTTGGCAGTGTGGCTATTCCGTATTTGTAATCTTTGTAAATATCAAATATGTCATTTTCCAACTGCATAAGCGACCCTAATTGAAACAAAGCTTCTTTTTCGTCTTTTGCATATAAATGATCATAAATTGTACGGTAAAACAACACAGAATCGCCCCCTTTTTTTTGAGTGATTTCCCAAATACGTTTTTTATTAATCGTTTGGTTTTCTTGCTCAATGCTAGCTACCTGAGCTTGATGAACCAACTTCACTTGCTTTATAACTTGTTCAGGATGTGATGACTTTTGCAACGCCATTAAATAAAAGTCTAAAAATAGTTTCTCCTTTGATGTATTTGGAATTATTAATTCAGGATTTTCAACCATATTTACAATATGCTCTTCAGGCAGCCTGATGTCATCAAAAAAATCATCAAACAAACCAGTTACTACGCCCTGACTAGTGCTAGCCCAACGCTCAAAATAACTCATGGGTTTTCCTCTTAGTGAGCAAAAAGCCTCCCCCAGAATAGCAGGTACTGCCATCCCATAGTACTTATTTATTTTAATAAAATCTTTTGAACACAAAGTGCCATCGTTCGCAGTTTCAAACAGGGTAAGCAAAGGTACTATATGACGTGTCATAAACCGCTTTTGCCTTTGCAGATCACGAAATAATTTCATGAAAATCTTAGGCAGGCAAATTGTATTGTGGATTGTTTTTCCCATGAAGTACTATTGTTTTGTAACTTAGAGATTATTCACTCCCTACCCACAAGGCTTACCCAAATCCGTTCAGAAATACAAGAATCACATTTTATTTAAGCACTGTATTCACAAGCTGTGCAGCTTCTTCAAGTAGAATGGCTGAATGAACTTTAAGTCCTGATTCATCAATTAAAATCTTACCTTCCTCGGCATTAGTACCCTGAAGCCTAACAATAATAGGGACATTAATATTACCAATATTATGATAAGCATCAACAATACCTTGTGCAACTCTGTCGCAACGTACAATGCCACCAAAAATATTTACCAAAATTGCCTCAACAGCAGGATCTTTTAATATTATCCTAAAAGCTTCTTCAACTCGTTTTGCATCAGCGGTGCCACCAACATCGAGAAAATTTGCAGGGTTACCTCCCGACATTTTTATCATATCCATTGTTGCCATGGCGAGTCCTGCTCCATTTACCATACATGCAACATTTCCATCAAGTTTAACATAGTTAAGATCAAATTTACCTGCTTCCACTTCAATGGGATCTTCTTCATTCAAATCGCGCATTTCAGCAATATTCTTATGACGATAAAGAGCATTATTATCAATAGCCACTTTTGCATCGGCAGCATATATGCGACCATCAGCAGCTTTAATAACAGGATTTATTTCAAAAAGGCTGCTATCAGATCCAACATAAGCTTTGTAAAGTGCCGCCACAAATTTCACCATTTCCTTAAAAGCTACACCGCTAAGGTTCAGGTTAAAAGCAATCCGGCGTGCCTGAAATCCGGTCAACCCAACTTTAGTATCTATCAATTCGGTAAAAATTTCATCAGGTGTTTCTTCGGCTACATGTTCAATATTCATTCCTCCGCGAGGTGAATACATTACCATATTTTGTCCTTTATCACGATTCAGAAGTATGCTCATGTAATATTCTTCAACCTCTTCAGTACCGGGATAATAAATATTTTGTTCAATAAGTACTTTGCGGACAAGTTTACCCTCTTTTTTTGTTTGAGGTGTTACGAGCATCATACCTAATATCTGATCCGCAAATTCTCTTACCTCATCAAGTGATTTTGCAATTTTTACACCACCACCTTTTCCACGGCCTCCGGCATGTATTTGTGCTTTTACTGCCCATTTATCGGAGCCGGTTTTTTTCTGTATTTCTTTTGCGGCTTCAACAGCAGTTTCAGGCGATGATGCTACAAGTCCGTATGGAACTGCTACACCAAATCCCTGAAGGATTGATTTGCCTTGATATTCATGTAAGTTCATATTAGGAAGAAGTTAAATTTGCATTTTAGAAGGCCAAAAGTAGCACATTATATGATTATTGGTATAAATATATACAACAAAGTCGAATATGAACAAAAATTTAGAATGACTTTTAAATTAGTTTTACCTTTACCGCCATAAATTACACTTATGATCATTGCCCAGAACATAATAAAATCATACGGGAGTATTGATGTCCTAAAGGGAATTAATTTAAAAATTAAACGCGGTGAAATTGTTTCAATAGTTGGTAAATCGGGAGCAGGGAAGTCGACATTACTTCAAATTCTGGGCACTATTGAAAAGGCCGATTCCGGAAATATCACTATTGATGAAATTGATGTTCAACTACTTGGTAACAAACCTTTGGCTGATTTCAGGAATAGTAAAATCGGTTTTGTTTTCCAGTTCCATCATCTACTACCTGAATTTACTGCTCTGGAAAACATTATGATGCCGGCATTTATTGCTGGTGAGAAAAAGAAATCGGCACAAAAAAAAGCCAACGAACTTCTAAAATTCCTGAATCTTTCAAACAGAGCTGAGCATAAACCTAATGCCTTGTCCGGAGGTGAGCAGCAAAGAGTTGCCGTTGCAAGAGCTCTTATTAATAATCCAGTTGTGATATTAGCTGATGAACCGTCAGGAAATCTCGACTCATCTGCATCTTACGAACTGCATAGTTTAATTTTGAATCTAAGAAATGAATTCGGGCAAACTTTTTTAATTGCTACTCATAATAAAGAATTAGCTGATATGGCTGATCGTAAATTAACAATAACTGACGGCATAATCTCCACAGAAAATAATTTATAGAAATGGACGTTAAGTTTTATATGTTTTATGTTATATGTTATAAGTTGTTAACCATAAAAAAACAGACTAAAAAAATAAAAATGCAAGCAGTTCCCATCACAATAAAATTCAACTTTCTATTTAAATTTATTGCGCCGCTAATAATTCTGTTTTTAGGATTAACAACTATTGCTCAAGAGGTTACTACGTACGACGAAGCAATTATTTACGGAGACAAGCACTATGCCAACTCTGAACTGCTTAACGCAAAAGCCTACTACCAATTAGCTCTAAAACTTAAACCCGGCGATAATTATGCAAATGGAAAAATATCAATCATTGTTGAAAAAATGAAATCCACTCTGGCTTCAGAAGATGAGTTCTACGATATTATTGATCTTGCTGATGAACTATACGATAAAAATGAACTAAGTGCTGCAATAACCCTATTTCTTAAAGCACTAAAAATTATCCCTAATGACGAATACGCATTAACAAAAGTGCGAGAGATTGTGGAATTTCAAACCAATGAAAAAGAAAAAATTGCCTCATTTGATAAAGCAATGGCAGCCGGGAGAGTTTATATTACCAACAAGCAATATGATAATGCAATCGCCAGCTTTCGTAAAGCTGCAGGTATTTTTCCGGAAAAAGATGCGCCAATAACTGAACTAAATAATGCCAATATTCTTAAAACAGAATATGAACGAAGGGAAGTAATTTTCAACCAGAAATTAGAAGATGCAGAAAAATACCTCCTTATAAAAAATTACGATAAAGCCTTAAATATTTATAAAGAAGCCGATAGCGTATTCCCTGAAAATAACGTGGCGAAGCAGAAAATTGCTGAGTTAATACCACTTAACAGCAAACAAAAAAAGTACAACAGTCAGATTGAAAAGGCAGATGAATTCTACGTTTCTAAAGATTTTATTTCGGCTCGCAGGCAATATTTAGATGCATCGAAATTATGGCCCGAAAAAAATTATCCTGCCGACATGATAGAAAAAATTGATGAAAAACTGGAGGAAGGGAAAAAAGATCTTGAAAAAAACTACAAATTATATGTAACAATTGGTGACAGCCTGCTGGACATTGAAGCATATTCTGATGCACTTGCCAATTATAACATGGCATTAAACCTCAAACCAGATGAAGCTTACCCACAGGCAAAAATTAATGCCATAACGCTATTGATGGCTGAGGATGCAAAACAAAAGCAAATAGACGAAAAATACAATGAACTAATGCTTACAGCTGAGGGGTTGTTTAATCAAGATAAGCTAGTGGAGGCAAAAAGTTCATATGTCGATGCTGCCGAACTCAAACCCTATGAGAATATACCTCATAGCCAAATAAACAGGATTGACAGTTTAATTTTTGTTAAAACAAAAATTGCTGAAATTAAGCAACAGTTTGATAGTACTATTGAAGAGGGTGACTCCTTTAAAAATCAGAAGGAGTATGCTACCGCAATCGCAAGGTATGATCAGGCAATAGCTTTAATTCCTGGCGATAAATCAGCACAACAAAAAAAGCTGGAGGTTGAAACCATTCAGATTAACATACAAAAGGAAGCAGAACTTAAAAAAACCTATGAGGATGCTGTTGCCAAAGGTGATAAACTGTTTGAAGATGGGAGTTTTGAGCTGTCGAGGGTTGAGTTTGAAAAAGCTCAGACTCTTAGAAATGATCAGCAATATCCGGTAAAACGTATCTTAGATATTGATAATACACTTATAAAAATGGCAGCAGAACAAGAGAAACGCTATACTGAATCAGTAGTTGCCGCTGACAATTTCTTTGAACAGGGGCATTATGAAGATGCTGTTATAAAATACCAATTAGCCGGCAGCATTAAACCGGGTGAAAATTATCCTCAACAAAAAATAGCCGAATGTAATGGCTTTATTGCTGAAAAGTTAAAACGGCTGTCAGCAGAATATAATGTTGCAATTGCAGATGCCGACAAATTATATGCATCAAAAATATACGACAAGGCTATAGTTGCTTACCGAAAAGCAGGTAAAATTAAATTAGATGAAACATACCCTGCCGAAATGATCGAGAAAATCAGCAGATACATCGAAGAAAATTCAATCGTTGATGTTATAAAGAGCTCCGATACAATATCTTCGGGAATAACCGAAAAATTTGATTTTGAGCCGGTTAAAATAAATGTTAGAAAAAGTAACTATATCTTCCTCAAAGCCAAAAATTTAACCGGTAATCCATTTAAAATAATATTTAGCTATGGAAGTGATACAGGTAAGAATGGGGGGTTTGTGGTTCAGGTTGTTGAAGGTGAAACAACTAATGATTATATTGTAAGAGTTGGAAACCAGTACAAATGGTTTGCTGAAGATAACAATTGGTTTACTATTATTCCTGAAAATGGGGATATTGAAATTACTATGCTTAGGATTTCAAAAAGTGATTAGATGAACAAAGAATGGGAAAATCAGGAAATACTTGAACGAATTGAGAAGTTAAGTAAGGAAATTCAAAGTTCTGATAACAATCTGAATCTGTTACATTCAAGAGCACAACTATACACTAAGATTCAGGAACACAGTAAAGCAATAAACGACTATATTACCATACTTCAATCGAACCCTTCAGATAAAGAATCACAAGTGAAACTTGAAATGCTACAAACAATCGTTAAGTTTACAAATACCAACATCTACGCAAGTACAAACACTAATATGGATCCGTGGCTGGAGTAGAACAATAAATGTATTATTTATTAATGTTTCGATAGTTATTCCAGCCTGGTTTGTCACAGAAAGACATACACAGTTTGTCTCGTAAATATTAAAACCAATGCCCTAAGTATTGGATGAATGTTCAATTTCAGTGACCATCTTGTTACCACACGTTTTATTCATTTTTCGACACATAAATGGTCCACCATTTTTCTGATGGGAAAGTTGTTTTTCCAAGTATAACCGGCTCTCCAATTTTTGGTGTAGTTACAGGCATATTTAATTCATGTGCTTTTTTGGTTATTCTTTCAATTGGGTCATTCCAATCATGAAAAGCCAATGTAAAAGCTCCCCAATGTATTGGTAGTATTAGCTTGCTTTTTAGGTCAATTGACGCTAGTACTGCCTCTTCCGGCATCATATGAAGAAGTTTCCAATCCTCATTGTATTGACCACATTCCATTAGTGAAATATCAAAAGGTCCATATTTTTCGCCTATATCCATAAAATGCGTGTCATAGCCACTATCTCCACTAAAGAAAATATTATCTTTTTTTCCTGCAATTACCCATGAACACCACAAAGTTGTTGATCTGTCAAATATTCCTCTTCCTGAAAAATGTCGGGCGGGAGTACATACTAATTTTATACTATCAAATTCAATGCTTTCCCACCAATATAATTCGCTAATTTTTTCTTCTGCTATTCCCCATTCTACTAAATGATTACCAACACCTAATGGGGTAAAGTAATGACCAACCTTTCCTTTTAATTTTTGAATTGATTCATAATCTAGGTGGTCATAATGGTCGTGAGATAAAATTACGGCCTCAATTGCAGGTAGTTTTTCAATTTCAATAGGTACCTCTTTTGAGTAGCGTTTAGGACCAATTAATGAATGAGGCGAAGGTGACTTTCCTAACATAGGGTCAATAAGAATTTTCTTACCACCCATTTCTAATAAGAACGTTGAATGACCAAACCACGTAAGTTTTGTAACGCCAGTGTTATGATTTTCAATAGCTTTCAAGTTTATTTTTTCAACAATAATATTCTCATTTGGTTTTCTGTTGGGAGAGTCTTTTATCATTTTCTTAATCAATTCCCAATACTGCAAGTCCATAGTAGTTGGATTTTGATTAATAAACTTTCCATTTTCGTAATTTCCTGATTTAGCGTATTCTATTTTTTTTTCTTTGGTTGCGCTTTTTCCAAACTGAGGGCTAAAAATCAAAAAAAGTGTTGCAACAATTATTATTAAACCATATATTGCAATAATAGAAATTCCAATCATTTTAAATAATTTTCTCATTAAATACTAATTACGTACTGTCTGTTTTAAATTAATGTAAACGATAAGTGTTGAGTAGGCAAGAGTAATTTCACACCAAGCCTCTCACTGAACCATACATGACGCATTCGCGTCATACGGCTCTCGTTATACAAATCTAAACGTTCTAGTTCGAAAAACCTAATTGCCAATGATAAAGAAGACAGGGAAACTGTTTCCGCACTCTATCTAACCACCGAAAAGCTATGTTTAAGCTTGTTCTATAACGTTTGTACCGTTTTCTTGCCCACCGAACTAAACGATTTCACAGTAGATAGAAAAATTCGTCAATTCATAGCCCCTGAATTTTCCATAGTGTATTGAAAATTTTGATGACATTCAAGCCGTAGAATTTAAAACCTGAAAGACTATTAAATTTGAGAATTCAATAACTTAAATAAGGGCATTATTTATTTAAGTTTTTAGGGGATATTTTAAATAATGATTACCTTTGTTTAAAATTATTATCATGAAACATTTTAAATCTGGAGAATATATAAGCCAGGGATACTACAAAAGTTTCCAACCTGAATTGATCAATAAACAATTGCAAATCAAAAATATGGAAGTAATGCAACTATTGAGTCAGGCTGATAGAGAAATTGGAAGACTTGATATGTATTCAAAATATGTCCCGAATATCGACTTATTTATTAGCATGCATGTATTGAAGGAAGCAACAAAAAGTAGCAAGATTGAGGGAACTCAGACAAACATGGATGAAGCCCTACTTGATATGGAAGACATTCCCTTAAACAAAAGAGATGATTGGGAAGAAGTTCAAAACTACATTAAAGCAATGGAATGGGCAATAAGTGAACTAGAAAAGCTACCGTTCTCTTCAAGATTAATAAAAAATACTCACAAGATACTTTTGCAAGGAGTTAGAGGAGAAAAAAAACAACCCGGAGAATTTAGGAATAGCCAAAATTGGATTGGAGGCGCAACAATTAATGATGCCACTTTTATTCCACCTGTGCATACTTCAATTCCAGAATTAATGAGCGACTTAGAAAAATTTCTACATAATGAAGAAATATTTTTACCGGAATTATTAAAAATTGCTTTGGTTCATTATCAATTTGAAACAACTCACCCATTTCTTGATGGAAATGGTAGAGTAGGACGATTATTAATTCCATTGTATTTGGTTAGCAAAAATATTTTGAAAAAGCCAGTATTGTATTTATCTGACTTCTTCGAAAAAAATCGAAAATTATACTACGATAACTTAATGATTGTTAGAGAGAAAAATGATTTAGATCAGTGGTTCAAGTTTTTTCTTGTTGGGATAATTGAAACTGCTAGAAACGGGATTTTAACTTTTGATAATATTCTGCAATTACAAAAAAATACCGAAGAGAATGTTCAATTGTTAGGCAGCAGAGCTGTAAATGCAAAAAAAGTAGTAGATTATTTATATAAAAGACCATTAGTTAATGCTGAAAGGGTTAGTAAAATAACAGAAATATCGATGCCATCGTCCTACAAACTAATTGCTGACTTAGAGAAAATGAACATTTTAAAAGAAGTTACAGGTGGTCAAAGAAGTAGGCAATATATATTTGATAATTATATAAAACTCTTTAGGTAAAAACGTCCAGTTGCCAACCAATGCTCATCCCGCACTTAGTTGTAAGCAGGAACATTAGTGCTATTAATTAAACACGATTGTAACCAGAAAAATAATTGTTCTGCATGGGGTTTGAAGCTTGAACAACTTCTGACTTCTAACTTCTGGCTTCCGTTTATGATTAGGTAATTTCAAAACGAATTTCATTCGTGCAATAAACCTATTGAACTTTTAGTCCATAGTGGTTTAGTTTTTTCTCTTTATAATCAAAGTTGAGCAAACTACCTTGTTTTCAAGAACATCGTTTTCAATTTCCTGATTCTTTATGTAGCTTTCAAAAAGTTCTTTCTTATCGGGATATTTATTAATCAGCTCAAAGCAGCGCTTTTTCAGATTGTCAAATATATAGTCATTCGAATCTTTAATATCATCTTTTTGGATCACATCATCTTCTATTAGCTGCATTCCGGCAGAATCAATTTGCTGAATGATTGTGTTCTTCTTTTGAATCAAGGGGTGAATGTAATCACTATTATTTTCAATGTACCCATCATCAATTACGAAAATCCCTGATTTATTAAGACATTTTGATAAAGTTGTCAGGGTTGAGTAATAATCTCCAAAAACAGGGCCGATAGCTCCAAGTATTATAATATCATAACCTGATAATTCACTTACTTTTTCTCTAATATCACCAATCTCAAATGTACACAAATGCTCTACTTTATAGTCTATCGCTTTTTCTTTAGCTAAATCAATAAATTCAGGGATAGCATCTATCCCATAGCAATGGCATCCATATTTTTGGGACACTTTTATTGAAACGGCTCCTTTTCCACAACCTAAATCAAGGACTTTTAAGTTGGCACAATTAGTAAAATGTTTGCCTATTAGTTTGATTATTGCGTATGGGTCAGCCCCAATTTCCCACAGATCTTGAAGTATATAAGGTAAATATGGGAAAAGTTCCTTATCAGAACCGTCCATCGCTGTAACAACACTTTCTTCTATTGTTTTCATATTATTACAGGATTAGGAAACAATGGTGGTGATTATAAATCTATTTCTCCATTATTTATCGCTCAGAAGTTTTGCAACACATCTTCAAAGTCTTTGAATTCTGCATTTAATGCTTTTTCTATAAACAGTCTGTCCAATTGTAGAACATGAATTATTGTTGTACTTTCGTCTTTTTCTTTTCCGATTATTTATATCCAATATCTTCAGATAAAGGTATTTTACTTTTTGCAAAATTACCAGTCCCAAATGCAATTTCCCTTCCTTCTGCATTATACAAAGTAGCTTCAGCAACATACAATTCTTTTGATTTAAACTTAACTCTTCCAATAGCTTTTATCAAACCATGATTTGCAGGTCGAATTAAATTTATATTGAAAGATGTTGTTAATACAAAAACATCTTCCACAATGGAATTGACAGAAAAAAAGCAAGCATCATCAAGTAATTTAAAATATACAGAACCATGAATAGCTCCTAGCGCGTGAAAATACTTTTCAGAAACAACTAGGCTAATTTCAGACCTTTCTTTTGTAATTTTGCAAGTAGTTGTATCAAATATCATTTTATTCACATTAGCTTGCAAATACATTCGTTCTAACTTTTCAAAATGTGATTTATTCATAAGCGTATGGCTTCAGCATGATATTTTTTTAAGAAGGCAAAAG
This sequence comes from Bacteroidota bacterium, assembly GCA_014382445.1. Taxonomy (GTDB): domain Bacteria; phylum Bacteroidota; class Bacteroidia; order Bacteroidales; family F082. The sequence goes on from JACNJS010000010.1 coordinate 246,615, forward strand.
TTTAAATTTGATGCGTTTTGTATTGCAATGCACCAAAGTTTCAATAAGTTATTAAGTTTAATAAAGCTATTATGTTCATTTATAGCATTACCGGCCAAATGCACTATATTTTTTGTTTCGTATCGCTAATTTAACCAATTCTTTTTTATTGCAACATTTGAAAACCATACTAAAAATACACCAAAAACCACGACCATAATCGGCATTGTAGCGGCTTGTACCGGGCCGTAAACTTCCATAGATTTAGTGAAAAATACATTATGAACCATTTGTGGAATGATAGCACATAATGAAATGATAAAAGCTATTTTAGACCATTTCTTTTTAAATATCAGTCCTAAAGAGCCTAATAATCCACCAAATGCTGCAATAGCAAAAACAATGGTTGTCCATATTGGATAGTCTCCATAAAGTTCTCTTTCTTGTTCCGGCAATTTCGCCAAGGCTTCCTCTGAAATAAAAGTATGTTCATAAAAGGAAAAAACGCCCATTATATTCCATAGAAGAAAAAAGATAGTTACTACCCAAAACCATATTGGGATTTTTATTTTTCCATTTTCCATAATTATTTGTATTTAGGGTTGAATAAATATTTGATTATAGCGTCGTAATTAATTCGTTTTTAGTTTATTTCGTAATTTCCTTCAATGATACACAACTACCATCAAAACACAACGACTTGTGTCTATCTATATTTCAGTAAAATTACATTTTTTATAGTAAAATTGCGGTATTAGATTTTTCAATGTAAATTTATATCGAATTAAAACTCAAATCATGAAAATTTTTTCTGCAGATATTATACATGAAGCTGATGCCTATACAATTATAAATGAGCCAATTGCATCTATTGATTTATTGGAAAGAGCTGCTACTCAGATTTTCAATTGGTTTCAAAAAAATGTTAGTACTGATAAAAAAATTCAAATTTTTACAGGATTAGGAAACAGCGGTGGTGATGGCCTTGCACTTGTGGAAGAAATATTGGGAGAAAGGTCAAACGTACACCATCGAGGCATAAGCAGGATACGTTCACTATGTCAGATGTCCCAATTAAAAGTTAAGCGGTTATGAGTTTAGGATTTAATACTATAATGATCGTGCACTGGCAGGATGGGGATTGTATTGCCCAAAAACTGATAAAATGATCTGAATTTTACTATTCTAAATTACATATTTTATTAAATCTCAACTCCAACCATTTTTATGCATTTGAAGTCCAGCTATACTTTCAATTACAATTGCCTCAGGGATGTTAAAACGATCATTGATGACTGAAGCTAATTGCTCAACAGATCCTAATGAATTCTTTTTCATAACCTTTCCGTATGTCTCAATAATGGTCCTGTTGTGGATAACGACAAAATTATTATTATCAAAACGAGTAAGTAATAATGCATTCATAAATGTTGCACTTGCTTTGAAGGAATTCTCGATAACTTGTTGAAATTCACCTATATTTCTCGCCCCAGGATTAATTTTATACCCATGCTTTAATTCGCCGTTACGATATAATTCAATCTGAGAATTATGGTTCGTCTTAGGTTTTACAATATATCTGTCCAGCCCCATATGAATAGTATAATCATATAATAAATCGATTGGAAGAGGTTCTGAAAATGGTGCAGCATAACCTGTATCAACAAGAAATTCACGATTTTCAATATTAACAATATTTACTAAATGCACATCTGGGTTTTTCATATCAGCCCCACAGAGTTTAATTTCATAGCCTAACCAACTTAGGAGTTGGTTTAAATAGAAGTTGTTAGAATAACATGTGCCTCCAAATCCATATTTTTCAATTCCATCAAGATAAAGTTCAAAGTCAATCAACTGTTTTAAGTTAAAGTGCTTCTTATAATATAGTTTAGAAATGTTTTCAAATGGTATCTTTGAAATTTGTGCTCTAACAATTTTTTTCAGGTATTCAAAACTTGGTCTTTGTTTTTGAATCTCCAGTAATCTTAAATACCTAAGAAAAAGTCGATGTTCAAATTTGGATTTTAACATTCAGCAGCACTTTTAATTGCCTTGCATAAAACGCCCAAATACAATAACTTGTATTTATCTATATTTTAGTAAAATTACATTTTTTAAAGTAAAATTGCTGAAATAAATTTTTCATTGTATATTTATATCGAATTAAAACTTAAATCATGAAAATTCTTTCTGTAGATAATATACGTAATGCTGATGCCTATACAATTATAAATGAGCCAATTGCATCCATTGATTTAATGGAAAGAGCGGCAACTCAGATTTTCAATTGGGTACAAAAAAATGTTAGTGCCGATAAAAAAATTCAAATTTTTACAGGATTAGGAAACAATGGTGGTGATGGCCTTGCCCTCGGAAGAATGCTTGCTAATAGTGGCTATCTTGTTATAATAAGTATTATCCGGTATTCCGATAATACAACCGATGATTTTCAAATTAATTATGAAAGATTAATAGGTATTTCAAACATCACAATAAATGAAATTAATGAACAAAGTGAAATTGATGATATTGGCAGTAATGATGTTATTGTTGATGCGATTTTTGGATCGGGTTTATCAAAACCCATAGTTGGATTTATAGGGGAAGTGATCAGATATATCAATAATGCAAAAGCAATAACAATTTCAATTGATATGCCATCCGGCCTTTTTGCCGATAATACATCGTTTGAAGGAAAAGGTGAAATTATCAAAGCCGATTATACTCTTTCGTTTCAATTTCCAAAACTGGCTTTTTTATTACCCGAAAATGAAATGTATGTTGGTAACTGGGAAGTGGTGGATATTGGTTTGAGTCATGAATATATTAATACTGCAGAAACTAAAAACCATTTTATTATTAGAGACGATATTAAACCGGTACTAAAAGGTCGTGCTAAATTCTCTCACAAAGGCACTTATGGGCATGCCTTGCTTATTGCAGGAAGTTATGGCAAGATGGGAGCGGCAATACTCGCCTCAAGGGCATGCCTGAGATCGGGCGTTGGGTTATTGCACACTCATGTACCAAAGGCCGGTATTCAAATCCTCCAAACTGCATCACCCGAAACTATGATCAGTATCGACAGATATGATAACTATTTTTCAGAAGTGCCCGACCTTGGACTTTATAATGCCATTGGAATTGGTCCCGGTATGGGGATGGAACACGAGTCGCAAATGGCAATGAAATTGTTAATTCAAAACAGCATGTGCCCGATAGTTTTTGATGCAGATGCAATCAACATACTAGGTGAAAACCCAACATGGCTTGCATTTTTGCCAAAAGGAAGTATCCTTACACCACATCCCAAAGAATTTCAACGGATTGCCGGAAGCTGGAAAAACGATTTTGAGCGACTTGAAAAACAAAAAAATCTTGCCCAAAAGCACGGAATATACATCGTATTAAAAGGTGCCTACACCAGCATCTGTTTCCCCGATGGTCAATGCTATTTTAACTCCACAGGAAATCCGGGCATGGCTACAGCAGGCAGCGGCGATGTGTTAACAGGAATAATTACAGGTTTACTGGCTTCGGGGTGCACATCGGGAATTGCATCAATATTAGGTGTTTATTTACACGGACTGGCTGGCGATATAGCCGCCGACGAAAAAGGATTAGATGCATTGATTGCGAGCGATATAATTGATAACTTGGGTAGTGCATTCAGGAAGTTACATAATTAGGCATTGTAATCAGATGTTTTTTTCCGTTATCAATATGAAGTTATTGTTTTTCTTATTATTGCAATTCACAAAAAAAGCTGCCCTGTTTAACCAAAGCAGCTCATTTTTATATGAAACCACAAAATTAAATTTCCTCAGTTTCAACAATTTTTGCCAACAGATCGGCATAAGGCACCATCAAATAACTACCTCCTTCGAATTCAAACTCGGTTCCGGTATATTTTTTGAAAAAAACGGTGTCGCCAACAACAATACCTGAATTTTCAATATTGCCAATTGCAATTACTTTTGCGTATTGTGGTTTTTCTTTTGCCGAATCAGGGATAATTATTCCTGAAGCAGTTTTTTGCTCTGCTTTATTATCACTTATGTCTAACAATACATTTTCGTTTAATGGTTGTAATTCTTTCATTTTCTTATGTTTATTATGTAATTATTTTAAATTCCAATATTAAATGTCATTTTAATTAATTTTTTGTTTTGCTTATCAAACAATATGCCAATGCAGTTGCATAATGCAATGCTACCATCACTGTCAAATTATTATGAATTTTAAGGGGATGTGTGTCAGTTAAATTAAAAATTATGTCATGTTCGAAACAACACAATGCCAACTATTGAATCCTAAGCAACTTATTTAATTGCTCCTTGGGGGTTTACTATGACCAAGTATGGTTTTTCGCTTATTATTTAAAATGAATTTCTTACGAATTGGTTTGTGTTTAGTAACAACCGGGTCGTATGAAGTGGCACCACTTTTTGGGTCGGACTTGTAATTAAATCCATGGCTCTTTCTTGAACAAGAGGAATAAGTTAAAGAAAACGAGATCGTTAGAATAAGAATTAGTACCTTAATAAGAGCTTTCATGTTCAATTCAAATTTTAGTTTAACTGGTGGCTAAAGATACATATTTCTACAAAAGTATTACATTCCCAGAAATACTCTGAGCCAAAGTGTGCAAAACAGATCTTTAGATCGCTAAAATCGGCAAGTACCCTCACCAGTCCCAAGGGAAGAAACCGGCGGGGCACATCAACATCTCTAAAAGTATGAACATGAGCGTTGACAAACATTATCGTAAATTTTGATGAATTATTTCTTTTTAGGCTTGGTATTATCATCCGGGTCAGGAGTATTTCGAGTTGCCGGTTTAGCAGTATTATGTTGATTTACAGATTTCTGTTGAGGTTTTTCAGTATTCACCTGGTTTGACGCTGGCCTGGCCTGAGTAGGGCTATCCATGCTCTTTTGAACAGGTTTTACGACATTTTGATTACTCTGATTTGTAGGTGGCCTGGCCTCTGAAGGGTTGTTAACAGTTTTCGGTACAGGTTTCTCATTACTCATATTTCTTTGATTTGGAGGTTGCCTGTTTTCAACAGGATTAGCGACAGGTTTTTGTTCAGGTCTATCATGGGTATTTACCTGATTCGCCGGTTTCCGGTTTTCGGTAGGATTATTGACTGATTTTTGTGGAGAAGTAACAACTCTGGTTTTTTCCATGTTTGTATTTCTGTCTAAACCCTCTTCGGGTTTCCAATCCTTTTGTACCTTCCTGCCGGTTGCATTCTGATTTGGCCTGTTTGTAGCATCATTATTACCGGTATGGATATTTGATCTGGCATTACCCTGCGAATTAGTCCGTTCATTATATGATCTGTCGGGATATTTCTTTCCAAAATCATTTCTCCGGTTTCTATTCTCCAATTCAACTGAAGCCCTGCTGTATCTTTCTGTAGGATATCTGTATGAGTTATTATAATTTACATAAACATTTGTTGTGTAATAATACGTAGGATATGGAGCCCATGGGTCGTAATACGGTGGATAATAACCATAATAGTAAGGTGAATACCAGGGACTGTACATTGGTCCCCAGAAATAGGTATAGATTACAGGCTGATGGACATACACCGGCTGAACGATGTAATCGGGGCCATACATATAAACATCACCTACAACCTGGACGGTTGTATTATCTGAATTATCTTTTACAACATCGATAGTGGCAACATCCTGGAACTGATCTTCACCAATTACTGCCTGAATTGTAACAACATGAGTATTATCCTTTGAAACTTCGATAACGCGCAGGTAATCAACTACTCCATCATTATTTAAATCGAGATTCGATATATGCTTATCAGGATCATTTAACCGTTTTTCAAAATCCTGCAAATCATTCGACTCACCGAAAACAGTTGCTACAGCTTGTAAATCTAAATTGGCACTTATGTCGTAATTTTTGGCTTCTACTGTTGTTACATCCTGAGAATTACCAACAAAGGCAAGTAGGACCAGGACAATCAGATAACTTAGTGTTGTTTTCATTTTAGTAACTAATTTTTAAGTGAACCGGAATCTTTATTTTTGTCAAAATTAGTTCATTTTTGGACGATGTCATCAGTTTTTAGGGATTATTCCAGCGAATTATATATTTTTAACAATTCCATTTTTTCCTACTTTTTAACTTCAAGGCTTATTGCCAATCCCCCGCCTGCGGCTAATAAAAATGACCTTTCTATCTTGCTTGTTAAAATTGTTTTTTCAATTTCATAACTTATAGGATTATCTTTCCAGTGCGCATCGGCTCCATCTTTATAAATAATGGCTTTATATTCTTTACCGGGATCAAGAAAATCAAAATTTATATGAATTTCTCTTTCATTTTCATCAGTAATACTGCCCACAAACCAATTCTCGGTTTCTTTTTCCTGCCTGGCAATTGTAACAAAATCTCCTACTTCACCATTCAACACTGTAGTTTGTTCCCAATCTACTCCAACATCCCTAATAAATTGAAATGCAGGGTTTCCTTCATAATTTTTGGGTAAATCACAAGCCATTTGGATTGGGCTATAAATCACAACATAAAGTGCCAGCTGATGGGCAAGTGTGGTATTGACCTGATTGTTTTCTTTCGTTTTTAGTTTAATATCAAATACACCCGGTGTAAAATCTATCGGTCCGGCTAACATTCGGGTAAAGGCAACTATTGACAAATGCTCAGGAGGGTTTCCGCCGTCACTTGCCCAGGCGTTGAATTCTTGTCCACGTAATCCTTCCCTTGAAATGGCATTTGGATATGTACGCCGAATACCTGTGGCTTTTATTGGTTCATGAGCGTTAATAGCAACCTTGTATTTTGCACCGGTCTCAACTACCTTCCTGTAATGAACTACCATCCATTGCCCATGGTGATATTCCCCTTTAGGAATAATTGGCCCGACATAGCCTGTTTTTACAGAGTGTATCCCAAGACTCTTCATTAAGGCGTATGCAGTATCCAACTGCTGCTCATAAGTAATTGGTGCTCCCGAGGTTTCATGATGCATAATGATTTCAACTCCCTTTTCGCTGGCATAATCTACTACTGCTGCAATATCATAATCAGGATATGGAGTAACGAAATCAAATATCCCTTCCCTATCCTCAAAACCAATCCAATGCTCCCATCCCGTATTCCATCCTTCCACCAGCACACCTGAAATGTTATTATTTGCAGCAAAATCAATATATTTTTTAGCATTTTCGGTGGTTGCACCATGCCTGCCACTTTTTAAGTCCCAACTTGATATACCAATGTGCATTTCCCACCAAATGCCAACATATTTTTTTGGTTTAAACCAACTAACATCACCTAATTTATTAGGTTCATTTAGGTTCACAATCAAATTTGATTCAATCAGGTCAGATGCTTCTTCACTAATTTGGATAGTACGCCATGGGGTACTGAACGGTAATGCCCGTTTTACTTTGTAACCCAAACGGTCGGAACCTACCAATTCACTGATCATTGATAAATTTTCCTTATCCACTTTAAGTGTCATTCCTGCATAATCGGTAAGATTAGCTTCGTGAAAACTTAGATGTAGCCCATATTCAATACGCATGGTAACAGGTGTATTAACAGCATTTTCAGGTATATGACTTTGGGCCAACCATTGTTGGTTGCGTGCCGCAAGGGCATCAATTTCAGAAAATTTAGTTGTGTGGTACAGATGTTCGTAAATGTCCCAATCGCCAGGTATCCACCAGCAAGTATGGTTGCCGGTTAGTTTGAATTGAGTGTTTTCATCCACAATAATAACGCTATCTACACCTTCTTGCTCAGGAAATTCATATCTAAATCCAATACCATCGTTATAGGCTCTGAAATAAATATTTAGTTTGCGGTTAGGAGCCATACTCTCTTCTAATTTAATAATCATCTCATTGTAATGATTATTAACAATTCGTTGTTCACCCCATTGCATTTCCCAGTCTTCATCAACTGAGTTAGTTTTAATGTCAATAATTTTCAATCCTTTTTTAAGTGGTGCTTGATTTAGAAAGTCAAATCCCATATCAGAAGTGTCAATTATTAGCGCTCCTCTATATTTCACAAAATAATTAGCTGAACCTTCATCGTTAACAAAAAATCCGACATCAATATTTTTGGATGGAGAAGTTACAGCAAGTTTATTACGCGAATTCTTACATCCTACGATCCATATTAATAAAAATGTAACTAAAACTATGTTTATGAATTTACTCATAGTATGTGAATTTAATCCCAGACAAATCGCCAGCTCCCATCGGGTTGTCTTTTCCAAACAGTATGAAACACACCAGTACTTTCAGTTTTGTTACCACTTGAATCAATTACCGAAAAGGTATATTGGCCGCACTATATCCCAGATCACCCGATTCGGCAACATCATAAAATCAGGTTTCCAGGTCAGGCTAACATTGCTCTCACCTGCTGACTTATTTTTGTAATATTCCCTGATTGCATTTTTGCCTATAACCAATTGATTATTGCGTAATAATACAGCGTCTTCGGCAGTATAGGTTAAAAAAGCTTTGGGCACTCCTTCTTTGTGTGCCTGCCTGGCGAAGTTTTGTTCTGTTTCAAGAATTTCCTGTTTCCATTTTTCAATGGGTTCTTTTTCAGTGTTTGAATTACACGAGTAGAGCAATAGAAAAACGGATACAATGACTTTCCCCCACATAATTGTTGGTAACTGTGAATATGAAAAGTTGGGCATTTTGAATCACCAAACTTTCAATTTACTACGCCGTTTATTTAATGTTATAATTTTCATATTTACCACTTTCTACCCCAATTTTTTATATTGCGTGATGTGGTTTTGGTGCTTCTTTTATCCTTCAATTCGTCCATTATATAGATCCCAAATTGGAAAAATCAAATCATAGTCATTCCAATTAAGGTTACCTTTAACAATTTGAAAATTTGAAAACAGATCTTCTTTTAAATATTTATTTATTGATGGATGTTGAGATTTACTCAAAAAGGATTTAAAGTCAATAAGTTTTTCAGTCCCATCTTTAAATTTTATTCGAATTGCATAATCTCCTATGTATTTTGCAAATCCAATTTCAATCTTATCGAATTGTTTTTCCGAATATTGTTCTATAATTTTCATTTTACCTTATTTGTTATTCGTTCAAAATCAACGTTTTTATGGTAAACAAAATAATCAATCCATTTTTTAACGACTTCGTTGGCATAAACTGATAAAAAGTCTTTGAAATTATTCAGGTCTGCACCTTTTAATGGTTTAAATCCTTTATTCTCTTTTATTCTAATTTCTATGATTTTTCCATTTGAGATAATAAATTCGGCCTTACTTTGAAATTCTCCTTTCTCCGCATGAACATGTATCGGTTCATGTTCATTGGAATAGAAGAAAATTATGATTCCTAAATATTCAAAAATCTTTGGCATTTATTTTTTTCTTACAAATTTAATAAATTTTATATGATTTGCTTCTGTTTGTTAATTTTTTGCAAAAAAAACACAACCCCAAATATCCACACTATATTGTGTTTATCTAAAATATACCCACAGCTAATTAATACCGTAAGCGGTTGTAAACTAAATAAGATTAAAAAGTTAACGCATCACTAATGAATTCTTATGAAAAATTAACAAACCAAATTGATAAATAAGACCTTCAATAATATGGATATTAACAATCAGACCACTATAAACTACTATTTAGTTTCGGTGTTTCCAATGCTTATACTGTACCAATCAATTTTTCGTGAGAAATACATCACAATTCCAAGTATGACAAATATTCCAATACTTCCTATTAATAACGCATAATCTTCTAATTGGATTATGGTAAATATAAAAGTATACAAAATTATCAGAATACCCAGGATTAAACCACCAATTTTTTTTGACTTTAAGATTGCCGTCGTGTACCCGGTTACCAATAGTAAAGTAAGTATTGATGCTAAGAGGTATGATAAATTAAACCTGATGTGCTCGCTAAGTGCAAGTAGTAAAGAATAAAAAACTACCAATGCTATCCCAACCAACAGGTAGTAGCATATCCGTTCCAAATGAACTGTTTTGTACACTGTAATGACTACCTTTCCAACTCTGCGGATAGTTTCTGTTCAAGTGAAGAATATTCCAAAATGCAGTAAAACCGGCATTCGATATATTTCTATCGTCCGGAAGGTAATTACCCGTAAAACTGGGTGTCGGCCAATCTGACTTTAAATTAACATCGGTGGTTTTACCAACCGGGACAAAATATAAATACTGACTACCTTTTAAGTCTATTTCCATTGAAAAAGTATAGTTCAAAGAATCATGATTAACAACCGGGATTGTAGCATTTATACCGCTCGATACAATATCATTTGTACTTGTGCCGGAGTTAAAGAAGATACTTCTATCGTTCCAGTTTAAACTAATCTGTTTTTCAATCCCTTTCAGGTCAGTTATTCCAAGATTAAGAGTAGCTTTATCAAAATGAATATCTCTGCTATCAATGTCAAATTGTTTAAAATCAAGCTCATTAAAAATCCCGCTAATTTTTAAAGCTGACTCATACACAACAACTTCATAAATTCCTCTGTATCTTTTTTCAGGAGAAATTGTGCCATCAATAATGAGTTGTTCAGGTAAAAAATATAACCAATCCTGAATCTTAATTATTTTATCAATCGAATCTTTTTTAGAAAACTGTTTAATATATTTGTTATATGGTATCGCTATATACGGCCCCGTGATGGTTTGCCCATCTCCCCACTTTGAACTTACTTCATTAATGGCGCTCAGTTGAATAACTTCTCGCTCATGAATAAGTTCTTGAACCATCGTTGTTGGGATAAGTAATATTAAAATCATGATAACGATTATACCAACCTTAAAAAATACATTGCTTTTTAGATTTTTCATTTCTTTTTTCATTTAATTTATATTGATTAATACAAAGATCAACAGAACCTTCACAAATATATTTATAAAAACGCAATATTAGTGTTAAGAATTGTACATACTAAACTAATTAACTCAATATCTGAATATTATAAATTCGAATAATACAACCTTTAAACTATTTATATTATTATTCTTTACAATTTAATAAATTATTTACTTTTGCTACTAACAATGGTGTCAATTCCATCTGACCTGATGGATGACTTAATAGGGAAACAGGTGTGAAACCTGTACAGTTCCCGCTGCTGTAATACTCAAATACAGCTTTTGAAACCCGGTCACTTTCTGCCTAAGGCAGATGGGAAGGCCTCAAAAGCGAGTAAGTCAGAAGACCTGCCTTTGTAATGTTTGATCAAAGCTTTCGGGATAAAAGCAAGATGATATTACTGTCATTAAATTTCGTTTATTCCTGTAAAGTTTTGAGGTTTAATTAACTAATTATTTTTTAACCTTAAAGCTTTTTTTATGAAAAAAACTTACTTCTCATTAATGTTTACAGCTACTATGCTGTTATTCGTGCAAATTAACTTTGCGCAAAACACGTTTACCAAACAGGTAATTGTTTGTTCGGGTGGTAACATTTCCAACCCCAATGATTTTGTTACAATAGCTTCCTATTCGCCAGTTACAGGTGTTACTACCGTTTTCGACACCATTCAAACACAATCGGTGCAGGATGTTATTATCGAAAAAGAATTTGCTTTTGTTGCCGCACAGGATTCAATTGTTAAATTCAATATTGATACTTATGAAAAAATAGCTGCTGTTGAAGCAGTTGGTGTTAACAGGTTGCTTGTTAATAATGATGAACTTATTGCTTCTTTTCAATATCCTGTTACAGAGAATTTTGTGAGGGTTTATTCTGCCGAAGACCTTTCACTGATAAGTAACATCGAAGAAGTTTCGGATGAATCGGCAGGATTGCTGGTTGTTGATGAACTTGCATATGTAGCCGTGCCCGGAGGCTGGGCCAGTACAGTTGGTAAAATTGCAATAATTGACCTTGCAGATTATTCATTGGTAGAGGAGATTAATTTTGACACTATTGGAAGAGGAATTGTTGATCTGTTCTATTCTGATAATAAGATCATGTCGGTAAACAGAACTCCCTGGGGGGGATCATCAGGGTATATTTCTGTTATGAACCGGCTGGGTTCACATTCTCAATCTCATCTCATAAATGAATATATTGGGCCTATGTCAGGACTCATTAATAACATATTATATATTGAAGTTAATGGTGGCATTGGGTCTATCGATTTAACCGATTTTTCAGTTCTCGACACAGTATTAGTGCAACCACCGGCATTAACAATCGCAGATGTAGCAATGGACACTCTGAACAAACTGTTTTACGTAACAACTACCGATTTTTTTTCCACAGGTTTGGGTACTATTTATAACCTTGATGGTGAAGATATAGGCAGTTTTGAAGCTGGAATCTCCCCTGATGCTATAGCTATCGATTACAGGGATAATACAGGAACAGGTGAGTTATTTTCAGAAAACCTTATCAAAATTTATCCAAATCCTTCTTCAGGAGTAATTATCGTTGAAGTTATTGAGGGAACTTATCCTGAAAATTTCAGGGTTGTAGATATTAGTGGTCGTTCACTTATAAGTGGATTTATAAACTTAAAAACGAAATCCTCAGCCATTGATATAAACATGCTTGAAAACGGGCTGTACTTTTTGATATTGTCTGACGGTAATAAGATGATGACAAGTCCCATTATTAAAAACTAAACATTTTGATGACACCAAAAGAAAAAGGTTTTAAATCAAATATTTTTCTGATAATCCTCATTTCATTAATCATTGGATCTATCAATTCATTGTCGGCGCAATATGCTCCATCATATAGGCAATCAACCACAACAGCAATTCATGCCGACAGCAATGTTTTTGTTGATTGGGCTAACAAATGTATTGTTTCCAGAGGATGGATTGATATTTCGATGCCGGAATATGGTTGGGTAACTTACGGAATTGAAGACTATGGCCTTGCCAAAGCCGATAATGCCGTTGTTAGCCTTGGCGATGGTGGTGGAGTCGTTTTAAACTTTAATACTCCTATTGCGGATGGACAGGGTTGGGATTTTGCCGTATTCGAAAACTCTTTTTCACACGATTTTCTTGAACTTGCCTTTGTGGAAGTTAGCTCAAATGGTGTTGACTATTACAGATTTAACTCTATATCGCTCACACAGCAAGATACGCAGGTTGGTACATTTGGTTTGATTGATACAGCAATGATTTATAATTTGGCCGGTAAATACAGAGCATTGTACGGTGTGCCTTTCGATTTATCGGAACTGAAATATATTTCCGGACTCGACTTAACAAATATTATTTCTGTTAGAATTATCGATGTAGTTGGCAGTATCGATAGCAATTTTGCTTCATACGATTCGGAAGGTAGAATTATTAACGATCCCTGGCCTACACCTTTCGAATCGGGAGGTTTCGACCTTGATGCTGTTGGAGTTATCCACAATCGTGATAACACCTCGGTAAACGAAATTGTTAAAAACGCCAGCGGAATAATTTACCCAAATCCAGTGGGTAACTATTTTATGATTTCTGAAAAGGAGAAGATTAACAAAGTTAGTATAACAGATATGAGTGGTAAACTAATTTTAGAATATGCTTTTCCAGACAATAATTACTTTGATGCGCAATTTCTGCCGGCAGGTTTATACATTGTTAATATATATTGTGAAGAAAAACTTTTAAACGATATGTTGATAAAACATTAGGATAATATGTCCAAAATATGTCTAAAATATCAGCTTATTATTTTATTCATTCTTGGTTTAGCGTCGAATGTGCAGAGCCAATATATTTATGATACATTGCAACTCAGCGAGTTGGAAGTGATCAGCTATCATAATGACCTAAACTCCACTTCAAAAGTTACAACCCTCAACTCAATAGCACGCAAAGAGCTAAGCCTTAATGACATTGGCGAACTCCTATCTGCTTATACTCCGGTTTTTGTAAAATCATATGGCAGAGGATCGCTATCCACAGTTTCATTTAGAGGAACCGGAGCGTCCCATACTAAGGTGGTTTGGGAAGGATTTAATATCAACTCACCAATGCTGGGCCAAACTGATTTTTCGCAGTTGCCGGGATCGTTTTTTGATGAAGTTGAACTGCTTTATGGAGGTGGATCGTTAATTGCCGTAAGTGGTGCCCTGGGAGGAAGTATTAACTTGAAAAGCTGTAAATCCCTTAACGATAATTTGTTAAGCATTAGGCAATCTGTCGGAAGTTTTAATACCTACAATACCTCTGCTGAATTAAATTTTACAATATCCGGTGTTAGTTCAGGCACACGGATTATAAGGCAATCATCGTTGAACAATTTTCCTTATTTCAACAATGCAATTTTACCTTCAGGCAGGGAAATGATTCAATCCAACGCTAATTTTATTACAAAGGGGTTTACGCAGCAGTTCTCATATCGAATATCTGACAAACAGGAAATTACATTCATTTCCTGGAATCAATGGAATGATCGTAATATTCCGACTATTATGACAAATATCGAAAAGGGAGGAAGTCAGGAGGAAAGCCAAAAAGATTTTTTTTCAAGAAATATACTGAAGTGGGTTCTGCAAAAACCTAAAACCAAATGGGAAGTAAAAGGAGCTTATTTTGTTGAAGAACTGAATTATTTTCTTCAAACCTCCGATACACTCAAAAACATAATTTCGTTAATCGATTCCCGTAACAGAGTAGAAAATTATTCGTTTGCATGGAATGTGTCGAATGAATTAAAAAAGAACCTGATTTTAAAAGCAGGTATGGAATTACGACAACAACAGGTAGTTAGCAACAATTATACGGACTCAAAACATCGAAGAATTATTAATAGCTATGTCAGTCTTAAAACGAGCTTTAAAAATATGCTTACGGCTGAAGCTTTGATTCGTTCCGAAATATCGGATGCCGAATTTGTACCTCTGATGCCTATGTTAGGAATAAATTATAAACCGTTTACTGATCGTGATTTTCATTTTAGGGTGAATGTTTCACGTAACTTTAATCTGCCCTCATTAAACGATGTTTACTGGTATCCCGGAGGAAATGAAGATCTGCTACCAGAGCAGAGTTTTGAAGCTGAAACAGGACTGGATTACAAAATAAAACTTACTGGTAAACATATTATAACGCTTAGCGGTAGTGCTTACACATCATCAGTTAAAAACTGGATAATCTGGTTACCCGGTGATTACAGATATTGGAGTCCTGAAAATATTGCGAGTGTTCACGCACGAGGAATCGAATTGTCCTTACATATTAATGGCAACTTTCGCAAAATAAGATATAATGTTTTTGGTGAATACGCTTACACTCGTACCACCAACAACAGCAAAAGTGCTAAAATAAGCGGGTTATCAGATATTCAGTTGTTATATGTCCCTGAACATTCTGCAAACGGATATCTAAATATTAGCAAAATGGACTACTATGCTAACTGGAGTTTGATGTTTACGGGTTCGCGAAATACTTCGCTAAACAATGATAAGGAGTACTCATTTACACTGCCACATTACATCATCAACAATTTCTCGATGGGTAAAAAATTTAAATTAAAAAAAACACTGTTCGACCTTAGGTTTAAAATATATAATTTATTTAATGTTGATTATCAGGCAGTTTTGTGGAGAGCAATGCCTGGGCGGAATTATGAAATATCATTGAGTTGTAGTATATTAAGATAAGATTATTGCCACAGATTACACTAAATTCCAATATCGAACCAATATGATAAAAAAGTTAATTTTCCTGTTAATTATCGTCCAACTCATTTCTTGCACCGGGAAAGAAGATATTGACCCGGATACAATTCAAATTGAAGAAGGTGGCGTTTTTATATTAAATGAAGGTAATTTTTCTGCTGCTAATTCTTCGTTATCCTATTATTTTCCTGCTACTTCCGAAATCAATAACAATTTGTTCTACCAGGTGAATGATGTACCTCTTGGCGATGTTGCTCAAAGTATGACAATAAACAAAAACATAGTTTATCTGATAATTAATAATTCGGGCAATGTTTACGGAATAAACCGCGAAACCCTTGAATTTGAAGGTAAAATTAGCGGATTGATTTCTCCACGCGAGATGGTATTTATTAATGATCAAAAAGCCTATATTTCTGACCTTTACAGTACGGCAATAACAATTGTTAATCCTGAAAATTTTGAAATTACCGGAAATATTGAAATAGGAAAAAGTAGTGAATGCATGGTAAAATCAGGTAACAGAATTCTGGTTGCAAACTGGTCGGCATATAATCAGACAGGGATTAATAATACTATTATGGTGATTGATACAGAAACTGATGCCCTGATTGATTCAATTGTTGTTGGCATTGAGCCGAACTCAGTGGTTATTGATAGAGATGAGTTATTATGGGTAATGTGCAGCGGTGGATTTATGAACGACGAATTGCCAACATTGTGGAAGATTAATCCTGGTACATTAGAAGTTGAGAAAGCATTAACTTTCACTAACATTCTTCAAAGTCCTGATAATTTATGCATTAATGGCACCCTAGATACACTTTATTTCCTTAACAAAGGAGTATTTTGCATGTCAGTTTATGATCAGGAGCTACCTGACGATACAATAATTTCGGAGGACGACAATAATTATTATGCTGTAGGGATTGATCCGGTAACAAATGAAATATATGTTTCGGATGTTTTAGATTATAACCAAAATGGTATGGTTTTTAGGTATAGTCCGACGGGAAATCTTATTTCATCGTTTGAGGCAGGAATTATTCCTGGGTGTTTTGAATTTAATTAATTTTTTTCTCAATCAGTCTCTACAACTTCTCCATTCAATATCACAGTTTCCACTTTATTAGTACCATAATAATAAGGTAAGTATTCATAAGTAGGAATTTCAGTAGTGATAAACACATTTGCTTTCTTTCCTAAAGCAATACTGCCAAGCTTATCGCTAATACCCATTGCATATGCTGTATTTATGGTTGTTGCATTTATGGCCTCTTCGGGAAGCATTTTGTATAATATGCTTGCCATTGATACAATTAGCTGCATATTACCCGAAGGCGACGAACCCGGATTAAAATCGCTTGCTAAAGCTATTGGTAATCCTGCATCTATCATCTTTCGAACGGGCGCATATTTCATCCCCAAAAAGAAAGCTGCTCCCGGCAATACTGTTGGCATGGTTTCGGATTGCAATAATGCTTCTATTTCACTGTCGCCGGTATATTCCAAATGATCTACCGATAGTGCATTGTATTTAACTCCTGCCTGTATTCCCGCAGAATAATCTAATTCGTTGGCGTGAATTTTTCCACGTAAGCCGTATTCCATTCCGGCTTTAAGAATTCTCTCAGTATCCTCAACTGTAAAAAAACCTGTATCACAAAATACATCTATATAATCGGCGAGTTCTTCTTCAACTACCAGTGGAAGCATATCATTTATAACAATATCAACATATTTGGTTTGATTACCGCGATATTCAAGTGGAACCGAATGAGCACCAAGGAATGTGGACTTAATGGTTAATGGCGATAGTTTTTTCAACTTTTTTATCACCCTAAGCATCTTCAACTCAGATTCAAGTGTTAATCCATAACCACTTTTTATTTCAACAGCACCAGTGCCATAGCTGATAATTTCATCTAATCGTTTCATTGCGTCTTCCACCAATTTTTCTTCGGATGCATCCTTCATTAAAATGGCAGAATTGAGTATCCCTCCTCCCCTACGGGCTATTTCTTCATACGACAGGCCTTTAATTTTATCGATATATTCAATCTCGCGCGAAGCAGGATAAACAAGGTGAGTATGAGAATCAATAAAAGAAGGAAATACCATCTTGCCAATACAATTAATAACTCTTACATCATCTTTTTTAGTTATTATTTCCTGCTTACTTAGTTTTGCCATTTCCCCAAACGCTGCAATAATACCATCTTCAATATACAGAAAGGCATTCTTAATAGTCTGAATCTTAGCCATTTCTTTGCCCCGTACAAGCAATTTTGGATTTTCCTCAACCTGAATTAGCTCTTTTATATTCTCAATTAATACTGACATTATTATTGTTTTAAGGTTATTGTTGTCGTTGTTGTCAGTGTTATTTTTTTTCCAGACAACCTGATAACACGACAACCCGACAATATATTATCTTCACTCCAAACTCCTTTCCTGCAAAGATAATTATCCTCATCATACAACCTTCAAATAAAATGTCTTGTCAATGGATAATAAAAGTTTCTTTTAATAAATTTTATTTTAGGTATATTTGCCGTCAAATTAAACGTAAACACAAATCTTAACTTATGAAATCAAAAGTTTTACTTAGCATTTTGGTGATATTTACAGTTACTGCAAGTATCTTCGCAAAAGACATTAGCTTATCAAAAGCTGAACAAGTTGCCGTTAATTTCTTTTTTCAAAAATCGAATCAATATGGCGACGCAATAAACTACTATGATTTAAATATTTCTGAAACTTATTTAGTTGATCAGTCATATTATGTAATTAATTTTGAAAACGGTTGGGTAGTCGTGTCAGCAAACGATGTTATGACCCCTGTTCTTGGTTATAATTTTTCAAAAAGTTTTCCTGAAATTGATGATCAAATAGACAATTTTAAAAGCTGGATGCAAACTTATGTTGATCAGGTAAATTTTATTCGTGAAAATGATATTGAAGCTGCTGTTGATGTAATTGAAGCATGGAATACTTATACAACTAATGATCCATCAGTCTTTAATTTAAGAGGCGACCGCGACATCGATCCCTTATTAACAAACATGTGGAATCAGGACAATCCTTACAATGCAATGTGTCCTGTTGATGCTGCAGGCCCCGGCGGACATGTTTATGTGGGTTGTGTTGCTACTGCTATGTCGATGATAATGCATTACTGGAGATATCCTCTCCAGGGAACAGGTTCTCACAGTTATTACATATACCCTTATGGTACACAAAGTGCCAACTTTGGCGAAGCTGATTATGATTGGAATGGTATGACTGATGTTATTAATAATAAATTCATTTGGGAGATTGCCGAAATAAGTTTCCATTCTGCTGTTTCTGTTGACATGGCGTTCTCACCTGATGGATCAGGAGCTTATAGTAATGATGTTCCCTATGCTCTTATTAATTATTTTAATTACCAGTCGGCTGTACAGTACCTGTCTAAAAACAGCTATCCCACTTCAACCTGGGAAAACATGATGCAAACAGAGTTAAACAACTTCCGACCAATTTATTACTCAGGACGTAATACTGATAATGGTGGCCATGCATTTGTTTGCGATGGATATCAGGGAACTAATTACTACCATTTTAATTTTGGATGGAGTGGCTCTGGCAATGGATTTTATTCGCTGCAGGATATAAACGGATTTTACCTGCAACAGGGAATGGTAAGAAACATTTATCCTGGCGATGCATCCTATCCATATATTGTAACCGGACAGACGGATCTTGGTAATCTTGTTGGATCATTTACTGATGGTAGCGGACCAGCCGAAGATTATCCGATTGGTATGGATGCTTCATGGTTGATTTCCCCACAAAACGAAATAGATTCAGTAACAAGTATTACGCTTTCTTTTATCGAATTTAATACTGCCAGCAGCGACATGTTTCGCATTTATGATGGCGGTGATGAAAGTGCCGAGTTATTGGGTGAATTCTCGGGTAACAATCTGCCTTCCAATATAAGTTCAAGTGGCAACCAATTATATATAACATTTAGCTCCACCGGCACCGGTGAGGGATTTAAATTAGAATATGTTGCCCAAATTCCTACATGGTGTTCTTCAGAAGTTTTTTCTGAACCAGCTGGAACAATTACCGATGGCAGTTTTGACTTTTATTACAATAATGCCACCAACTGTGTTTTTACCCTTACCCACCCTGAAGCTGTAAGATACACACTTGATTTTACTGCCATGGCTACCGAAGAAGATTTAGATAATATTAGAGTATATAATGGTGCTACAGGTTCTTTGGTAGGTGAATTCTCCGGCCACACCCTGCCCGACCCAATTGTGATTGATGCAAACGCTGTTCTACTAATGTGGAGTACAAACTCAACAATTAGAGATGAAGGATGGTCGGTTGATTATAATGTTGATGGTGTTGGTTTTGAAGAAACAATCGTTGAAAACCTATCAATATTTCCAAATCCTACTACCGGTTTGTTGAATATTAATTTCAATGCAGAAAAACAAAGGAATATTAATATTAAACTTATCAGTATTACCGGACAGGTAATTTTGGATGAAGAAATGAACTCAGTGTCTGGTCAGTACAATAATAATTTCGATATTAGTAATAATGCTAAAGGAATTTATTTGCTTAGCATTACCACTGATAATAAAAAAATAGACAGTAAGATTGTATTAAAATAAACAGAAAATCGAATTGAAAAGAGAGGTGCTGAAAAAATGAGGCCACTGAAAAAGTATTTTAAATAATAGAAGCAGTAAAAACTATGATTTTCTCTTCGTTTTTACTGCTTTTTTTGTATCTTGGTATGTAAAGATATCAGATATATGCTAGTACAACAACAGAGTCTGCCTTTGAGTTCTT
>JACNJS010000056.1 GCA_014382445.1 Bacteroidota bacterium
TTTCCGCTCTGTCACTTTTATCCTTACAAATTCAGGATAAAACTACTTCTTCGTCACATCCAATTTAAAACATTAATTCTATTTCTCACAATTATTTTACTTTAACTTTTTCAATCTTTCCCACTACTCTTTATAGATAGCAAGTAGCGAAGCGGATTGCGAATGAACGTTTTGAATATGCGTAGTGCGGGTTTTATTTGCACTTCACTTTGGGTTTATCACTTACTTTATCTATATGCTCTAACTTTTGTTTAATCACTTATTGCCCAATGCTTTATACTTTGTTGTGCCATCGTGCTCTTAATTCTTTTCTTTTTGTCGCCTCAAGTGTCAACCGTAAATTATATTATTCTCGTCTGTTGAACTATTTAGTATAAAAACCCTTTTATTAGGTAAAAGACCTGACTAAACAAGTTACTGATTGAAACCAGCTTCTCTAGCAGCAAACAGAATTTTACCTGATATTTTCATTTGTGGCATAGTAGGTGCCCCATTCTTTTCAATAGCACATACAATTCCTCTGGAAAATTCTAAATCTTTGACTGATAATTTCTCCTCATTTTCAATCCAGTTTACTAATGATTTCCAAATAGGCAAGCTAATTAAATCATCCCAAGTGATGTCTCTTCTTTCAGTTTTAGTGTCTTGAATAGGTTGATTTTGAACATTCCTTACTGGAGAATTAATATCAATTTTCTTATTCTTAATTTTTCTCCACAATTCTTCTTTTTTACACCATTCTGTAACATTCCCTTGTGTATTAGTTATTATCATTCGAATATGTTGAGTTACAATATTAATTAATGATTCTAAACGATTATCGATTGCCTGTTTATTCCAAACTGTTTTTAGATCGATTGCATTAGAATGGTTATGCAGTATCCAACATAATGAATATGTAACAATATTAGCCCTATAGCCAGGCATCTTTTGTGCATTAATTATCTTTTCAGTATTTTTCCATATTATAAATTTTGCAATGAGATCCCGGAAATATTGAGGAGTAATTTCAATTTGATTTTGATCTGCAATTCTTTCTGTAACATAGACGGTGAAATGAGAAAAGTTTTTCTGTCCGCCTAAACTCACAATATGCGGTTTTTTAATCCAAGTATTTTCCAATTTTGCAACGACTAATTTATCAAATCGTTGCTTCCTTGGATGTATATGATCCCATGCCCTTATTCTTGCAGGGGTTCGCTCCCTTGCTCTAGTTTCAGCAAAATTCCCCCTGGCTCTTTCATAAAACCATTTAGTTTGTAAATTCCCGCCTGTAGGATCAGGTGCATATATTGAGAAAGCAATAGCTTCAAGTTCTCTATGGAACGGGTCATTAGCACTAAAATCAGCAGTATTTACTTTATTCTGTGCATTTGAGTATTTACTTATCAGGGGAGCAATTTCATCAATCAACTCTGCCTTATTTATTACAGTAAGTTTCATTTGAAGGAAAACATTTTTTAAAGATGCTTTATTTTTTACAGCTGTGTGCCAGAGAGATGCAACTGTCTGTCCACCATTAACTACTTGAAAATCAGAAATTCTTACGACACTTTTATTTTTATTCTCATCTTCCATAATTTCTACTTTATTAGCGGTAACAGTGATCCCGTTATTATAAGCTAAAAACATATTTGGTCGTTCAATTATTGTATCACGTATCCCACGATTTACATTAGATCTTGCTTGCAAAAACGCTCTCACATTTCGCTCTAATAGTCTAGTACCATATCTATCATATAAATCCATTAGAAGTTGACCTGGAATCAAAGATATATAAGTTGTATATATGCCCCTGCCATCATACGCATCTACACATTTTACAGGAGTATATCCTTCATCTTTGAAATCAACTGTAATATACTCTTTTTTCATTCCAGAACTGATATTTCTCCACAATCGCTCAAAATCATAAACTTGAATTGTAATTTCAAAATTACCCAAAATTTCTTTAGTTGCTGGAATTGCACCAGTTACTCCGTTCGTTAATAGGATAATTCTTGATCTTTTTAATGATTTGTAATTTTGATTAATTAATTTAGCAAGGTCGAATGCTTCTAAAGAATCTTCAAGTTTCTCATGGAGGCCTGTCCCCAGTCGGCTCTTTTTTAAAAAGGACTTTGCCCACTTTATAGATTTATCAACATCTGGTTTGCCAACTTTAAATATTTTATCCTGATCATTATCATAAAATGATACAATAATATCAATGGCGTTCTGTGTTGAATTAATATCGTATGCATCAACTTTTAGCCCCCTCCCTTTATGTCTACACGGAGTGGCGTTCTCTGTAAAATTCGAGTCATTAAGATATTCTAACATTCTTTCAACAAATATCTCTTCTTCAAGCTTTTCATCATCTTGAACTCTTGCTTCAGCTCTAATTTCATTAGCTAGCGTTTTAAAATATTCTTCTCGGTTCCTATATTCAATTGACATTATATGTAAGGCTCCTTATTGCTTCTGATATTTCTGTCGCATTGTTTAAACAAGCTGATAAAACTAAACTATACTTTAGGCTTCCAACACCATCCGGTGGATCAATAATTCTTGGGAAACCCTCCGCTACTTTGAATAGGTATTCCTTTTTAAAAATGTATTTATACTTATTATAATATTCAGCATGTTCATCTAGGTAACCAGTATTCATAAGATATGTGTTGAAAATATTCACTGCGTTAGGAAATTTGATGAGATATTCCCTCAAAGTCGTTACTATATCGGATAATGATTCGCCATTGTTTGGATCCAAATTGAGTGTTATACAATAAAGATAAAGATTTGGAAGTCCTGTATTATCCAACTGTTTTTCACTAGAGATCATTACTTTTTTATGTTCCTTTCGAATGGTTGTTTTTACTTCCACATTACCATTTGGAAAGGAAAAATCTTGTGAACTGCCTTCATGCCCATACCAATAATTTAAAGTTGAAATAGGATCAATGACTGGTAACAAGTGGTTTTTAATAAAATACAATTCCCCGAAAATTCCTCGTTGAGATTCCTGAGACAATATTTTAACTCCAAATTTTTTGAAAAACTCATACCACATAAAAAGCGTGTCTGTAAAAAGTGTAAGCGCTTCATCTTTATCTTTTGATCCTTTTATTCTATTATGGATATCATTAATTAATGAATTAAAAATATCGACAGCATCTTCGTTCAATAATTTTACAACTAGTGCATATTTTTCATCAGTAATTTTCCTTTTTTCAATTTTGGTACCTTCCCATTTAGGTAATTGATCATTTTGAATAAGAGCTGGGTCATTAATTGCTAACATTACTAACTTAGTTTTATCTGATAAATCCATTCCCACTGAAAATCCTAATTTGGAATACCGATCCTTCCTTATTATCCCAAAAGTTCTACCATCCTTTATTTTATCTTCCAGTTCTTTCCAAACGACTGATAAATTTTTCATTTTTCAAAAAGCTCCATTTGTCTTAAAAGTTTTTGATCAAAAACATAACTTATTTCAGTACCTTTTTCAAATTTTCCAGAAAAACTTATAACTGCTCCAAACACTGGATATTCATCTAAACCATAATTAGAAATATCTTCGTTGGTATCTGCGTCTGAATCAGATTTTTGTTTACCATAAATTGGGTATAATAATAAAAGCCCGTTTTTTCTTGGTCGCATTTCTCTAATAACATGGCCTAAAGATTTATTACCGCGCCCGCCAATTTCTCCATTTTTAATCATTCTTTTAATTTTATCTTTTTGATGGTCGTTTAAATCAATCATCTCATGATTTTTACTAAGAATTGCTTTGTCAAGATTTAATATATTTCCACTTGGTGTAAAATCACCTTTTCTTTCAGTTTTAAATAACAATTCGGGCAAATTCATAAATGATGTATTTGGCTGTTCATCAAATTTATATTCTTTATAAGTTTTATTTCTGTCTTGTGCATTCATAAATGCGACTGTCCAATCTGTTAATTCATTTTTTTGATTTCTACTTTCAATATATCGTATAATCAAATTTGGAGTCCACGCGGGACCTGCCTGATATTTATCCAAAAATTCAATAATACTTTCAGAAGAAATATTGGAAGATATATAAGCGATTTTATTACTTGTTAGATCGAATTTATTATTTTTTTCAAGAAATATGTCATTAATAGCATTTGTGTTATTTTTACAATGTTCGTGATCTATAAAAATGTTATGAGTTTGAACACACTTAGCATCAAACGTAAGAGTATAATTTGTCCCCCAATGCCTTTTACCGTATCCTGTAACTGTTAATAATCCTGGATGAGATCTTATTTTTAGACCCCAGTTCTCTGGTTTTCCACCGCTCGCATACATAGTGTCAAATTCTTCCTGAAGTTCTGTAGTTGCCAGTGTGATATGTCTATAAGCATTTACAAGGTCTTTTGTTGTGTAGATTCTGCAAAGATCAAGGAAATCATCTCTATATCCGAACCATCTACCCATTTGCATTAATGTATCATACATTTTAGAAGTTCGTAAGAAATAACTAATCGTTAACCCTTCTAAAGTCAAACCCCGCGAAAGTCTATTGCCACCAATCGCGATATAATTCTGATAAATATTTTGCCGTTCTAGTTTTGTATAATCTAATGCTTCCTTTGATTTTCCATTTATTTCTATTACTTGTGTTCTTTTGATTGCTTCCTTTATATATGGCCTTATATCATTCCAATCGTGGACTTTACCTAGGTTTTGAGCATACATCTTTTTTGATATTGGTTTAAAATTATTATTCCATAAATCTCGAAATTTTTTCCATATAATATCATTTCTATTTGCATTCATAATATTAGTCCTGATTAGGCCAATCTCAATATTAACTAATTGTAAAAGCTGTGTATGTACATTTACATAGTGAGAAACATGGATAAGCATTGAATTGTGATTGTCTTTTTGCCCCCTATAAAGTCGCGCAGCACATGATAATATGTAAGATTTTATTGCTTCTTTTAAGGAAAAATTTAGTTCATTAATAATTACATCTGTTTTTAGTTTAACAATATTTGGTAGGAGGACATCCTTGTCCAAAACTTTTTTCACAAGAGGATATCCAGGCAGTTCTTTAATTCCAATTTCACTATCTCCCTTCCTCCCAAAAAACTGATCAGGACCAATATGATTATCTGGTTTTGGTATATTGAGGATAAAATCTCTCGGGAATAAATCTTCACCCAGTTGTTGATGATGATCGTCCCTTTTTATAAGGATATTAGCAAATGGTGTGGCAGTATATCCAACATATGCACTTTTATCAAACCTTCTTAATATGTCTCTAATGCTATAATTAATTGAGGTAGGATTATAATTCTCATCATCTTCATCAAAGTTTTTAGTATTTATTGATGCACTATCGCACTCATCATCAATTAAAAGTAATGAAGCATTATTTATTTTTGAGCTGCCTTTTTCAATCCAGCGATTCAACCATGAATTTATATAATCTAGAATAAACTTATTTTTTTTTGTTACTATAATTATCGGTTCTTTACAATGAGGAGGTGTCCCGGATCTCTGTGCTGTTTGTTTGTTAAAATCACCTTTTTCAGTTGCATTTGTATGATATAAAATGGGGAGCCTATTTTTAAAATCAGGAAACTTCCCAACGCCGATTTTATGTGAAGCTTCAGCGAGTATCAAATCTTTTGAACTGTCAAATCCAATAAATGCTTCATCGAGCCTTATCTGCGTTTGTGAACGCAAATCATTGTACATCCCCGTTAAAACAATAATTACCCCGTACCCTGCATCTGCTGCTTTACATATTAAACCAATAAAATTTGATGTTTTCCCTGATTGCACATCTCCAACAACCATCCCTCTTCTATCCCAAGGACCAGGCCTGATAGGATCATCCAAACGGCTCAATATCATCGATGTATGTTTCCCAATACTACTGTAAGCACCATCAACAATATTATATGACATCCCCTTTATTAAAAGTAATTCCTTGTAATCATTCCAATATTTCCATTCAATTTCCCGTTTATAAGGCTCTCCGGTCTCACTCAGCCATTCCTCTCGGTCGGGATCTGCAACTAGCATTTTAGCATCTTCGAAATAATACGAACTATGTTGATCATAAATAATATCAGCCAACTTATAGGGGTCTATATCTTTATAAATTGGCATTGACAATATTGATTCAATAGCTATATCAATAACATTATCATCGACAAATTCTTTACCCTGTTGTTGAAGTATTGCAGGAATAAATGCATTAATAACATTTATTAATGTGTTTTGATTGGATTTATTCACTTAGTAAATCCTCTAATAGTCTCTATCTCAGCAGCATACAAGTTAAAAGGCTCAATCCTAGAAAGCTTATTAAATGCCTCTTTTTCACTCAGGCCAAGATTGTCAATAAATAGCTTCATATGAGCCTCGTACCATTCGAAAACAGGTAATCCATCAATTTTTGCTTCATTGATGCCTAAAGTATGGGCTTCGGGGTATTCTCTATCGGATTGAACAATGGTTTCAACAGGGATTGTTTTAGCAATAAGGTTTAGAATATTTTTGAAACTGGCTTTGTCTTCAATTTCATTTATGTATTTTTCTATTACCGGGTGTTTTTGATTTATAAAATATTTAACCTCTCCTGATCTTGTGTTTAAAGATCTTTTCCAAACAAATTCCTTTACTTCAGGATTTCCTCTTTTATCCAGTTTTCCACGAAACCTGTATGCTTTTGTCGCCTTTTCGCGGGTAATTTTTGCTATTCGTATAAGTTCTTTTTTAAATATGTCAGGTGGAGTAACAGTTACCTTTTTAATACCTATTTTCCATTCCTCATCCATATTATTTGAGATATCTACCCGTATTCTTGCAAGCTTATAATGATCCTCTTGTTTAAAAAAACCAAGCCAGCCTCCAGGCATAAGTAATCGTTTATTTCTGTAAATAAAAAATCCCTGGTGTCTATTCCATCCCCATGGGCCACCAGCACTTTTATGTTCCTTTTTCGTTCTATACTTTGAATGATGAGGAAGTATGAATGGGTTAACTTTAATCTTATTCTTTTTATATGTTAGAGTTTCACTTCCCACATCTACAGAATATGAATTATTTGTTATAAATGGATCCCAAGGTGTGATTTTATATTCATTTTCTTCCTCATTATAATCTGGTGATAAAATAATTTTTATAGCTTGAGGACCTGTGAGATACCTATGGAATATCATGGCAAGGTATTCACGTAAATCAGCAATTTTTTTATAAAAGTAGTCTTTATTTTTTTCTTCTTTATCATCAAGAGTAATGATTCTATCAATACTCTGCCATAATACCACAGTCCCAGATTTTAGTTTCTCAAGCTTTTGATCTAATAGTTTTCTAGATAGTCTATTAGTTGATTTTAATAGTTGCCAGTCATTTACCCTGTTAACATGGTCAAGATCCCATTTTCTTATATAAGAATTTGCGCTTTGTTTTGTCTTGACAGTCAATTTACGACATTGTGAAAAAGATGCTGTTTTTAATCCTAATCCAAACCTCCCTAGGTCTTTTTCATCTCTTTTTGAAGTTGGACTCGTGGTTCCAAGTCTCATAGCCTCAAACAGCTCTTCATTTCCCATACCTTTCCCATTATCAGTAATGGAAAAATAAGAGTTTTCTTTATCCCAGCTATAATATATCCAAATTGTATCGGCACCTGCAGTAATACTATTATCAATTATGTCAGAAACGGCTATTCCAAGGTTATAGCCAAGAGACCGTATAGATTCAATTGTTGCTTCTGCATTAGGTGGGCAATTATCATATTCAATGTTTTTTATTTCTTCTTTTGTTACCATGCAAGTACCTGCTATTTTTTTTTACTAATTAATTTAAATACTATTTTTGCAATCTGTTTAGCTAAAAAAGGTGGCACTGCATTTCCAACCTGATGATATTGCGCCGTCCGTGATCCACAGAATAAATAATTATCCGGGAAAGTTTGTATCCGGGCGGCCTCTCTGACAGTGAGGCTTCTACACTGGTCAGGATCATAATGAATAAAGTAATGCCCGTCCTTTGAAATATGACTTGTTACAGTAGTAGCTGGTTGATTCGGCAACTGTACCCTGAAACGATCCGTAAACTTCCCTGATTCTGCATTTTCGTGATCTGGAAGTAACTCAGTACTATGTTTATCATATTCATGGAGTCGAGGAAAACGCTTAAATGTTTTTGTAAACATACTTGAAAACATATACCGTTTTAAATCTTGGATTAAGTGAGACCTCGATTCATGATTACACACTCCTTTCAGTTTGGGGTCATTATACCATTTAAAAAGAGGATTATTAACAGATGGAGTTTTGTATTTGATGAATTCAGAGCCAATACCTTTTGCAGGAATCTTTACATCTTGGTCGGAATAGTTTTTAGCAAAACCATTCCAGGAAATTATCTCTATTCTGAATGTATTCATCAGAGTTTGCCAGTTTATATCTGAATCAGTTTCATTCTTGTAATATCTTTTTTTCTTACCATTAACAATTTCACTTGAAACAAATGATCTGTTCAGTCCACTCCTAATTTTTGGTAAATCTCCAATTACATCTTTAAGTTTTACTAAGGGTAACTGAATTTTAAGTAAATCTGGAATGGTCTCAATATTTTCTCTTATACCGAGTAATATTACTCTATGTCGTTTTTGAGGGATTCCATATTTATCAGATTCAATCAGATAATCCCTATCTTCATTGTAGAACGGTTCGTTGTATAAATTAGAGATTTCAGCTTCTGTCGTAAGAGAATAAATTCGGTATTTTGGGGAATCAATATTCTTAAAAACTAAAGATGGGTTTTTCAAGTCCCTTAATATACAGTTAAATACCTTTTCTCCATTAATTTTTGCTGACAGCAGGCCCTTTACATTCTCCATTACAAAAACGGAAGGATGGTGAACTGCTATGATGCGTAAATATTCTTTGTACAAATAAACTCTATGATCTTCCTGATCGATACCACCAACTCTTGATCTCCCTACAAGAGAATACGCCTGACACGGAGGACCTCCTATTAATACCCAATTCTTTCTCTTTTCAAGCCCCTTTTTTATTTTTTTATCTATTAACTCTGGGGGAAATTCCTCAGCCCCCAACTCTGCCAGCCATGCTTCACTTTTTGCAGCCTGATACTCTTTTGGGTATTTATCAAATAATGACTGTTTGAGTCTTGTTCTTTTTTCAGAATCAGGCTCTTCTAAAACTTTGTAATATTCATCAGGAACTTTTCCCTTATTAAATTGTCTGAAAAAACTTCTTAATTCAAGAGTGCTTTGTGCATTCTCATCTTTTTCGATGGATAGTTTAATATCGAAAACCCTTTTGTTTCTGTAATAAATAGAGGAAAACCCTTCACCTAACCCACCTGGGCCAGCGAATAAATCAATGACTGGTATGTTATTTAATCCTGACATACAATACTATTATAGATAGAGGTCAAAGTTTCCTCTTTCCTGTCTCCTTTAAGTTCACACTCCCATACAATAAGCGTTATCCATCCCATTTCTCTTAGTATTTCTTCATTTTCCTTATCCTTCATGGCAGTTTTATTTACTTTTTCTAACCACCACTCTGTTCTTGTTTTGGGAACAACAAAGTTCTTACATCCTTCATGTTTATGCCAAAAACATCCATGAACCTGAATAACCGAATGGTACTTTTTAAAAACTATGTCTGGCTTTCCAAGTAACTTAGAATCAAACAAATGAAACCTTAATCCTCTTGAATGTAGATATTTCCTTACGAGCAGTTCAGGTTTGGTATTCTTCCCCTTTATTCTGCTCATATTATAGCTTCTGGTCTTTTTGTCATGAACATCAGTCATTGGAGAACTACTCTAAGAAAGATTAAAATTTGGCTCTTATGTAAAACTTTGGCTGTAGAGCGGATTGTGTGGCTGCGCAAATGTGCCAAATTTATGTTGGCAGAAATTATTAAAAAATCTAAGCGGTGGACTTCTTTTTTATTCTCAATTATTATCCGGCTTACTCTGCATTTATCGTTATAGGTCAATGTTTCCAATTTGTCTGTCGTATTTTGTAGCATAAGGCACAACGTCCCACTAAAACCAATATTGCGTTTAGCGGGTTTACTCTTTAATTCTTTACAGTGTTTTAAACGAATTATTCCGTGAATTGTTGAGTTTTTTACCAGATTTGAGTTTATCATATAACTTTCAATTAATTTTAATAAAATCATGAATACAATTTACTTAATTTTTCAACAATTAATAAATCTTTTCAATCTTCCCCATCATCCCATCATAAGGACTCAACTGCTGCTGCCAATGTTCTAAGAAATCTTTCGGCAGTGGAAATCTATCCGCTTCTACCAATCGGTTGATGATCCAGTTAGCATCTTCTTGGTTGTCAG
>JACNJS010000052.1 GCA_014382445.1 Bacteroidota bacterium
CAAAGAAAAATATTTTAAAACAATATTCTATGACCTACTTGGTAGTGTGAATACAAACAAAGCCTAAATCACGGCGTTCGGGTTATGGCACTTTATCCATTTGTGAATGGCTTTTTTGATGCTTACATTATTTTGGGTTAATCATTAGCAATCATTCGTTTTAGTCCTTGTTTTGCTTTCCCGCGAATGCTGTTTCGGTATTCATCAAAATCAAGATGGAGGCAAATATTGTAATAGTGAGCAGCACGAATTGAATCATTTTCAACTTCATAAATATTACCAAGTTTTAATGCGGCATTTGCTGCGTAATAATCGGGCAGATAGCTTCCTGTTTCTATAGTTGACAGATAATAATTTTTTGCTGCAGAATAATTATGTAATTGATGGGCAATGCGTCCAAGCCTGTAATCTTTCTCAACTTTTTCAGTCGGGGTTAAGTTGTTGTTAGCTTGGTTAATCAGAATATTTTGAGCCTTATTATAATATCCGCCGTCAAACAGCAATCGGCTTTTCAGCATCTCTGCATTTGGGATAGTCCCCCTTTTCGCATATAATTCAGCACTTTTGTCAGTATCAATTTTATTAGTTCCCTCACTTAGTACGTGTTGCCTCGCTCTGTAATAAGCCAATGTATCATTTCTTAGAATAGCAATCCATGCTAATTTTTGCCAGGCATCTTTAATAAAATTCTGGCCAGTAAAGTTTTGTAAAAAGTAATTGAACTGTTTTTCAGCCAGCACAAAATTAAGTTCCCTGAGGTAACACTCTCCATGCAAAAAGTTGAGATAATAAAATGGGTAATAATTTTCGGTAGTGTCAATTGTAGAAAATGTTTTTAAAGCTTCATCGTTTTTACCCGTTTTCATTAATGCATTAATTGTGAGGTAAGTTAATATAAGGTTTTGATGATCGTTTTGTTTAAGTCTGGAAATCAGATAATCAGCAAATACAGGATCGGGATTCAGGTTTAAACCAACCATGCCCATATAAAACAGTACTTCATCTTTCAGAAAGTAGTATTTTGGATTTGACAAACATTCTTCATATGTAAACTTCAATTCGCGTTGCCCTAGCTCAACACTTCCCTGCATTGATATAAGGTCAAGTATCCAATGGTAAGTATCGGGTACGATTCCAATCATAATATGCAGAACTCCAAGCGTAATCGAGTTTGGTATAAAATCCGGAAATAATTCATTATTTGACTTTAAAAGACGGTATGCCTTATTAATTTCAATGGCTGCTGTAGGATACTCATTAAATTTAGATCGCGCTAAGGCCCATTGCAAATTAATATTTCCTATTAGGTATTTTTTAAACCGCGAAGTATCGTTAAGCTTTTCAATTTGCTTTATTCTGTTGGGAATATTTTTTTCAAGAGAATAAAAAACATTTTCATCTTCACTTATAATTACTTTTAAAAAGTCGATATAATTTTCCAGATATGGGATAAATATATTTTGAGGATTCTTAATTTTTTCCTCTTCAATTTGCTCTTGAGCATCGTCAAATTTTAAAGATAATATATTTGAATAGGCAGAAGTACAGTTTTCGTTTATTATTACAACCTGCGACTGAATGCCGGTTATAATAAATATAGTCAAAATAAATAGCGTTAATATTCTGCTCATTACAATTGTAAAAGTACAAAAAAAGGGGCATGAAAATCAGGCCCCTCTTTTGAAATCATAATTCTTTTTATTTCATGTTTGCCATAACAATCTCAGCCACATCGTTATCAACAAGTATTCGGCCGCAATAATCACAAACGATGATTTTTTTATGAACACGGATATCCAATTGATATTGGGGTGGTATTTTGTTAAAACATCCGCCACATGCATCTCTTTCAATTTGTACAACAGCGAGGCCGTTGTGTGCGTTTTCACGTATACGTTTGTATGCAGATAATAATCGGTCCTCAATGAATTTTTCGTTCTCAACAGATTTTCCAAGGAGTCTTTCCTCCTCACGAACAGTTTCTTTAACAATATCGCTTAATTCCTGGTTTTTTGCTTCGAGATCTAATTTTTTATCCTTCAGTTTTTCTTCTGCACTTTCAACTTCAGTATTAACAAGCTCAATCTTATAAACTACTTCCTTGATCTTTTTTTCGGCAAGCTCAATTTCCAGTGATTGGAACTCTAACTCTTTAGTTAGCGAATCATATTCTCTGTTGTTTCTAACATTCATTTGTTGTTCCTTATACTTGGAAATTAATGATTCGCTGGTCTTGATTACGCCTTTTTGCTCAACAATTAAATTATTATTATCTTCTACTTCTGTATGAAAGTTCTTAATACGTGTTTCCAAACCCGCGATTTCATCTTCAAGATCCTCTACTTCGAGAGGTAATTCACCTCTGATAATCTTTATCTTATCAACCTGTGAGTCGATTTGTTGTAAAGTATATAGTGCAATAAGCTTTTGCTCAACACTAACATCTTCGTCTTTTGTAACCTTTGCTTTAGCCATAGTAACGTAATTTACAGTTTATTACAGAAAAGAAATGGGGTTAGCATCCTTTTCTGAAATTTGGAGTGCAAAATTAGGAAATTTTTTCTTTAATATTGAATATAATAATTCTTTTACAGGATGTTCTGTTTCAAAGTGGCCTGCATCAGCAATTGTCATGTTTTCCGTATGCTCAAAAAAATCATGATATTTAATATCAGCGGTGATGAAAAGATCAGCATTATTTTGTGCCGCAGCATTAATCAAAAAGCTCCCGCTACCACCGCAAATGGCAACCTTTTTAACTTTTCTTTCAATTAACCTGTTGTGTTTAATATATTTTGTCAGAAGAGTTTGTTTAACAAATTGTAAATACTCTACGATGGGTGTAGCAAGTTCTAATTCACCTATTACACCACTTCCTGTTGAATTATTGCTGTTAATTAATGGGTAAATATCGTAAGCAGGTTCTTCATATGGGTGTGCCTGTAACATGGCCGTTATAACATTATTTATCCGATATTTGGGAACAATTGATTCAATACGATATTCTTCTTCTTTGTGAAGCGTATTATGCTTACCCACAAAAGGATTGCTTCCTTCGAGAGCTCTAAATGTTCCAGTTCCCGACGAAAAGAAACTGCAGCTGTCATAATTCCCAATATTTCCTGACCCTGCATCAAACATGGCTTGCTGAACTTTTTCCCGTTGTTCATGCGGACAGAAAGTTACAACTTTCAGAAGCCCATTATTTTTTGGACTGAGAATTTTAATATTTTTTATTCCTAATTTTTCTGCAAGTATTGCATTTACTCCTTCAATAATATTGTCGAAATTAGTATGGATAGCATAGATTGCGATATCTGATTTTACAGCCTTTAAAACTAATCGCTCCGTTAAATTGCTGCCGGTTAATTTTTTTAACCCCTTAAAAATCACAGGATGATGAGCGATAATGAGTTCGCAATTTTCAACTATTGCCTCTTGTATTACTTGTTCGGTAACGTCGAGAGTGATGAGCGCTTTGTCAATATTTCTATTAGGCAAACCTATTAACAAGCCTGAATTATCATATGATTCCTGTAATGAAATTGGCGCTAATTTTTCTAAATAATTTATAATCTCCTGTAGAAGCATGATTTTTTGTATGTGTTATTGATGTTTTTGTTTAAAAAAAGTGTAATTTAGACAACTTTTTTGTATAAAGCTGGTACAAAAATATATTTTGGAAAAGGATTTCGAAAATAATTTATAAAAAAAGTACTTTTATTTTTTCGCTATGGATTTCTGGAGAGTATTATTAATACCTTTTGCGATTCTATATGGATTTGTAATCCGTATCCGGCACGGGCTGTTTAATATCAATATCCTTAAGGCTGAATCTTTCGCAATGCCTATTATTGGAGTTGGAAATCTAAGTCTTGGCGGAACCGGCAAAACGCCTATGATTGAATATCTTATCAGGATCCTAAACGATGAATATAAACTCGCCGTATTAAGCCGGGGATACCGACGTCGCTCTAAGGGTTTTTTAACTGCTAACCAATTTTCGGGTCATAAGGATATTGGTGATGAGTCGATGCAATATCACAATAAATTCAAGAATATAAAGGTTGCAGTTAGCGAAGACAGACGTATCGGAATTAAAAATTTAATGGATGATGATGAAAATTTGGATATTATTCTATTAGATGACTCATTTCAACATCGGTATGTTGAGCCCGGTTTGTCGATTCTCTTAACTGACTTTCATAATTTATACATGGAAGACTATTTAATACCCTCTGGCACATTACGTGATGTAGTGTCAGAAGCAAAACGTGCTGATATAATAATAGTTACAAAAACCTACAAAATTCTTTCTCCGATAACTCGGCGCAGAATTAGAGGTATTCTGAAACCTCAGGGTAATCAAAGCCTTTACTTTTCTTATCTTATATATGGTGACCTTATTCCTTTTCCTGGATTCGATGAAATCAAGATGCCAAAAAAAATAAATACTATCGTTTTGTTTAGTGGTATAGCTAATTCATACCCATTACAAGAGTACTTACGCGATATGTGTGCTGACCTTCTTGTTATTGATTTTCCTGATCATCATACTTATCGTAAAAAGGACATCCATCTTATAAAGCAAACATTTAACGATGTTTTTACACGTAATAAAATAATCATCACTACCGAAAAAGATGCTATGCGTTTGATAAAATCTAAATATATTCGCGAGCTCGATCATTTGCCATTGTTTTATATTCCAATCGAATTAAAATTACATGGTCTTGATGAAGCAAATTTCGCGAATCAAATAAAAAAATATGTTAGGGAAAATCAAAGAAACAGTAGCATACATTAATGAAAGAATAAGTGAAGTTCCTTATATTGGGATTATCCTTGGCTCAGGAATTGGTGAGCTTGCCAATGAAATTGCTGCAGAAATTAAAATACCGTATGATCAAATCCCGAATTTCCCCGTTTTTACTGTAAACGGGCATCAGGGACAATTGATCTTTGGTAGATTAAACGGGGTTTCGGTTGTAGCCATGCAGGGACGCTTTCATTATTACGAGGGTTATAATATGCAGGAAGTTACTTTACCTGTTAGGGTTATGAAACTTCTTGGAATCAAATATTTATTTTTATCGAACGCAAGCGGAGGTGTTAACCCTGATTTTGAAGTTGGTGATATTATGTTTATCACTGATCATATTAACCTAATGCCAAATCCTTTAATTGGAGAAAATCTTGATGATCATGGCCCAAGGTTTGTTGATATGAGTGAAGCATACGACAAAAGACTCCTTAGCATTGCCAAAAAAGTAGCTCGCCATAATAGTATTTATTATAAAACCGGAGTATATGCTGCTGTTACCGGCCCAACCTATGAAACACCCGCTGAATACAAGTACATAAATATACTTGGTGCAGATGCAGTTGGTATGTCAACAGTACCCGAAGTTATTGTTGCCCGACATATGCAACTGCCTGTTTTTGCTGTTTCGGTTATATCCGACCTTGGCGTTGCCGGAAAGATAATTGAAATATCTCATCAGGAAGTTATTGAGGTAGTTGGCAAAGTTACCCCTAAACTTATAACCCTCATTAAAGATATTGTTAAGGAAATCTAATACGATCCGGTAAAATATTCCAATTGAAGAAATCAAAAATATATTTTGCTTCCGATTTTCACCTGGGAATTCCCAATTATCAAAGTAGTTTGCAGCGGGAAAAGAAACTTGTCAGGTGGCTCAATATGGTGTCTGAAGACGCAGATGAAATTTTCCTGATGGGTGATGTTTTTGATTTTTGGTTTGAATATAAATATGCTGTTCCTAAAGGGTATGTGCGTTTATTGGGTAAATTAGCTGAGATCACTGATAAGGGAATCCCAATACATATTTTTAGAGGTAATCACGATATTTGGGCGTTCGACTATCTGAGTAAAGAGTTAAATGTTGTTTTGCATCGTAAACCAATTATTAGGGAATTTGACGGGCAAAAATTTTTTCTGGCACATGGCGATGGATTAGGACCGGGAGATATAGGTTACAAAATACTTAAAAGGATATTTGAATTTAAGCCTAATCAATTTTTATTCAGGTGGTTGCACCCTGATATTGGCATAAGGCTTGGATTGTATTTCTCAAAAAAGAGCCGGTTGGCAGATATTGCTAAATATCTAAAAAATGAAAAAATTGTCGAGTTACAAGATGAAATGCTTATGCAATATGCCGAAAAAAAATTAGAAGATAATCCCGAAATCGACTTTTTTATTTTTGGACACCGACATCTTCCAATTCATGCAAAGGTTGGAAAGAGCGCCGAAATTGTTGTACTAGGTGATTGGATTTATCTTTTTTCTTACGGCGTTTTTGAAAACGGTATCATGAGCATAAAATATTTTAATATCTAATTTCATACTACTGATAAGTCAATTGTAAAGAGGCATAGAGATTGCCTGCCTTTGTCCGCAGACAGGCCTCTTCCTCGTCATCGCAAAGACGTCATTGCGAGCCTGCATGTTCGGCAGACAGGGAAGAATGACGAAGCAGTCTCCGCAATAGTTGATACTTGACCATAGTGGTAAACTTACTAAATTAAGCTTAAAAAAGCAAGTAAACATGCTAAATTAGGTTAAAAAAAGTAAGTTAACCTGCGGAATTAAGCCTAAAAGCGCAAGTTATTTTCTGATAAATTGAAAATATTCTCTTAAAATTTCAGCATTCTTGTCGGAAGGAGTGAAAATTTCCAGCACCTCTGGATATTGGTTTTTCGTACTCAATATTTTGGGTAACAGCCGTTGGAGTTCTTCAATATTTTCGGCTTTCTTATAAACTACATAAAAAGCTTTGCATATATATTCTGCTTTCCAGTTATGCTTTGCCTCGAAAAACTCTTCCATGTTAGGCGTTGTGTCCGGGCCGGGGATAAACCTAAAAATTCCGCCACCTGAATTATTGATAACGATAATTTTCAAATTAGGCACTAAATATTTGTTCATCAAACCATTGGAATCGTAAAAAAAGCCAAGGTCGCCTGTGATCAATACATTTAACTTATCAGAATAGTATGTATATCCGGCTGCCGTAGAAACCTGACCATCAATTCCGCTTACGCCGCGGTTTGAATTGTAAACAATGTCCTTTCTGCTTCCAAATAGTTGTGAATACCTAACAGGAGTACTGTTACCTAAATGCAATACACTGCTGGCGGGTAGTTGTTTTAGAATGATTTCAAACACCTTCAAATCAGAATATCCGGCTTTTGCCAGAAAATCATTTTTTCTAATATCAACCTCTTTTTTCCTGCCATGCCAACGGTCTGGATAATTGCTGTTAAAAGGACTCAGGTATTTGTATATTGAATCAAGGAATGCGAATTCATCGGATATTAGCACCTTAGTAAGACTGAAATAAGTGTCCATTTTTTCACCGGAAGGTGATATATGCCAATGTTCCCTGGGTTTGTTGGTTCTTAGGAATTTCTTTACCATCTTTGAAACAACCTGGCCTCCAAAAGTGATCAGGATTTCAGGTTTAAATAATTCAGTTTCACTTTTATCAATGGTTGAAACAACATTGTCGATAGTGTCAATAAAATTCTCCCCAATAAGGTTAGATGTTGTTTCTGTTAACACAACAGTATTTTTGTTTTGAGATATTTTTTCAAGTATGCTGTTTACTTTATAGTTTGGTGATGTTTGTCCGGCAATAATCATAACCTTTTTGCTGGTGTTCCATTTTTTGGCAATTTTCTTTAATTCTGTGTCTGAAATGGTTAAGGACGTGTTGTCAAATTGAATTATTCTGCCTAAAACTGATTCCTTTGTTGTGTTATAAAGCGGTTCACCAAAGGGAAGGTTTATATGAATCGGCCCGGGTTGGGGGAAACAGCATAGGGTTAATGCTTCATTTATTGTTCTTTCTGCAAGTTCAATTTTTTCTTTTGTGTCCAGATCTTGTGGTAGCTGATAACTTTTCTTAATAAAATTTCGATAAACATTTTCCTGCCTGATTGTCTGTCCGTCGCCAACATCAATAAAATGTGAAGGTCTGTCAGCTGTTAAAATAAGCATCGGGATTTTTTGATAATACGCTTCAGAAATTGCTGATGAATAATTTAATGCTGCGCTACCTGAAGTACATGCAACTGCTGCGGTTTTGCCTGTTTGTAAAGCTATACCAAGTGCAAAAAAAGCTGCACTTCGTTCATCAACAATGCTGAATGCATTAATTTCATGGCGGTTTGCAAAACTTAAAATGATTGGTGCATTGCGCGATCCGGGAGAGATAACTATATTGGTTAGACCACTTTTGATAAAAATATCGGCAAGAAGGCTTATGTTTTTTTTATCGGATGTCATAGTGCAAATTTCTACAAATTTTCCACAACCGACACAAGCGTTTGAGATTTATGGACAGTTTCCTGGTATTCAGCTTTAGGGTTTGAAGAGGTAGTAAGTCCTCCTCCTACATAAATATTTATTTTGTTGTGGTCTAACTCTGCACATCTTAAATTGACAAATAACTGGGATACCTGATTGCAATCATGCAAATAATCTCCCATTTTCCAAGGGCCTAAAAATCCTGTATAATATCGTCGTTGATGTTGCTCTGCTTTTTGGATCAGCATATAAGCTTCAGCTTTTGGTAAACCACAAACTGCAGGTGTTGGATGTAAACCGGCAATAAGTCGGCCTGTTTTCGATTTATCAAAAGATACCGGAATATTAAATGTAGTTTTCAAATGTGCCAGGTTGCCTGAATAAACTGTTACCGGACCTGTTTGTTTATAATTATTTATGCCCAGCTCCGATAAAAGAGATTTAATGAATAAGGATACAAAATTTTGTTCCTCATTCTCTTTTGGCGTCCATATTGGGGTTGTACTTTTTTTATCGGTGCGGAGGGTAGGAGGGTTGTCATTATTTACAAGCTGGGTTCCCGCAAGTGCATCTATGAAAATGCTGTTTTTAACTACTTTAAATAAAGTTTCAGGCGATGCTCCACACCATGTCCCTTCATCAGGAAGGTGAAAAAGGTATACAAATGCATCATTATATTTCTCTTTGAGCTTTTTGAGCAACTTGTTTATATTCAGTTTTGTTTTCAGATTTTTTTGAACAACTCTCGATAGTACAACCTTTTGTAATTCACCCTTTTTAAGCATGTTTATAAGGTACGATGCCCTTTCTAAATAGTCGGATTTGGAGATGCGAAAATTATCTGTAAAATGAAAGTTG
Source organism: Bacteroidota bacterium (assembly GCA_014382445.1). Classification (GTDB taxonomy): domain Bacteria; phylum Bacteroidota; class Bacteroidia; order Bacteroidales; family F082. Next base: position 9,194 of record JACNJS010000052.1, read on the forward strand.
CCATTGTCGGGAAAGGTGTTGATAAATTCAATTGCCGCATCAGTATTATCGCCTTCTGTTAAAACAAAATCCGGTATTATCAGATTTGCCATGCCTGTTTTGGCACTATCGAAAGGGGCAACAACAAAGCCGGATGCGTTTTCAATATTAAGAATATCAAAATGCCCAAGGATTTTGCTTTTTTGAAATACAAGGTTAAATGTAGAATCCCCGGGCAAACAATATATTGCATAGGGCAGACCTTTTTTGATTAATAAATCAGCAATATTCAGAATGCTGTCTTTCATTTCTTAACAATAATATTAGTAATCCTACATGTTGTTAACAGCTTGTTCATATCATCAGCGATGTCAATATTCCAAACATGAGTATAGTTACCTTTATGGATAATTTTTCCTGTTGCGATAACATAACCTTTATTTGCACTGCCAACATGGTTAGCACTCACCTGGCCACCTCTTACGGAATATTTGTTGAGATCAACCAATAAAGCCGATCCAGTTCCTGCAATTGTTTCGGCAAGCGCAAGGCTGGCTCCACCGTGTAGTATTCCTTCTGGCTGAAAAGTCTTTTCGTTAACCGGCATCCTGGCAACTAACAAACCTTCGCCAACCTTGAGGTACTCAATATGAAGGTGCTCCATTAAAGTGCCTTTATTGAGTTGGTTCAGTGATTCTAATGTGCTGTTTTTATCGACCATTATTGAAGAGTTTTACTTTGTATCAGGTACAAAAGTAATTTCTTTTTTATTGCATCAAATTTTGTTACAAACCCCAGTTATCCCTGTCGAGGCTACGGTATTGAATTGCTTCTGCGAGATGTTCGGTTTCTATGTTTTCTTTGTTTTCAAGATCGGCAATTGTTCGTGCAACTTTAATTATTCTATCGTACGCTCGTGCTGAGAGACTTAACTTTTCCATAGCTATTTTCAACAGATGCTGTCCTGATTCGTTTAAACTACAATACTTGTTCAAATCTCTGCTTTCCATTTGAGCATTATTATAAATGTTATTTTGGTTGCTGAATCGTTTATCCTGAATATTACGTGCTTTAATCACCCTTTGGCGTACCTGCTCACTTTTTTCTCCCGATTTTGCATCAGCAAGCTCGCTGTATGGAACAGGAGTAACTTCAACATGCAAATCAATTCTGTCCATAAGAGGACCTGATATTTTATTAAGATAACTTTTTACAACTCCCGGTGAGCAAACACAATCTTTATCAGGATGATTATAATAACCACACGGGCATGGGTTCATCGCTGCGATAAGCATAAAACTTGCAGGGTAATCAACCGTAACTTTGGCGCGTGAAATTGTTACAATTCTATCTTCCATCGGCTGACGCATAACTTCAAGAACGGTTCTTTTAAATTCGGGTAATTCATCAAGAAAAAGTACACCATTTTGAGCAAGAGAAATTTCACCCGGTTGGGGATAAGTTCCACCACCAACAAGCCCCGCATCACTTATAGTATGGTGTGGCGATCTGTAAGGTCTTGTTGAAACCAATGCGGAATCACCATGTAATAATCCTGCTACTGAGTGAATTTTGGTGGTCTCCAATGCTTCCTCTAATGCCATAGGCGGTAATATTGATGGTAATCTTTTTGCAAGCATAGTTTTTCCCGAACCGGGAGGTCCTATCATTATAACATTATGTCCGCCTGCTGCTGCAATTTCTAATGCCCGCTTTATGTTTTCCTGCCCTTTAACATCTTCAAAATCGAAGGGATATAAGTTGAATTGTGTTAGTTGTTCTGTAGGATCGATTTTAACAAGCCCTTCTTTAGTTTCATTATTGAGCATGCGTATAACATCACTGATATGCCTAAAACCATAAACATCAATTCCTTCAACAATGGCAGCTTCCTTCACGTTTTCCTCGGGAACAATTATACCCTTAAACTTGTTCTCTTTAGCTTTAATGGCCATCGGAAGCGCACCTTTAACAGGTTTTAGGCTGCCATCGAGTGATAGTTCTCCCATCATCACAAACTCGTTAAGTCGGTGATCGGTAATTTGTTCCGAAGCTGAAAGTATTGCTATGGCAATTGGCAGATCGTACGCTGAGCCTTCTTTTTTGATATCGGCAGGAGCCATATTAATTACTATTCTTCTTCGCGGGAATTTAAAATCGATGTTATTAATAACTGCTACCAAACGGTGATGACTTTCCTTAACTGCATTATCCGGCAGACCGACAAGGTAAAATTTCTTACCCTGACTAATATTTACTTCAATAGTTATTATAATGGCATCGATACCATGAATAGCGCTACCGTATGTTTTTACGAGCATTGACGTGTTAGATTAATAATAACAAATATAGTACTTTATGAAATAGCAAATTACAAATACCAAAACACAAATAAATTACAATAGCCAAATTTTGCAATGATCAATGCCTATTTTCAGCATTTAGTTGTTGATGTTGGGATTTTATTGGTCTCATTAGTTAGTTAAAACCCTGCCTGCCCTTCTTCGGTGGGTAAACCGGCAGACAGGTATGCACTTTTAGAGCAAGACTTTCAGTTTCTATAAATTTCATTGTTTCAAGTCGGAAGTCAGAAGCTTGAAGTAACAACTTCTGACTTCTAACTTCTGGCTTCCGTCCATGATTAGGTAATATCAAAACGAATTTCATTCGTGCAATAAACCTATGGTACTTTTGTCCATAGTGGTTTAGTTGAAATTTGTTTTATTGCTTTTTGGAATTTGTTTTCCGGTCTATGGTTTATAACCTGATTGATTAAAGATTGTTTGCGCATCATCATTTTGTATCAGGCTTTCAAGGCTCGTTTCGGGATGGTTATCCATATATTTTCTTACAATTTGCCAACCAAGCCATGCACCAATTCTTGGAGACGACTCATTGGAGAAGCCTGTTGTAAATGGACCATCTTGAATAAACTTGCTTTGAATTTCATAATTGGCTGAATAAAATAGTTTGTTTTGTACAAGGAAAGCCCACACATTATCTTTGTTCTCTTCAATCCAGTTTATCTGATTGGTAGTGTAACAAATTTTCAGGCTATCGGGCACATCGGGAAGTACAGCATCAAGATAATACAATAATTTTCCTGCTCCTATCATTCTGTCTAGCAGAGTTTTTTGCTTATGTTGCGGGTTGAGTTCTGATGCATACATCGCTTTCATTACGTCAATTACAATATTTTCCTTTGTCATACATCTAATCTTGTAATTTGGTAACCCAAGGCTACGGTATTTTGAATACTCGTTTCCAAGATAAACGTCCAGTGCAATTATTAAAACCGAATCGTTAACAATAACAGGACTTTCATAATATAAGTCGGAAATATAAGTATAAATAGCAGGTATTTTTTTGTCAGGAAAAAAATAATGATATCTGCTAAATGCATAAGTTAACTGACTTTCTTCAGCAATAAGATCGGGATACACTTCCATTACTTTCTTGCTTATTGAAATTAATTGTGTATCAGTAACATATTCATACAATGGGGCTAATATATCAGGGTTCTCAATGTTATTTCCCAGGAAGAGAGAGAATTCATTTTGAATTTTCCGAACTTCATTCAGAAAATCAGCTGTATCTGCTTCAAAAAGAGCTTTCCCGTATCTGTGAATTTTAACATCTGTTCTTTTGATTAGCGATTCGTCAATCTTTGGACCACCTGGTGACCTGTAATCGCACGATTGTAGTAACATCAATGCAATTATGAAATAGATGAGAGATGGTTTGTATTTAATCATAATTACAAAAAATAAATGTCAGCACAAAAATACTGACATTTATTAAAAGGATAGATATTTTAAAGATTCTATGAAAATGATAACTTTAAAATATTTTCCAACCAAGTGTTACCATAAACATATTTGATTTGGTTGTGATTGTATTTCCCTGAAAAGTGAAGTCATCTTTACTCAGGTTATTCAAACCTCCAACATATTTTATGTCAAGTGCCAACATGAGAACATCAATTCCTGCACCCAGCTGGTATTGCCAAACCACATCCTTCCATTCAGCTTCTTTAATTGGCTCACTGATATTGTTGATCTTTATATCTTTATCAACCGCAATATTTGCCGATATTCCACCAAGTAACCTGACGTTAACAAGTTTTAGGTCAATTGCTTTTAGTCCAACATTAACCGGAATTTGAATTGTTTTATATGTCATCTCCAACTTTTCATTACTGGTTTCGTCTTCCCAAATACCACCCTGAGTTAGCCAGTTAACTTCCGGTTGCACGTAAAATTTATCTCCGAGTCGAACAAAAGCCCCAAACAAGAAGTTGTTTTTAAACGATGTTTTAATATCGCTCTTGTCAGTAGTCAGTTTGGATGCAGTATAACCAACTTGCGGCCCAAAATGAAATTGTGCTTGCACAGATGTTATTATTAAAATAGCTGAAATTAATAATGATAATTTTTTCATGATTATTGTTTTTAAAGATTTAATTCCAAAAGTAAATAAAAATTTAGTTCACCCGAATATCTTGAAGTGAATAATTATCTTTGTAATGATTTATAAAGATTTCAAATTGTTGTTTTAATTGCTAACGTTGTAAGTAGAGCAAAAGTATTTTAATTTCTTTCTTGTTTTGCAATCAATGAATAGAAACTCACATTTTGATCATCTTAAATTTGTTTAATTTGCGTTAAATACAAGTAAATTATTTATGAAAATAGCTTTAGCACAAAATAATTATCATATAGGTAATTTTGAAAGTAATATTTCGAAAATAATTAAAGGAATTAAGCAATCTGAAAAGGAGGGAGTTGATATAGTAGTATTTTCTGAACTTGCTATTTCGGGTTATCCACCCCGAGATTTTCTTGAGTTTAAGGACTTTGTAGAGCAATGTTTATCAGCAGTGAACACTATTGCTGAATATTGTACTAATACCGCTGCTGTTGTCGGACTGCCAACATTTAATCCAAATGAAAAGGGTAAGTCGTTATACAATTCAGCCGCGTTTTTAGCAAATGGTAAAATAATGTCAATCATCAATAAAACCCTTCTTCCAAATTATGATGTTTTTGACGAGTACAGATATTTTGAACCAAATACTGTTTTTAATATTGTTGAATATAAAGGTGTTAAATTAGCTATTACAATTTGTGAAGATTTATGGAACGTACAGGATAACCCACTATACAATGTAATTCCAATGGATGAGCTGATTAGCCAAAATCCTGACGTGATAATTAATATCGCTGCTTCACCATTTAATTATCATCAAACAAAAGTAAGGAAGGAAATATTGAAAAAGAATGCCTCGCAATATAACCTGCCACTATTTTATGTTAATCATGTTGGAGCTCAAACCGAATTATTGTTCGATGGAGGCTCACTTGTTATGAACTCAAAAGGGGAAATTGCTGATGAACTCAAATATTTTGAAGAGGATTTTAAAATTTTTGATCTTGATGAAGTTAATAACAGTCCCCCTACCAATTATAATGCGAGCGAACGGATTGAAATTGCTGATATACACGATGCCTTAGTTATGGGCATTCGTAACTATTTCCAAAAACTTGGTTTTACTAAGGCTATTCTGGGTTTATCGGGAGGCATCGACTCGGCTTTAACAGCAGCTTTAGCAGCCGAAGCACTTGGAAATGAGAATGTTTATAATGTGCTGCTTCCCTCAAGATACTCTTCCTGTCATTCGGTTGATGATTCTATACAACTGGCAAAAAACCTAAATATGCCCAATGAGATTATTAATATTGAGGAAGCTTTTAATTCATTTGAACACTTGCTAAAACCATATTTCAAAAATTTACCTACCGATGTAAGTGAAGAAAACCTTCAGTCACGTACACGAGGAGTAATTCTTATGGCCTTGTCGAATAAGTTTGGATACATACTCCTGAACACCAGCAACAAAAGCGAAGCTGCCGTAGGATATGGAACATTATATGGCGATATGAATGGAGGACTTTCGGTGATAGGTGATGTTTACAAAACCCAGGCATACGAACTTGCTCGTTATATAAATCGTGAAAAAGAGATAATTCCTGAGAACATAATTACAAAGCCACCATCAGCAGAGTTACGTCATAATCAAAAAGACTCCGATTCGTTACCTGATTATGATATTCTTGACGAAATCCTTTATCAATATATTGAAAAGCGTAAGGGGCCGAAAGAGATTACAGCGATGGGTTTTGATCCTGCTTTGGTTGCCAGGATATTGAAACTCGTTAATACAAATGAATACAAACGCCATCAAACTCCGCCAATGTTGAGGGTATCAAACAAAGCTTTTGGAATGGGACGAAGAATGCCGATTGTTGCTAAGTATTTGGGATAAATCACAAATCGATACTCTGATATGTTGCAAGATTACTTCGCTTGTAAATTGGTCATGCTTTCCCCGTTATCTTACTCATGGCCAACTCCGTCATTGCAGTTATTGTAAGTGCAGGGTTGACACCCGGATTTGCTGATATTGCCGATCCATCGCACACGTACATATTTTCGTAGCCAAATACTTTTTGATTTTCATCAATAACACCTGTTTCAGACGTTTTTCCAATTACGGCTCCTCCTAATATATGTGCGGTTGTTGGTATTCCTGTAAGTGCTTCTGTTAAAAGCACAAATGGTTTTCCGTTTATAATATTTGCAGTTTTATCGGCCAATTCTTTAGCTTCAGGTATAAAAGCTGACGGTGCTTCTCCTTCCGTCATGCGGGATGTTAGAGTGAATATGTCTTTTTTAAACCTCACTGTGCTATCTAAATGTTGCATGAACAACAGAATAATTGATCGCTGAGAAAAGTTTTTTGTAAAGTAAACCCTTAACCATGATAACGGGTGACGAAGCAGGTGGTAAATTAGTTTTCCGGCTCTTACAAAAATGTTGCTACCATGAGTAAGCGGAACCCCCATAAGTTTCCAAAAATTCGATCCTTCCCCATAACGTACAGGTTCAATATGTGAATTTTCATCTGACGGAAAAATAGACCCTATTGCTATTCCTTTCGAGTAATCTTTTAATTTTTCTTTTGAAACAACAGAAATCAAACTCTCATTATTCGTTCTGATATCAAATCCGGTTTTGTCGCTAAGATTATTCAGATGTTTTTCTTTCATATTGAGAAGTAACCGAATTGTTCCTAACACCCCTCCTGAAAAAACAACTCCTCTTGATTTTACCTTATGTTTTTTTCTGTTTAGCAGCGAAAATGAATTTTGAAAAGTAATAGTATAACCATCCGAACCATCCTGATTTCCGGTGGGCACTACTTCAGTAACATTATGTTTAGCAATAATTTCAGTCCCATTTTTTATAGCGAGGTAAAGATAATTTTTGTCTAATGAGTTTTTAGCATTGTGAGGGCAGCCGGTCATACATGCACCGCAAAAACGGCACCCCTCTCTTTCGGGGCCGTTGCCTTCAAAATATGGATCGGCAACTGTTTTTTCAGGCTCCCCGAAAAAAACACCAACGTTGGTTGGCTCGAAACTATTTTCGCAGTTTGTTTCTTTTGCAAGCTGCTTAAGTGCAATGTCGGCATCGAATAATTGAGGATTGGGAATAGCTCCGAGCATTTTTTCGGCTACTAAATAATGTGGCTCAAGTTGCAACTTCCAATCTTTAATATTTGCCCAGCTTCCCGAATTAAAAAATGCATTTCGCGGACGTGGAAGTGTATTGGCATATACCAGCGACCCGCCGCCAACTCCTACACCACTTAAAATACCAACGTGCCTAAGAAAGGTAAGTTTAAAAAACCCGAAAAATCGTAATGATGGCAGCCATAACCATTTTTTAAGATTCCAGTTAGTTTTAGGGAATTCATTGGGGTTCCACCAACGGCCTTTTTCAATTACCAGAACCTTGTATCCCTTTTCACTAAGCCGTAAAGCACATACTGATCCCCCAAAGCCGGAGCCAATTATAATATAGTCGTACATGGAACTTAATTTATTTGTCATTGAACTCATTATTTTACTAAAATACATAATTTAAATTACTATGAGTTAACCACCTGAATTTATATCAGTTTCCCCCAAAAATTCGTCATGCTGCTTTTAATTTGATAAATAAAATTACAGTGAATTAATATTGATGTGGAATAATAATTACGTAAAAATTTGATTTTTAGGTAATAATGTATTACATTTGCAATAATATAAATATTTAGATATTCAATTATGGGTTTTTGCAATACTGGTTTTCTAAATTTAAGATGATATTCTTAATCAATAGAAAACTTAAGCCTTTTACTCTGAATAATAATATAGACTAAATATCTGAAAAACAAAATTATAAAGCTTAATATTTAATGCAACGAACAAATTAATATTAATAACCTTAACTTAAATTCTAAAACTATGAAACATGCAACGTATTTACTTGGCATTGTACTCATGCTTACTTTTGTATTCTCTTCTTGCAAAAAGAACCAAACTGATAATGATACAGTTAAAGGCATGAATGATTTGATTATAAGTGATAATTTTGATTGGAAAACTACTAAAACGGTTGATGTTATCATTATACTTCCATTTGATGATTTTTCGCAAATAGTCAATATTTTCTCGGACGATGGCGAGCAGTTATACTACAGTGGTTATGCAACAACTGAAAATATACTATCAACAATAATTACTATCCCAACAACTATTACAAATGTTAAAGTAGTTTATGGTTTTGATCAAAGCGCTGAGCCAAAACTTGTTGAAGTTGGCGATAATCTTGTTTTTAACTTCAATACCAATAAATCGATTCTTAATGGAGAAGGGGTTGACGATTGTGGTTGCGATGGAGGAATATTTAGTTTAACTATGCGATATGCAGGATCTACACAAGCCTATATCAAAGTGATTGAGCAGAAAAATGATGTGGTTATTTATTGTGGAACAGTAGCACCTGATGCAGATTTTACAATTACTGGTGGCTCAAAAAAAGACGGGAGATTTGATAACACAATCTATTTTTACGTTGATGATGTACAAAACACAACTATGCATGTTAGCTGTTCTGTTCCTCTTGAAGCCGGAGATGTTTATAATGACTTTATTATAATAGCAGGAATTAGTAAAAATAACCTGCCATTATGTGGCACCCCACCACCACCACCACCACCTCCTCCTCCAGCCGAACCACCGGTTACAACAACGGTTAATTTTGATGGTTGTTTAGCATACGAAGATCTTTGGCCATCAAAAGGTGATTATGATTTCAATGACTTAATTATAGATTATTATTTTAGTGTAACAAAAGATGATCAGGACCAAGTCCTGAATATTACCGGAGTATTCACGGTATATGCTTTTGGAGCTTCATTCCATAATGGTTTTGGATATATGCTCCCAAATGTTAACCCAAATCAGATAATTAGTGTAAGTGGTTATAACATTCAATCAGGCAGCATCTTTTCATTGGCTTCCAACGGACTGGAAGCTAATCAAACTGCTGCCACTGTGATTGTATACGATGATTCATATAATATTCTTACCCACCCGGGCGGAAGTATAGGTGTAAATACTGAAGACACTGCACCGTATGTCGCACCTGATTCGGTTGTGGTCCAGTTGGTTTTCTTTGATAATGGATCATTTGCACCAGGAGGACCAATTACTTTTGCGGATCTTGATATTGGTAATTTTAATCCTTTTATTATTGTTAATCAAGACAGAGATGTAGAGGTTCATTTACTGGATTTTGCACCATCTGATCTTGCAGATCAAACAATACTTGGAACTTTTGACGATGATAGTGATGCTTCCCAGCAACGATATTACACAACTTCAAACAATTTACCCTGGGCTATTAATATCCCAATTGTGTTTGAATACCCAATCGAGAAACAAGAGGTTATTGGTGCTTACTTAAAGTTTGCCGAGTGGGCAGAAAGTGGAGGTACAATTTCTATGGATTGGTATGAGGATATAGCTGGATATAGAGATGATTCCAAAATTTATACACCACCTGTTAAATAGAAAGGTTTAGGTAAATATCCTTAAGATTTCTAACCCTTTTACTTACATACGCAGGTATAATAGGCTAAGGCAGTTTGGTATAATAAAAAAAGCCGTCGGGATATTCCCAACGGCTTTTTAATATATAGCTAATGAATAATTAAACTAGTCCCTGTGCGATCATTGAATCGGCAACTTTAACGAAACCACCAATATTAGCACCTTTTACATAGTCGATGTAATCACCTTCTTTACCCCATTCAACACAAGTTGAGTGGATGTCTTTCATAATCTGGTGAAGTTTTTCATCAACTTCTTCGCGTGTCCAGTTGAAACGCATTGAGTTTTGACTCATTTCGAGTCCTGAAACTGATACACCACCTGCGTTGGCAGCTTTACCAAGTCCGTATAGAATTTTAGCTTTTTGGAACACAGCCACAGCTTCGGGTGATGAAGGCATATTTGCTCCTTCTGATATTACGAAACAACCATTGTCGATGAGCGTTTTTGCTTCTTCTTCATTTACTTCGTTTTGAGTAGCACAAGGCATTGCAACATCACATTTAATACCCCATGGACGTTTTCCTGGTAAGAACTCAACACCATATTTATCGGCATACTCTTTAATACGTCCGCGTTTTACGTTTTTCAATTCCATAATAAATGCTAGCTTTTTAGCATCAATTCCGTTTGGATCATAAATGGTTCCTGATGAATCGGATAGACTAACAACTTTAGCACCAAATTCCGTTGCTTTTTCGGTTGCATATTGTGCAACATTACCTGAGCCGGAAATTGTACAAACCTTGCCCTTCATACTGTCACCACGGGTTTTAAGCATTTCTTCAGCAAAATAAACTGTACCATAACCTGTTGCTTCGGGACGAATTAATGAACCACCCCATTCGCGACCTTTACCGGTAAGAACACCAGTAAACTCGTTTCTTAATCTTTTGTATTGTCCAAACAGGTAACCAATTTCACGGCCGCCTACGCCAATATCTCCGGCAGGAACGTCGGTGTTAGGACCAATATGACGGAAAAGTTCATTCATAAAGCTTTGTGTAAAGCGCATAACTTCGTTGTCGGATTTTCCTTTAGGATCGAAATCAGAACCACCTTTACCACCACCCATAGGAAGAGTAGTTAAAGAGTTTTTAAATACCTGCTCAAAAGCAAGAAATTTAAGGATGCCAAGGTTTACAGTTGGGTGAAAACGTAATCCACCTTTGTAAGGACCAATAGCACTATTCATTTCAATACGGAAACCACGGTTTACCTGAACTTCACCTTTGTCGTCCAGCCATGGAACACGGAACAGGATAACTCTTTCCGGTTCTACCATTCTTTCAAGAATCTTTGCTTCCTGGTATTGAGGGTTTTCTTCTATGAAAGGAATAATTGATTCAACTACTTCGTGAACAGCCTGATGGAATTCAACTTCACTTGGGTTTTTGGCAATAACTTTAGCCATAAAGTCATTAACCTTTTGTTCATAAACATTCGACATTTTTTATATGTATTTAATTAGACATTTAAAAATAATTGTGTGTCAATATTACCAATTATTACACTGCAAAAGGTTTTTCAGTATGCCAAATGAGGGTATCCCGTATCAAATTAAGGGAAACACGTAGAGGAGGGGGTTTTTGGTTTAGTGTAAGGAGGTTTAGGGTTTTGAGTTTGGAGGTTTAGGCTGAACTAACATACCAGTGTCCATCAGTACTGTAAGAGTTAATTTAGGATTTCGGATTGCAGGCTTGGGCTGGGGAATGTTTCAATATTCATCTCAAAGTCATCGAGATAGAAATCCTGTTTGTGTTTATTCCATATATAAACTTTTAATAATTCATTAAGTGAGATTACATTATTTACGATAAAATTGTGTTCAAAATAATTCCACTCACCAACATTTGTTATTTGGTTTCTTAAATCATAAGCTTTGTAATAATTAGTGCCATTATTATCCTCCAAAGCACAAACTATAGGTAACTCAGCATTAATAACTTTTTCAATAAAGATGTATCCACTAGCCGATACACTGAATCTGCCTAACGAACTGATCATGTCATATAAATAAGAATCTATACCAACTATGTAAGAAATTTTGGAGGTAACATACAGGCTCTTAATCCCCGTATGAGAAATGTCAGCACTACTTATCTTCGATGTCTCAAAATCAAAGCTAAAGATTGTTGTTAGTTCATCATTTAATTTAATGTCTTTCATGAAGATATGAACTTCGTAGTTATGACCACCAAGTACTGTAAAAGGTGTTTCAGGTTTAAATATTTCAATCGTTTTAAGCGATTTTTGCTTCTGCAAAGATTCTAAATTAACTCTTCCCTCATTTGGTCCGAAATGAGCATCCCATATAATTATAGAGCTATCAGGAATCCCAAGTGAAGGATTTTCTACATTAGGAACACCCCAGTACCCTTTTGTTTTGTCGTATGGATCGATGCCCAGCTCAAAAACAACATAAGGATCAAAATAGTATATTTGGTGTTCTAGGAGATTGTTTTCCTTTATAAATTCAGTAGATTGGGTTAATAATTGTTGTGGGCGTGAAAGGTTAAAACTGCCTTTGTAGTCCTTTACGCCAAAAAGGAAAATCAATAATACGATTACAGAGATTATGAGACTACTTATAATCTTACTTTTTTTGTTTATATAGCCTGTAATATAATTGATACCACATAATGCTGTTAATGCTGCAAGCGGAGTAACCGAACCGATCACTCTTAGAAGACCTAATGAATTACCCATGCCTTGCCACCAAACAAAAGAGTGGGCTGAAAAAAACACAAGGTAAGAACCGGGCACCAGCAATAAAAAATAAAAAGTTTCTGAAAGTTTAAACTTATCATTCTTTCCCCATCGAATTAATGATAATAATAAGCCAAGAATAAACAGAGTGCTAAGGATTTTGCCTAATATCGCTCTCTCATCGATAGTGTTATAAATAAAATGAAAAAGCGAGCCGTTTTCATAAATATCTTTGGCACTTCCTGTATAAGGCATTTTCGTAATTAGCCACAAAAAATCATGATAGTACGGATAACCCAATGCGCTGATAATCAAATATCCTGAAAGAAGAAATGGAATTGCAAGAATTTTTTTTCTTAAGATGTAAGCTGTTACAAATAATGGTAATAGTACGATGCCTTCGGTACGTATTAATGGCAGAAAGGATAATACAATGGACGAATAAATGTATTTCTTTTTAAAGAAAAGTAATATGGATAATGCTAAAAAGAAGCTGAAGCTCACTTCAGTTAGTGGAGTTAACATTAAAATTAAATAAATGGGTGTAAATAGCACTAAAAAAATACTAACCCAGCTATTGCTTAAATTTAATGTTTTTGCGATCTTCCATATTATTATGGTGGTAGCAAAGCCCATAAACAGATTGTATATTCGTGCTCCGTTTATGCCAAATTGCGCCCAAGGCGACATGAGTATTGTAAATACTGGTTTTCCCCAGTGATTAAATAGTAGTTTTGGATGCTCCCAGCCCCAGTGCGCTAAATTGTAATGTTGGATCGAATCGCCTCCTCCATAACTTATATTAGTAAAAAAAATAACAATAACCCCGGCAATAAACCCTAGTGCCAGTATAAAATAAATTTCCCGGTTATTGCTTAATAGTTTCATGTATTAAGTTACTTTGAAAACAAATTATATTTGAGTATGCTATAAATTGCTCTTGTACCATCTTTCCAGCCAATTTTTTTCCCGTCTTCGTAGGTGCGCCCATAGTATGATATGCCTACTTCATAAATGCGAATGTTGGGTATCCTTGAAATCTTTGCGGTTACCTCTGGTTCGAAGCCAAAACGATTTTCCTTGAGATTTAAAGCTTTTATGATATCTGCCCTGAAGAGTTTATAACAGGTCTCCATGTCCGACAGGTTTAAATTAGTAAACATATTTGAGAGAAAAGTAAGGAACTTATTGCCAATGGAGTGCCAAAAAAAGAGTATCCTATGTGGATTGCCACCCATAAACCGCGAACCATATACAACATCTGCAAAATCGTCCAGTATGGGCTTTAATAGCTTGTTGTATTCATTGGGGTCGTATTCCAGGTCGGCATCTTGTATAATGATAAAATCACCTGTAGCTTCAACAATACCTCTGCGAATAGAAGCTCCTTTTCCCATATTACCGAGTTGCTCAAATAGTTTGATTGTGGTTTCATTGTGATTTGCAATATATTCTTTAATAATTCCCGAAGTATTATCAGTTGAATAGTCGTTAACAATCACTAATTCTTTATTCAAACCTGCTATTAATTTCACATCCAGCACCTTATCAAGTATTTGGTGAATTGTGCCAGCTTCGTTGTAGGCCGGAATAAGTATTGAAAGCTTCTGAGGCATCGTTTAAAATTTTGTGAATGGCAAAAATAATAAGAAAAATGAGCAATCAGAATTGGAACATTTATATCAGGTTATTTATCCACAGGTTCAAATAATTCAATAGTTAGTTTATCAAAGTAAATATTTTTTTTGCCTCGATTCCAGATATATACAATCAGATTGTCTTTTTTCGATCGTACTTCCGGTGTTAAATAGTCAAAACTAACCTTATTCCATTGATTTAATCTTAAATGCCCTTTAATTTTAGTACTATTTAAATCAGCACCTTTATACTTGTAGTTTTTGCCTTTATGCTGAAAGCTTACTATTAAAGATGATAGGGTTTCGCTTATTGGATGAATAGGATATACCCAAACTGACACTCTAAGCCAGGCATAGTCATGTTTTGTAAGATCTCTATAATCCATCTTAAAAGCGGGTGAAAATAGAGTGTTACTATCCATCACAAATGAATATGATCCTGTAAAAGCGTACAAATCTGAATAATTATCTTTTCGATTTTCATTTATTTCTTCAAAGTCAAATATTTTTATGACTGTATGATTAAATTTCTGATCATCAGGTAGTTTTTCTAAGCCTTTATAAGTTCTGTCAACTAAAAGTAGTTTGTCGTTTGTCTCAGTTTTTTTTGTTTTTCCGAAACTATCAAAATAGTAAAGTATTGTCATACGATCGGCACTAATAATACTTTTTGTTAGTTGCCACGATTGGAATAAATTCAATACCACAAAAGAAAATATCATAAGTGAAAAAATTGATTTCACGCTTATTGATTTTCTGGAAAGACTGGTCAGGAAGAAACCAAGTGGGATTGCCATTAATGCGTACGACTGTACTAAAGCTCGTTGCCCCATGCTTTGCGCATACCACCAACACGACCAGCTTGAAACAATATATAGGTTAACAATGAAAAAAATAAAAACAGGGAAGAAAACACCCTTATTATTCCTATATAAGCTAACGAATCCCCATAAGGCAAATATCATAATAGGTGTATAAATAAGCCAACCTTTTCTAAAACTAAATAAAAATCTAAGTGTGTACGGCCATAAAAATTCAAAGCCTTCACCGGGATTAACATAACTATAATAAATAAAATTACCGCTATAAATTCGCCAATAAATCACCTGTAGCGACCCAATCAACAATAGTATAAAGGCAAACAATAGAATGTGAGATTTGTATTTTATAAGTAAGTAATATTTTTGTACAAAGCTTTCTTTACTCGAAACTTCCCATAACAAAGGAATGAGTATGGCAATAAGTTCGGTAGGTCTTGCTAAAGTAGTAAATCCGATTGCCAGTGCAATCCACACCATGTTTTTTCGTTTATGGTTTTCATGCCAAAGGATGGTTTGCCAAAGTATAAAGGCATAAGCTGCAAATAAATAATTGTGAGGCATTTCTGCAGAATATGTACTGTACCAAAAGTAATTAGTGCCAAAAAAAATCAAAAGCAAAACGAGGCTTGTAATCTTGTCGGTAAAAAAACGAAGCAGTACTTTTCGCATAAAAAACATTCCAAGAAAAAAGAAGAGAATACCGTTAGCTACCAAAGCCCATTGGTATGGTTTTGAAAATCCATCAGCCGGATAATCTAATACATTAGCAATTGCGTGACCGGTAAAGAAAGACGGTCCATAAAAAATTGCCATCCCCATGCTGTATTTCATTATCCAGGTACCCTTATTGCTTTTTGTTACCTGATAAAAAGTTGAAGTGGAGTTGTATTTTGTAATTAATTCATCAAAAACCTCTTTGTTTTCAAGCCCTAAATCGTTATATATAAAAGCAGCAGGCAAATAAAGGTAATAACCAAAAGTGTCCCAGCTTATTGGGTTATTTGGAGGAACTACAACTCTGATACTAATATTTGTAAACATTATGGCCAGTAATACAATTATAGAGTAGTTTTTAAATTGATACATAGACTATTATTTATTATCTATAAGAGTTTCGTCATCATATTTGTAAATCCCTTTTCTGGCTAATTTACCGTTTGGTTTACGGATTTTTTTATACCAGTCAGAAGAAGGCTTTTCTCTCCAAAAAGAATCAAAATAGGCTTCCCTTGTCATTGAATTCCAATGAATGGATCCTCCACGGTATCTTTTGAAGTGCCAGCTACTTAACATTATTGATAGTATAAAAAGTGTAAGCAGTATTGTTTTTTTTAATCTGGCTGTTTTCCTCACCCAAGTTAAAAAAGCTGCCAAGCCAATCGAAAAAACACCATAGGAATCTATAAGAGGCCTTAAACCAAAACTGCCTCCATACCACCAACTCCACCATGACGACATTATGTACCAGGTAATTATAAAATAAACTAAAACGGGCCAAAAAAACCCTCTTTTGCTTTTATATAGCAAACCAATTCCTGCAAACGCAAAAATCATGACTGGTGTATAAATAAAAAATCCTTTACGCCATGAAAACAGGGTGTTAAAAAGTTGCGGATTCAGGAAGAAGAAACTCTGGTCTTCGGGATATGAGTAATAGAAGAAACTACCTGAAACATATTTCCAGTATATAAGTTGTGGCGACCAAACAACTACAAACATTACTAACATTAATACAATAAGATACCATTTTTCAATAAAAAATAATATCCTGCTTTTCAACTCTCCCCAACTAATTACCTTCCATAATATCAGCAAAATAACAATCATAATATTTACCGGTCGTATTAATGAAATAATACCAATCAGCAATCCTATGTATATTGTGTATTTTATGGATGGATGGTCAAACCATCTGTCAATTACAAAAAGGAACGTGGATATTAACGCAAAACTGTAAGCATGCGACATTGCTGGTTCTAAAGTAACGTACCATAACAAATTTGTTGCCAGTATAGTAGTTAAAAGAGTTACAGCTACTATTTGTTTTGAAAAATATTTAAGCAAGAATTTTTGCAGAAAGACAGCTCCAATCATCAGGTAAAAAATACTGCTTATTACCAGGGCAAGCCTGTACGGCAATGTATAGCCATCCGCCACATAACCCATGAGTTCAGCTACTGAATGTGCAACTATAAAAAAAGGGAAATAAAGCACTGCCATTCCGCAACTCGTCATAAGGATTAAGTTGCCTGTAGGGCTTTTCGTAAACCAGAATTTGCCCTTAAATTTATCACGATCTTGTTTTATAAATTCAAGAGTAATGTCGTTATAAATAAACGTTGCCGGTAAATAACCATAGTAAGATAATATTTCGTTTACTATAATATTTTTGGGGTTCTTCCAATTTGAATAATGCAAATTGATATATACTACAGCAAACAAAATAATTAATAATGCCAGCAATGAAACGTCAGTATATCTATAGCTTAGTTTCTTCAAGTTAATAAATTAATTGCAACAAAAATAGTAGAATAATTGTTTATAGCTTAAATTCAGTTCATCTTATAATCCAATATTACTAACTTTGCCATTGAAACTGTATTAAGTATTTTTTCAATGAAAAAATCTATTATTAGTAAGCTTCTCAGGCTTAATCTTGCACTATTTTTTGTTTTAATTACTTCTGTTGCTTATCCACAGAATCAGGTAGATTTTCTTTTTGTTGGCCACTGTTATCAAATAGGTTCGGGTGGCACCAGGGTGGATTATAGGTTAGAACAATTAGATCTGTCAGTTTATGAAGGTGTTTGGCTGGGTGGTGATGTGTGTTCAGAAGCCATGCTAAACTATTCTACTATACAATATATTGATAGTTTGGTTGATCTTGGAAATTATGAAACCCACTGGGCACTTGGTAATCATGATGCCAGAAATGGAAATTGGGAATGGTACAATGAGTTTACAGGAAGAGATACATATTATGCTTATAATAATTATGGTATTACTCGTATCGTGCTTAACACAAATCTGGTTCCAACCAATTGCGAGATGATGAACGACCAATTTGAAATGATCTCGTATGTTTGCGATACTATTCAACAATCAAAATATTTGATTTTATTGATGCATCATGGTTTGTGGAGAGATGTGCCGGAATTACCTCCTCCTTCATCATATGCTCATAGTGATTTAAGGTTTTGGAATGCCAATTGTGATTCTGTAAACACAAACTTTGTTGATGTAGTTTACCCAAAACTTGTTGAAGTAAAACAAAGAGGTATTGAGGTGATTTGCATAATGGGGGATATGGGAGCTGGCACAAAAAAATTTCAAATGGACTCTGATGATGGCGTTCACTTTTTAGGTTGTGGATTAAATAATAATGACTCCAATGATGTTGTTTTAATATTTCACCACATTACAGCAACCCAACAGCTTGAGTATGATTTTCATAATCTGGATTCGCTATATAATGCGAGGTAATAGTAACTATAAAAATTGCGTATTAAGATTTAATAAATAACAAGCTTACCCGATAATACAGCTCTATTGTTGTTATTAGTTAGTTTATATACATACATGCCCGCTAACAATGACGATGCTCTGAACCGTGTGTTTAATACACTTAAATTACATTTTTTTACAACAATTCCTGCTAAGGTGCATATTTCAAGTGTGTAATCATCCGCATTATTGTTTTCCATTATTAACCTGCCGTTATCATGCATTGGATTTGGGGCAATTACTAATTCGTTGATATTAGTGTTGTTGGTATTTGAAATTTGTTCAATTTCTCCATATTTATTAATCTTAACAAACAACATATCCATTTGTCCGGCCCCATAGCTAAGGGTAGTGCCTATAATTGCACATCCGCTGTCGTTAGTAGCAATTACGTGTTGACCAAAATCAGCGCCTTCTCCACCGATTGTCAAGCTCCATATTTCATGTCCAAGGTTGTCAGTTTTTATAAGATAAATATCAACTGAATTTTCTTGTCCGAAGCTTTTTGTGCTTCCAAGTAAAAATAGTTCATCATCAAGATTTTTGTCAATGGAAATTCCGTACTCATAATGTTCGCCTCCATAAGTAGCATGCCACTCTTTTTCACCCATATTATCAACTTTTGTGAGTATCATATCGAAACTTCCTTCGCCCCAACTTTGGGTTGAACCGAACAAATAATACCCATCATCTGCATGCTCAATCGAATATCCAAAGTCGTGGCCATCTTCACCATAAGTTTTTTTCCAAATTTCATTACCGTCAGTATCAATCTTTAACAGTAAGATGTCAGCATCATGTCTTTCATAATTTGCATGAACATCGTCAAAGAATCCATTTTTTGTTCCAATAATCATTAAGCTACCATCCTCATTCTCAACAATACCCATTGCATAATCATCACGATCATATCCATAGCTGTTTTGCCATATCAAGTTTCCTTGATAATCTGTTTTTACAATATAAATATCACCACTTTGTTCAAATCCTCTGCTATATCCAAGAAGTACAAAATCTCCATCATAAGTTTCAATAGCACTAAAGCCTCTATCATCCATATGAGTTCCAAATTGCTTGTCCCATACTTCATTCCCCTCAGTATCAATTAAACTCATATACATACCTAACCGTTGATTACCACCATCCCAAACATCGCCTAGTACAATGAAACCATCGTCTGTTGATATTATTGATCGCACAAAATCCTGATGTAATCCTCCAAATATGTCCGACCATACCGGTTGCCAAAGTGCATTTAATTTTATCAAATAAAAATCCTCACTCCCTGCTCCAAAACTACGGGTTGTACCTGCTAATATATAACCTCCATCATTGGTAAGGCACAATGTAATACCCTTATCATTACCATTACCCCCAAAAGCTAAACCAGGATTTGTTTGGGAAATTACCGAATTTAGGATTAAAGAGAGTGTTAATGTAAGGGTAATCTTCATATATAGTTGTTTGAGTTAAAGTGCCAGTTAAATACAAAATCATATCTTTGCCAAAGATGCTAAATTAACAATAATTACTAGTTTTATAAGTGATATTTCATAAAAAATATTTGCTGTACGGAGCGTTGTTTCTAATGATGTTGGCCGCATGTGTGAGAAAAACTAATTTCCCTGTTAACAAAAAAATTATTTGTGATGCTGAACTGATTACAAAAAAGGGAGATAAGTTTATAGCTGCCAACGACTCTTCCGTATTTTTGGATGGAGGATGGTTAAGAACTAAACTTGATGCTCACTCGGGAGTACATTCCGCCCTCACAATCCCAAAAACGAAAGCCTTTGCATTGGAGTATAAAATAATACGCATTGGTCCTGATGCATATTTTAAAGTTAGTGTTTGGCGTAAGTCGAAAGATGGAAAAGGCACACTTGTTTTTACAGGCGATAATACTGATATAATGTATCTGGCCACTTCCAAACCAGCAGAAATATCTGATAACGGCTGGGAAAAGCTTGAACTGGAAGCATATACACCGCCTCATTTTGGGAATGGTTTTGTGAAAATTTATGTTTGGAACAATGGCACAGATACTGTTTACTTCGACGATTTAATTATTGAACGCAAAGCTCATAAACAATATCCTTCTTACAATTATGATCTCGGATTGAATATTGTGCTTGATACTTCTGAATATCTCAGAATACAGGATAAAAGAAAGGAGGCCTTTAAAAACGGCATACTCCAAACTTCTGATAACGACTGGGTTAAAGGCATCGTGGTTGAAAGTGATTACGCAATGAAAGCCAAATTAAGACTTAAAGGCGACTGGTTGGATCACCTTTGGGGTGATAAATGGTCGTACAGGGTTAAAATGCGTAAGGGCAACACTTTTAAACGCATGAGGACTTTTTCGTTGCAAACACCTTCTTCAAGAAGCTTCCTTTTAGAATGGCTAACTCACAAATTATATCATGAAAATGACATACTTACAACACGTTATGGGTTTGTTCCACTTATGTTTAATAATCAGCCGAGAGGTATTTATGTGTGGGAAGAGCATTTCGTAAAGCAACTTCCCGAATGGAATAATCGTCGTGAAGGCCCGATAATTAAATTTTCGGAAGAGCCTTTTTGGCAGATTCAAAGAATGAGTATCAACAAAAAAAATTGGCCGGAATTTCCATTTTATCAGGCATCAACTATCATCCCATTTGGGCAATCAAGGACTGTTCGCGATACGGTTTTGTTTAATCAGTTTTTAAACGCTCAAAAGCTGATGTCTCAATATAAAAATCAGCAAAAAACACCTGCTGAAATATTCGATATTGAAAAACTTGCAGTTTATTATGCAATGCTTGAACTTACACATGCCAGGCATGGTATGGTTTGGCATAATCAGCGAATGTATTATAATCCGGTTATATGTAAACTTGAGCCCATCGCCTTCGATGGTTATACCGATCATGATGATCCCGATCTTTCGATTAACGATAATATGGTTTACAGGACTTTAACTCAAAAGGATCCTGTAATACTTCAGGATCGTCTTATTTTCAGTTTATTTACCGATACGGTTTTTCTTAACAGCTATTTGCATTATCTTGAAAAATATAGCCACGCTGATTTCATAACCAACTTTATGAGCTCAATAAAATCAGAAGGCTTATATAATGATTCGCTGCTGAGGTTAGAGTTTCCCGATTATCATTACAATGATAGTTTATTAGTTGTTAGTGCCAGGGTAATTCGTGATTATTTGCCTGAATTGAAAAAAATTATATACGACAGTTTAATTAATAACGAATTTGTTTTTAATTTAAAACAGGAGGTATACAGCGATACAAGCGTGTATGAGAATACTCCTGAATTTTTTGTTAATGTTTATGCAGAGGAAACATGTGGCGATACCTTTCGATTGAGCATTTATAATTATTTCCCGCGCGATTTAATATTTCTTGGAACCGGTATTCGCAATAAGTTAATTACAGATTTTTTTATTGATGAACCAACGTTGCCTGCTTACATTAGCGGTATGAATGTACAAAAGCTGGATGTAGTTGTAGATACATCGGCTAACTACCTGATTTATATGATTGATGGGAAAACGGATATTTATTCGGTTCCGGTTTTACCATGGCCATATCCGGCAGGTATTACGTCACAGCAGGAATTATGGGATATGGTTGATATGAACAACGAACTTTTCGAAAGGATTTCAGGAAATAATATTTATATTAAATCAGGGAAAACCGTTATTAATAATCCTGCTATAATTCCGGATGGTTACAAAGTGCATTTTACTAAGGGTACAATTATCGACCTTATTGATAGTGCAATGATAATCTCCTACTCACCAGTGTTTATGAAGGGTACGACTGAATCACCCGTCGTTATTACGTCTTCCGATTTTACAGGAAATGGGTTTACAGTATTACAGGCCGAAGGGGAATCGAAAGTTGATAATGTAATATTTGAGAATTTAAGTACTCTTGACTACAAGAACTGGACATTAACAGGTGCTCTTACTTTTTACGAATCAGATGTAACTATAACAAACACCAAGTTTTATCGTAATCAGTGTGAAGACGCGCTAAATATAATCCGATCAGATTTCACACTGAGTAATTCGTCATTTGATTACATTTATGGAGATGCCTTTGATGGCGATTTTTGCACAGGTGAAGTATTATCTACATCTTTCACTAACATTAATAACGATGCAATGGACTTTTCGGGAAGTCAAATCACAATAAAGGACTCGAAAGTTATTGGCGCAAAGGATAAGGGCATTAGCGGTGGTGAAGATTCAAAGGTTACCGTTATTAATACTTCTATACAGAAGTCTAATATTGGTCTGGCTTCCAAAGATCTGTCTGTTGTTGATGTTATTGATTCAAAAGTTGAGAATTGTAACTATGGTATTGTGCTACTTATAAAAAAGCCCGAGTTCGGCCCTTCAATTATGACACTGCAAAATACTCCCTTATTGAATTCAAAGGTTGAAATGCTTATTGAAGAAAATTCGAGTGTAGTTGTTGATGGTCGGATAATAATGGGAAAAGAGAAGAATCTCAGTGAGATTTTTTATTAAGAATCAGGATGAACAGCTAGAATGAAATATGATAAATTTGTATGATTATTTTTTTGTGGTTGTCGATTTTTATTAAAAACCGGTAGTAACTAATCAGTGTCAAAAAAAGCAATAGTTCTTTCAATTTTATTTTACAATAACACATTATATTTTCACCTTAGTGACCCTTTGTGTGGTACTTAGTGTTCCTTAGTGGTAAAAAAAATAACCACAAAGGAGCACAAAGGATTTCACAAAGGTAATCCAAAGGAAAAATTGTTTATAGTAGCTCTATTGTTACTAAGATTGTCCTTACACTGATTAGTTACAACCGGTCAAAATAATAATATACAGTATGCTAAGTTAAACCTAACTTGCTTAAATCAAAAGTTACTAATTAAAGATTATTTTTGCGAAAAATATTTTACTATGAACATAACAGATTTTACACGAAAGATTGAAGAAGAGTTTGAAGACCTGCAAAAAAATAGTTTATCATCGGAGGATGTGCTTAGAGATAAATTTACTTGGGATTCAATAAATGCATTAATTTTTTTAGCTCACGTAAATGTTGAATATGATGTTGAAATTACTGCCGATGAGTTGATAAAATCAGTAACTGTTCAGGATTTATATAATTTGGTTTATTCAAAGGTTCAAATAAAGGGATAAATGGCCATTTTTCAGGTACCTAATATTAATATTGCCGGCATATCTGCCTGTGTACCTGAAGATGAATATAATAACAATAATTACGATTGGATAAGCGAAAAAGAGCGGGAAACACTTATAAAAACCATTGGTGTTGAAACAAAAAGACATGCCAAAAAAGGGACAACTACTTCTGATTTGTGTTTCGTTGCAGCCGATAGTCTGATTAATAAACTTGGATGGAATCGCTCGGAAATCGACTTGCTGATTTTTGTTTCGCAATCGCGCGATTATATAATTCCTGCAACTTCTGGCTTACTTCAGGAAAAATTATCACTGTCAAAATCATGCGTTGCTTTCGATATTAGCCTCGGGTGCTCGGGTTATATTTATGGGCTGTCGGTAATTGGAAGCATGATGGCTACTGGTAGAATCAACAAAGGCTTTCTGTTAACAGGAGATATTAGTACTTTAAACACATCATTTAAGGACAAAAGTGCTTTTCCACTTTTTGGTGATGCAGGTACAGCTACGGCAATTGAATTGAGCAATAATGCTGAACCGATGATGTTTCACCTGCAAACCGACGGAAGTGGATATGATGCAATTATTATTCCCGATGGAGGTATCCGTAATTTTGCAGATAAAGATTCCTCATTTGAATATAAGAATATTAGCGAAGGTATTTTCCGGAACAATTTCAATATTGCTTTAGATGGTATTAAAGTATTTAATTTCTCACTCAGGGAGGTTAAGCCTAATATTACCAAATTATTACAGGAATTTGAGTTAACTATTGATGATATTGATTATTTCGTTTTCCACCAGGCCAATAAGCTAATGAACGAAACAATCAGAAAGCAGCTTAAGCTTGATCCGGCAAAGGTGCCGTATTCATTAAAGGAATTTGGAAATACAAGCTCGGCATCAATACCTCTGACTATAGTAACTGAGCTTTCGAAAGAAGTTAAAAACAGTAAGTTAACATTTCTCCTCTCGGGGTTTGGTGTCGGACTATCGTGGGGAAGTGTTATTTTGCAGATTGATAAAATTGTGTGTCCTTCCATACTAACTTATAAAGACTAATGCTATGGGTATGTGTGAACTAACTAAAAAAACCATTCTGGTAACCGGTGCATCCTCAGGTATTGGCAGGCATGCCGCATTAAAAATATCACAACAAGGAGGTACCCTTATTATTACCGGCCGTGATGAACCCCGACTTTCTAAAACATTTAAAAACCTTAAAGAAGGGAATCACAAGATGTTTGTCGCAAATCTTAATAATGAAGAAGAGATAAACACTTTAGTTGCTGATTTGCCTTCGATTAACGGATTAGTTCATTGCGCAGGAATTGTAGGACCTACTCCTGTTAAGTTCATCAGAAAGGAAAATATTGAAAAGTTGATGGGGATTAATTTTGAAGTTCCTGTATTACTTACGGCCAGAATACTTCTTCTAAAAAAGCTGATGAATAATTCGTCGATCGTTTTTATGTCGACTGTTGCAACACAAATGCCTTATTTCGGTGGGGCATTGTATAATAGTGCAAAGTCAGCCATCGAGTCGTATTCCAAAACCCTTGCTTTGGAGTTAGTTAAAAAGGGTATCAGGTCGAATTGTATATCACCCGGATTAGTGAATACTCCATTAATTAAAAAACCAGTAAGTGATGGGCAAATGGAAATTATTGATGAATCGCTTGGCCGTTATCTTAAAAAATACCCTATGGGAATTGGTGAACCCGAAGAAGTTGCTAATGCAATTGTATTCTTCTTGTCGGATGAATCCAAATGGATTTCAGGAACGAATCTGGTTATGGGTGGCGTATTGCAGTAAAAAAGTAATTTAGCTTGCCTCGGGTTAGAGTTATATTAAAGTAATATTATTATGGTTGATTTTTCGGTAGTCGTACCTGTACACAACAGTGAAGAAACAATTAAGGAATTGTACTCCAGATTAGTAGCTGAATTCAATGATTTGGGAAGCAGCTTTGAAGTTATCTTTGTAGAAGATGGTAGCGAAGATAATAGCTGGAATGTTCTTAAAAAGCTTAAACAGGAGTTTCCCAATTTGATTACGGCAATAAAACTTAACAAAAATTTCGGACAGCATAATGCCACAATGTGCGGTTTTACTTTTGCCAAAGGTGAAATGATTATTACTATAGATGATGATTTACAAAACCCTCCCGAAGAAATAAAAAAGCTTGTTGAAACATGTCAAAAAAACAACAGCGATATCACGTATGGTATTTACACAAAAAAACAACATAATTTTGCCCGTAACGTGTTGAGTAATGGCGCTAAAAAGTCATCAAAATATTTCATGAAGGGAATGGGCAAAGGTTCGTCATTCAGATTAATTAACCATAAAATTGTTAGAAGAATCCTTGATCATAATATTAGTTTTATTTTTATTGATGAAGTATTGCAGTGGTACACAAACAATATATCTTTTGTCGATGTTGAGCACAAAAAAAGGCAGTACAATAAATCCGGTTACAGCCCATTAAAACTTTTTAACCTTGCTTCCGATCTCACATATTATTATACAAACATTCCGTTAAAACTTATGGTTTACGGAGGAATGATAATTTCTGTTTTGAGTTTTCTGCTGGCTCTGCAATTCGTTATTCAAAAAATATTTTACAATGTTCCATTAGGCTATACTTCGGTAATTGTAGCTATCTTGTTTTCTACCAGTATCATTGTTTTTAGTCTTGGTGTAATTGGCGGATATTTAAGCCGGATACAATTAGTGCAAAACAAAAAACCTCCTTTTCATATCGAAGAACTGCTTGATTAACCCGGTGATACATTAATTTGAGAAATAAGTTTATAAAATTCTTGTGCCAATTACAGATGTCCTTATTAGTGAAAACCAGAGCAAATACGTAACTTCCACGCATTCTATTAAAAGACAATGTTCATGAAGTAAAATCAAGAAATAAATACCAATAATCCCCTTCTTGAAGGGGTGCAGGGGTAGGTTTATAAACTATCTCATTTATTTCTTGATTTTTCGGTCGCGACACTTATTAGTCACAAAAATATATATCCTTATTCCCCTTATTTATCATAAAAGTGCATTTCAAGGATATAATCATAAACCTCCTCGGGCATCCAATAACTCATGTTTTTTCTTAGTTTAATTCCCTTGCGAATAAAACTCGATGATATCTCCAGGAGAGGTGCATGATGAAGTGCAATAGATGGGTGGCTTTCATATTTCCCAAGTTGGTAACCAGGTCTTGGATAAACATACATACGGTACTGGTTCAATATTTCGTTATAGTTTTTCCATTTATGAAATGAAGGAAATATATCAGTCCCGCAAATAACAACAAACTCCCTTTCAGGATGATAATCGGTTAAATAAGTCAGAGTATCGATAGTATACGAAGGTTGGGGCATACTAAACTCAATATTAGCTGCCTTAAGTTTATTAGATTTTTCAACAGCCAGCCTTACTAAAGCAAGTCGATGATAATCGGCAAGTAGTTTCTTTTTGTTTTTAAGGGGATTCAGTGGAGAAACAACGAACCATACTTCATCAAGTTCGGTGAACTCAGCCATAAAATTAGCCAGAATGAGATGACCGTTGTGAATAGGGTTAAACGAACCAAAAAGTAAACCGGTTTTTTTTATGTCTTTTGATTTTTCCACTATAAAATAAAGAAGCTAAGGTACTATCAATAACTTACCTGAGCTCATATCCGAAATATAATTTCTTAATACAGAAACAATATCATCAATTGACGACTTGCTTCTTATAGTTGTTTTATATGCTCCCGAAATAAATTTGTCCTGTAATTCCTCTGAAATCCTTTCAAATTCGTCATCATCAATGTCTGCTTTCCAATCCATAAAGTTAAAACCCGAAATAATTTTATTATTGAAGATCACTTCCATCACATCTATATCAATAATCGGTTTGCCCGATAAACCTCCATATACAACCAACTCAGAATCGGGCGGCATAGCATTAAACATCATTCCCGACAAATTGCCACCTACAGCATCAAAAGCAATTGTGGCCTCCAACTCTTTTGAATGACTAATTAGTTGATCCTTGAAATTTTGATCTGATTCAACAAGCACGTAACTAGCACCAGAATTTAAAAGCTTGTCAACACTTTCCTGTTTTCTAACAATATCAATTACCTTAATATTATGTTCAGCCGCCATCATTCTTATTAAACATGCAACCTGTCCGCCAGAAGCGTTCTGAATAATTGCCCTGCTTTCGCGAAGTAAGGCAATTTCAAACATTCCGTAAGCAGTAAAAGGGTTTACCGTAAAACAGGCTGCCTGATCCATATCCATTTCATCCTCATATTATTATCACTTAATAAACTTTTCTATAATTGCCACAGTATCTTCCTTAGCTTTTTTGAAGTCATCGTTAATAATTATGGTGTCAAATTTATCCGAAAAACTTAATTCATACTCAGCTTTTGCAAGACGTGTAGCTATTTCTTTCTCGTTGTCTGTTCCTCTGCTTTCGAGTCTTGTTTTCAGCACCTCCACCGACGGCGGCATAACAAATATTGCCAGAGCGTCATCCCCATAGAGTTTTTTAATGTTTAATCCGCCAACAACATCTATATCAAAAACAACATTTTTTCCTGTGTTCCTGATGCGTTCAACTTCTGATTTTAAAGTGCCGTATAAACTATCTTTGTAAACTTCTTCCCACTCTACAAATTCATTGCTCTTTATTTTCCGCCTGAATTCATCAACCGTTAAAAAATAATAATCCTTACCATTAATTTCATTACTTCTTTTTTTACGGCTCGTTGCAGATACGGAAAACGACAGGTTACCAAGATGTTCCATTAAATACTTAACCAAAGTGGTTTTTCCGGAGCCCGACGGAGCTGAAAATATGAGAAGCTTGCCCTTTTTTTCATTAACTGCCATCATCACAAAATGTTAAACAATTGTTCTTTTATTTTTTCAAGTTCATCTTTCATAAGCACAACTATCCTTTGCAGGTCAGAATCGTTTGCTTTTGACCCCAATGTGTTAATTTCCCGTCCTATTTCCTGAGCTATAAATCCAAGTTTTTTACCCGAAGATTCATCATTATTTAAATTTTCAAGAAAATAATCGCAATTATTTTTAAGCCTTACCTTTTCTTCTGTAATGTCCAGTTTCTCAATATAATAAATTATTTCCTGTTCAAATCTGTTATTATCCGTAGAAGGATCTTGCCAAAATTTACTGATATTACCTGCAATTCTGTTTTTAATATTAATAATTCTTTGATTTTCGTATTTATCAACTTCTGTTAAATGATTAAGGATGTTACTAATTCTTATGCCAATATCTTCCGCAAGAACAGTACCTTCATTTGTTCTAAATTGGTCAATTGCAATTAGGGCATAGTTCAAACATTCCGTTACTGAATCCAGCTCTTCATCGTTCACATTCGATTCTTTCTCAACAAGTACTTCAGGCATTTTTAAAATGATTGATAGGTAATCGTTAAAATTTTCCTGATTAATAGCCTCACTTAACATTTTTAGTTCAGCGTAATAGTGCTTTGCCAAATCGATGTTTATTACTGATTTCAATTCAAGTGAATTTTGTTCAATTTCAATTGATACATCAATTTTACCTCTTTGTAATACTACCCCTATCTGCTTTCTGATTTCAATCTCTCTTTCCTTCATTAATTGAGGTAACCTTAAATTAAGGTCAAGTTGTTTACTGTTAAGGGCACGAATTTCAACTGTTACTTTCCGGTTTTCTGAATCGGCTACATGTTTTCCATAGCCAGTCATTGATTTTATCATTTTGTTCTTTTGAATTTTATACAAATATAAAAGGATAGTCAGTTCAATCAATTTTTATATTGATTAAGTTTCTTTTATTACATTTGCATACATGCGGATAATGTTGATTACCATAGTGATTTCTCTACTTATGCATGTTGATTTACATGCATCGCCGTTGCACGAAATCGACAGTTTGCAGGCTCAGCTGCTTGTAACAATCGACGAAGAAAAGGTAACAACGTTAATAACACTCTCGGAGGCTTACAGGAATATTGTTTTCAATGATTGCATTAAATATGGAACTCAGGCACTTGAATTATCTGATAAATTAAACAACAAAAATTTAAAGGCTCTTACGCTTAAATCACTGGGTATCAGCAGTTATTATTCGGGTGATATGGATATTGCCCTGGGTTATTATATGCAAAGCCTTGAACTTTACAAAGAAATTGGCGACAAAATGGGCCAGGCCAATTGTTTAAATAATATTGGTCTCGTTTATGAAGAATGGGCTGATTTAGACAAAGCTACCGATTATTATAACCAATCGTACAAAATAGAAGAAATGCTTAATAATAAAGATGGTATGGCAATTTCTTTAATCCAGATTGGTAACATTAGTTACTACAGAAACAGTTTTCAGGAAGCTCTTGATAATTATTATCGTTCATTACTGATCTTTACAGAAATAAATGACCCAGAAGGGGTTGCTTACGCTTATAACAGTATAGGAATAATATACGGAAGGTGGAATAAGTTCGAAAAGGCACTTGATTATTACCAAAAAGCCAATGACCTTTATTTAGAAACAAATAACAAAAGGGCACTTTCTCAGGTATTAAACAATATGGGTGAAGTATATAATTTTGAATTTAAAGATTATAAAACGGCACTTAAATTATACACCGAATCACTTCAAATAAAAAAAAGTTTGGAAGATAAGGTTGGAATTGCACTTTTAAACAACAATCTTGGTACACTATACGCAAATATGGAGGATATTGAAAAGGCCCTCGCATATTTTAACATAAGTTTAAAAATGTACAAAGGATTAGGGGGGGCAACAGGAGTGGTGATGGTAAATTACAACATAGGTGAGCTTTATAAAAATTCGGAAAAAATCAAAACTGCCATTGTTTATTTTCAGGAAAGCCTTGATATGGCTAAACAAAACGGACAGGTTGATTTTATTAACAGCAACTACGAAGCATTAATTCATTGTTATGCAAAATTAGGTGATTATCAAAAATTTGAGAAATATTTCATGCTTTTTTCAATTGGAAAGGATTCTCTCATAAACAAACTCCATGACTTGGAAATGACTGAGATGGAAATAAAATACAAAGTTGAAGAAAGCATCCGCGAAAGCATAAAGCTACAAAAAGAAAACGAAGAAAAAGAAAAAGAAATTACAAAGTATAAATTATTGCTTGCCGGCCTTGGCGCTGTAACTATAATTCTTTTATTTGGTTACTTATTATTTTTAAGAATTCGGAAAAAATAATGAAGATTAATGAACCATATCATCTTTTTGACGAGCCGTTGCAATATTACAATGAGATGATTGAAGACATTGAAAAGGCCAAAAAATATGTTTTTATAGAAACATTCAGAGTAGGCAAAGATGAGATTGGAGAACGCTTTAGAAGAGTTCTAACAAAAAAAGCAAAAGAAGGCGTTGAGATAAAAGTGTTAATTGATTATTGGGGTGCAGGTCCCATCGATCACGATTATTTTAAAAAACTTATTGCATACAAAGGAGAGGTTCGGTTTTTTGAAATGATAAAATTTAATACAGATATTTTTACACGGAGCCATCGCAGAAATCACAGGAAACTGCTCCTTATTGATGATGAAATAACATATATCGGATCATCAAACCTCACCGGGTATAACATGAATTGGCGCGAGTCGGTGCTCAGAATGAAAAGCGATATTACTGTTACATTTGTAAAATTATTTAAACAGGACTTTAACAATTTTAATAAATACAGTTTTCAAACACCTTATAAAACAAAGTTAGTAAAACACGGCAGCTTTGAGATTGTTAGGGATGTTCCTTCCATAACACGCAAACAAATCAATAACAAGTTTATTGGTTTGACAAAGGAAGCCAAATACAGAATAACTATCGAAACTCCATACTTCTTGCCAGGCTATTTCCTTAGAAGAGCACTTATGGATGCAGCTATGCGAGGTGTAGATGTAAATGTTGTGTTACCAAAACATTCTGATGTAACACTTATCGACATACTTCGAAATAAGTACTTTGGTATGATGTATAAAACAGGTGTGAATTTTCTGTTCTACGAATTAAATAATCTTCATGCTAAAATGATGCTTGTTGACAAAAAAATCTTTGCAATTGGTTCATCAAATTTCGATTATCGCTCATTTAGGTATATGTATGAGATTATGCTGTTTGGAACTAATAAAGAAATTGTAACTCAGGTTAATAATCATATGAAGAGAAGCATATTGGATGCAACAAAATTCAACTATGATCACTGGAAAAAAAGACCTTTGATTAATAAATTTTTCGAATGGATATTACTACCATTACGACACTTGCTTTAAATGTTTTCAGATAGCTACCCTAAAAATCTAATATTTGGTAAATAAATTCATTGAATAGCCTTTTTTCTCTCAGTATATAATTTTAAAACACTAATTTTGCCTAAATTGTTTCAGGATTAATAAACTAACTTTTCCGCTTAAGGCGGACTAAAAATTTACTTAATAATGACAGAAAAACTAACATCTAAAATAGCAATGGAGCTTGAGGACAAATATGGAGCTCATAATTACCACCCGTTAGGAGTAGTTCTTACTAAAGGAAGGGGAGCTAAAGTGTGGGATGTTGAAGGTAAAGAATACTTCGACTTTCTATCCGCTTATTCGGCAGTAAATCAAGGTCATTGTCATCCAAGGATAGTTGGAGCTATGGTAGAACAAGCACAAACACTAACGCTAACATCACGAGCATTTTATAGCGATGTCTTAGGGGTTTACGAAAAGTATATCACTAACTTATTTGGTTACGACAAGGTATTACCTATGAACACAGGTGCAGAAGCCGACGAAACAGCTTTGAAACTTTGCAGACGATGGGCTTACGATGTTAAAGGTATTGATACCGACCAGGCAAAAATAATTGTTTGTGCCAACAATTTTCATGGGCGTACAATTTCGATTATATCAATGTCAACCGATCCGGAGTCGAGAAAAGGATTTGGGCCTTATACTCCTGGTTTTATAATAATACCTTATAATAATTTGGATGCTTTAAAAGAAGCTTTGGAAGATACAAACATAGCTGGTTTCCTTGTTGAACCTATTCAGGGTGAAGCAGGAGTTGTTGTTCCTGACGATGGGTATCTAAGTAAGGCTTACGCAATGTGCAAGGAAAAAAATGTACTTTTTATTGCCGATGAAGTGCAAACAGGTATCGCTCGCACCGGTAAATTATTGGCATGTTATCACGAAGATGTACGTCCCGACATACTGATTCTAGGAAAAGCACTTTCAGGAGGTGTATATCCCGTATCGGCCGTTCTTGCCGATGATGAAATTATGCTAACTATAAAACCCGGGCAACATGGTTCAACTTTTGGAGGGAACCCGGTAGCCGCAAAAATTGCAACTGCTGCGCTTGAGGTTGTTATAGATGAAACCCTTGCAGAGAAAGCTGAAGCAATGGGAAAAATATTCAGGGATGAAATGAACAATATTGATTCGGACATGATTGAAATTGTGCGTGGTAAAGGACTTCTAAACGCCATCGTTATTAAACCTAAAAACGGAAAAACAGCAATGGACGTTTGTATTAAGATGGCTGAAAACGGTGTACTTGCAAAACCTACACATGATGATATCATTCGTTTTGCACCACCGTTGGTAATAAGCGAAGAAGAGTTAATGACAGCCATTAGTATTATAAGGGATTCGATTTTATCGTTTGGATAATTTTACTCCATATTAAAAATGAAAAAGAAGCCGTCTCAAAACATAAATTGAGGCGGTTTTTTCCTGACTTCGACAATGCGCCACCCTAAATGTCTTTCCAAAAATTTTCATCAAAT
>JACNJS010000057.1 GCA_014382445.1 Bacteroidota bacterium
CTTGGGCTGTAGGAGAAGAAATTTCAATAACAGGTCCGCTGTGGTTAATTTGAATAATGACTGTTTCAGTTGCTTTGTTGCTCTGTTCATCAACAGCTTCAAAAATCAATTCGTTTTCACCTTCTGCAAGACCTGAAACATCAATTGTGCCTGTTATATGACCAGGTTCTTGAAGTGTGTAAGTAACATTATCAGGACTTTTTACAATAATTGTTGGAAGGATACCGGAAATGTCACTTGCTCTTACATCAAATTCAACAATATTTGAGAAAGTGCCGGAAGAGGGAACCACACTATCAAAAGTGGGAGGATCACGATCAAAATCAATTATTGGAGCTTCATCAACCGCAGGATATAACTCAGATGTATCATTTGTCATATCATCAAATATTTTATTCATATCCTCTTTTGTTAATCCGCTTTGATTATTATCAGAAATAATGAAGTCATAACCTCTATTTGCTGCAAAATGCCTTGTTGTGTTTGCTTCAAGTTGGTATCCGGTGGTTGTTTCGAGTTGTGTATTGTTTTCTTTACCATCAAAAATACAATCTTTTTGCAAATCTCTTGAAAGAAGAATTATTATATCTAGTAAAGTTAAATCAGTTGCAGGAGTAATATTAACATCAACTGAAAGATTGTAAGCTATTTGTGAAAGTACTATTTCAGCGAAACCGCTAAGTACAGAATCCGTCAATCCAGGAGCAGCACTATCTGTCAAATCAAAAGGCAAAACATCTCCTAGAGATATTCCTTTAGGCTCAACGTAACGCTTAAAATGCTCGGAAATTAGCTTATAAGCTAATTCTTTGCTCATATCGTCACTTTCACATTTTGATAGATTTGTTGCTATTGTTGTCCATCCTGAGACATATACATCTTCAATAACATCACCAGAATTATAATTTAAAATTATTTTAAGAACATCACCAGTTGAAAACATTATTTGAGAATCAGCAACAGGATCAATAAAACTTGAGCTAGTTCCAGAAACTTCAATTAATACTGGAGCTGAAAAATTATCATAATCAACATCTAAAACATATTTACCTTCATCGTCTGTTGTTGTTTCTGTTATAAGTTCGCCTTTTTGATTGTTAGTATAATCATATAATTTCACATCAGCATTGCTCACAACAGAACCAACGGAAACAGCACCGGAAATAGAGCCAGGTAAAACATTGTCAACAACTACGGAAATTGATTTATTTCCTTCAATGTCGTTTTCATCCTTAGCTGAAATATTAATTGTGGTTTCACCATCAAGACAGTTAAGAGAATTCCAAACACCTTCAAATTCTTCATCATCAGCGTTTAAATCGCCAATAGCTTGACTGCAAGCAGTAACAGTAATTGACTCAATTCCTTGCTCGTCTTCACATGTAACTTTAATAGTGACATCACCTGATACTGTTGTTCCGCTTTCTGGTGTATCAACAGTACATGCAGGAGCATTTCTATTTATTGTTACTTCAATTATGGTTTCATCACTTTTATTTCCTACAGCATCCTCTGAAACTGCTATTAATGTGAGCAATCCATTGTCGAAATCATCAGCGCTTTTTTTAGTCCAGAATTTATTTGTTTCTTCAGGCATATCATTTTGATTAGTAAGTTCTTCACCGTTTGCGGTAACTTTTATGCTTGATATTTCAGAAATATCATCATCAGCAGTAACACTAATTTCAAATTCACCTGAGATTGTTTCATTGGCGGTAGGAAGAAGAAAATTATTAACTGGTCCTGAATTGTCTGCTACCAATTTAAATTCTTTTGTTGTTGAATTTCCTTTTTCGTCCTCTACAAATATTTTCACATTAAATTCACCAGATAACTGCAACTCAACAGTATCAATTTCAATATTAACATTGCCGCCTCTTGTCGGTTCCATGCGATTTCCAATAAAATCACTTTCATAAGGTTCGACTAATTTATATTCTTTTAGATAACTATCGTCTTCAGCTTTGCAGGAAATTTCGATTGTTCCCTTTACAACCTGACCTTCTTCATATCCAGAACATTCGATTGTAGGTGGGTCATTGTCAGGCGGTTCCTGATCCCACAGAAATACACCATTGGAAACGAGCATGAGTTTTTCAATGAATGCTTGATAATCGTCAGCTTCAAGACCTGTTTTATTCCTATCGCCCGTAAGAAATCTTTTTATAGAATCAACTAAATGACTTTTATAAGTACTTACACTGAGAGCTTCATCAGCATCACCGTCAGCCACTCCATTTGAAAGAATGTCATTATACATTTTTGTATAAAGTTCATCGGGATTTGATATATCATACTGATTTGACAACTCATACCAAATTGAAGCAAGTACTATAGAATAATTTGTACCAGGTCCATAATTTTGAGCCTGGTTAAAATCGCCTGGAACATCTGTTGTAATATCAAAATCAAACAACTCATTTACAAGTTCATGTTCTTTCCATGTAAGAGAGTCAATATCATTTGTCCAATAGTATTCGCTTATTGAAGCCGCAAGGGTTGTAAGAGGTGTAATAACAACATTTGATTCAATTACATTCAGTTCAATATCAAGTATTAATTTCAAATTTAATGTATTTGTTGTTTCAACGTCACTTTCAAAACCGCTAAAACTTCCGGCTGTTGCGGTAATGACAAACTTAGTTTCCTCAATGCTTTTATTCAACAGCAAGGAACAGCTTCCACTTTCATCAGTAACGCAATTTATATCACGGCTAAATGTTTTGAGTTCGTTACTATCAGATAGATAGCTGGATATTTTAACAGACGCATTTTTGACGGGTCCAAGATGATGAACCGTTGCCTTTATTGTTCTGTCGGCGTTCACAACAATTTTTCTTGGATTATCTCCGGAGCAGGAAGCTATTACAAAAGACAATACTAGAAAAATCGTCAGTTTGTTTATTTTATTCATCATTTTTAAACTCCTCGTCTATAGGAAAGAAACCAAACATTTTTTCCTACAGCTTTAATTTTGTTCTTTTTGCAAATTCTTTTTTTCTTCTGTTTTCAGTCGTTTTATTCTTGGTTCAATCAGGACTCTCCAAAGTTCATCGGGTTCTTGCTTTTCCCTTGTTGCCACAGTATTAACTAAATCTATCCATTCCTCCGGAACCCTAACCTTTAAGAGTTTTACTTTATTATGTTTATATTGCAATTGTTCTACAATAGTTTTTTTAACCTTTCCCATTTTTGAAAACCTCCAATTAGGACCATTCATATGATAATGTTATAGGTAAAACCCATCTGACAGAATATATATAATCATTTAAAATATCTATTTTGATGCCGGAGCCAATACAAAACAATTCATAAACTGATAATTCAGTTTCAAATCCAAATGTATAGAATAAATTTATAGTCGATCTGTTTTGTATATTAATGTCGTATTTTTCACCTTTATTATTCAAAAGAGATTGATTTTTAAATCTCAAAAGAGAAAATCCAGTTCCACCGATAATTCTTGTGGTTAAAGTTTCAGTTTCTAAAAATGGAGGAACATATTTTAAATGAACCCCTAAAGCTGAAAGATCTGAATCAAAAAAAAGACTTCCTTTTTCATCTACTCCATTAATGGAAACTGGATAATTTTCTTTAACTCCTTCATTTCCAATTCCGGTAACAACACTAAAATATGGACCTATCCATATATAATCAAAAATGCCATAATCATAAGAAAGTTCGAAACCAATAAAATCAAATAAATTGTTATTTGAAGGTGAATAGAAATTAGGAATTCCTATATTAAATTCAAATGTAATACGGCTCTCTTTCTCATAAGAAAAAGCAATATCTGAAAACCCGATAATTAGAAAAATCAAAATTCCAGAAATAAGTTTATTTAGAATCTTTTTATCCATTAAAATCATAACCAGGGATATTATCAATTTAAATCGTAAATGTCTACTGAAAAAGACAAGTTTTTTTCAGTAGAATATATCACACCTGTATCCTACCTTTCATTACATATAGTGCTTATTACCTGGATCTGTTGTATACTTTATTTAATAATAATTTCAGCTAGTAAAGGCTATTTGTATACCTAGCTATATATTTTGTATACATGAGTATACATAGTAATTACAATTAGCTATAGGAAAAATTAGTGATATTCATTTATTGCGTGATATTACTCAATATCATATATATTAATCATTGAAGATCGAAAATATGCTTTCAGCATATGAGAAGAGCCGGCACATCACGCAATAATATTGCATGATTAATATATTCATTTCATTATAATTACTTACTATATATCGTAATCTATATTTATTAATTGAATATTGACAAAAAGCAAGCTGTAGGATATAAAAAATGTTCGACAATAAGGATAATAGGAGTGGTTTAAATGCTGACTAAACAAATATCTTTCAAGCTGGATGAACGAACCTATAACAAGTTATTACAACAAGGTAGTATTGAGGGTAAAAGTCCATCAGAAGTTGCAAGAGATGTTGTACGTGAAGATGTAAATAAGGATCTTGATAGACTAAACTATGAAGAGGAAATGAAGCATAATATTATTGTTATGCAGGAAACAATAAATAACCTTTTAGAGCAAATATCAGAGCTTAGAAAAATATCTGTAATGGATTATAAACAAGGCATTTTGGACAATAATATTACCCATGAATATCTTAAAGAAAATCAGGGTTCATTTGAATTGAAAATAAATGAAATAGTAAAAACTAGTATTGAAATTGCAAACAAAAACCTGATAGAAATTCTTTCTTAAATATCCCAGGGGGAAAAATGAGCTTAAAATATTCACAGGATAAAAAAGGATTTTGGGTAGGTGTTAAAGCACATATAAATTGGATCATTGATGCTGCTTTTGTTGCCCTGGTTGCATCACTAATCTTATTTTATTTCTGGACATTGAGATATGAAAGATTTGGTGTAAATGGGAAAAAATACCTATATGATTATACAGTTTCCTTTTACACCAGGAGAGGGTTTTTTAGTTACTGATGTAATTAGGAAAATTGAAGTACATCCGTATAAACATAATAAACCTTTAGGACGTGAAAGTTATATTCAAAGAACGGTTTAAGCTGTAGGAAAAAATGTTTTGTTTCTTTCCTATAGATATGAGGTTTTAGATGGCAGTAACAATCTCAAAAGCTCTTAGTGTGGGGCAAGCATCAGAATATTATAAGCAAGAATTTGCTAATAATGACTATTATAGCCAAGATGGTGAAACCATCGGTGAATGGTCGGGCGAGGGTGCGGTTCAATTAGGATTGCAGGGTGGTGTTGAGTATGAGCAATTTGTTAATACGTTAGGTGGTTATGATCCTTCAGGTGATAATCAACTTGTCTCTGCTACAAAAAATAAAGATGCTAAAATAAAAAGACGTGCCGGTTATGATATTGTCTTTGCGGCTCCCAAATCAGTATCATTAACAGCACTTTGCCATGAAAACCCTGAAATAAGAGAACAGGTAAAAGCAGCACATAATAGAGCCGTAAAAGTTGCACTATCAGAAATGGAAAAGTACACTCAAACCCGCATTAATGGTGTAAGGGTCGATTCTAAAAATCTAGTTGTTGCTAAATTCGATCATGATGCAAATCGAAATCTTGAACCCCACCTTCACACCCATTGCGTAGCTGTAAATATGACAAAAAGGCATGATGGCGAATGGCGGGCAATAGAACCTAAAGAGCTTTATGCATCTCAAAAATATGCAGATTCAATCTATATGTCTGAAATGGCAACGGAAATTAAAAATGATATTGGTCTAGATCTTGAATACAGAAAAGGGGCTCATTTTGAGATTGCTGGTTTTACACAAGAGCAGATTGACAGTCAGAGTACAAGACGGCAGGAGCTTTTAGAAAGTGCTAGAAAAAGGGCTAAAGGTAATAAAGTAACTGCTATTGACCTTGAAAGAGGACAAAAGGACACCAGGAAAAACAAAGAACATGTTCCTTTTGATGAACTTCAAGAAAGTTGGATTCAGGATTTAAAAGCTGTTGGTGTGGATTTCAGCAAGATTCAACCTAAAATACCGGAACCTGATCCTGAATATGTTCAAGCTGTAGGAAAGAATTCAGAAATACCTAAAACACCTGAAATATCAGATAATGTAAATTATTCTGCAATGGCTTTAAATTACAGCCTTAAACATAATACAGAACGAAAATCTGTTATAGATCAGCGTAATATCATGGCTGATGCTCTTAATCGTCAACAGGGTAATACTGATATTAAAGATGTTCAGGACGAGTTAAAACGTAGAATTAAAGGCGGTGATGTTCTTGTTGTTTCAGATAGAGGACTTACAACCAAAGAAGTATTAAAGGCTGAAAAAAATATTGATCAAATTATAAAAGAGGGAAGAGGTAAATTAAATTATGTAACTGAAGCAAGCCGTACTGTCCTTGAAGAAACTGCGAATAAAAAATTTGGTAAGAACATTGAAAGCAAGGATCAAAGAAACGCATATGTTCATATTTTAAAAAACAAAGATCAGTTTTCAAGTCTTTATGGTAAGGCTGGTACTGGTAAAACATATCTCATTGAAAAAACTAAAGAAGAAATTGAAAAAGCTGGTTATAAAGTTAAAGGTTTTGCTCCGATAACAGGAGCTTCAAAACTGTTGGAAGAGGCAGGTTTAGAATCAAAAACGGTTCAGCATTTGATTATGAATCCCAATATGGAACGAGGTAAACAATTTTGGTTTGTTGATGAATCGGGGTTGATATCGGCTAAACAATTTGAAGCAGTCTTGGAAAAAGCTAAGAAAATGAATGCAAGGGTTTGTTTTGTTGGTGATCCTCTTCAGCATCAATCAGTTGCAGGAGGTACACCTTATGATCATCTGATTGATAAGAATTTAATCAATAATGTTACATTGAATGAAATACGAAGACAGGATGTAAATAAAGCTGCACCGGAATTGAAAAGTCAGGTTTATGCTCTAAAAAGTGCAGCACTTGAAGCAAGTAACGGAAAAGCTGATGAAGCTGTAAAGATACTGAATGCAGATGGAAAAATAAACGAAATCAAAGATCGTGATGAGCGTCATAGGGTGATAGCGAAACTATATCTTGAAAGTCCAGATTCAACTATAGTAATTGTTCCTCCGAATATAGAAAGAGCACATTTAAATGCTGTTATACACGAAGAAAGAGGACTTACAGGTGGTTTTGAAAAGGATATTCTGGTTAATAGAGGTCTGACAGGAGAGGGCAGAACATTTGCAAGAAATTATCAAGAGGGCGATGTTGTCAGATATAATTCAGGAATGCAGGCAGGACCGCTAAGAAAGGGTGTTTATGCTACTGTAAGAGGTGTTGATGCTGAAAAAAATACAATAACTGTATCTGTTGAGGAAAAAGGGAAACCTGTACAATTAGCAACATATGATCCTCGAAGGTTAAAGGGTGTTGATGTTTATGAAAAGAAACAGGTTGAATTCTCCCTGGGTGAAAGGGTGCAGTTTAATGAACCCTTTAAAAGAAAAGCTGTTGCAAACAGGCAGATAGGAACAATCACAAAAATTGATCAGAACGGATATCATGTAAA
This sequence comes from Bacteroidota bacterium, assembly GCA_014382445.1. Lineage (GTDB taxonomy): Bacteria > Bacteroidota > Bacteroidia > Bacteroidales > F082. Next base: position 7,538 of record JACNJS010000057.1, read on the forward strand.
ACTGGATGGAGAAGATAGGACCATCAAAGTTTTTAAAGGATATCAACATATTGATTATGGTTATGCTGTTACTTCCTATAGTTCTCAGGGAAAGGCATTTGATAGAACTATAGTTGATTTGCATACTGAGCAAAGTAAAGAACTTGTAAATAATGCTCAGTTTTATGTTTCAATCACAAGAGCTAAATATGAAACCATTATTTATACTGACAACATAGAAAAACTCCCAGGAGTAGTATCAAGAGGACAGGATTTAAAAAGGGCGCAAGAGTCTTTAGAAGAAAGACATAAAGAGGTTTTAGATATTAAGGTTGCTGTTGGTCAAACAGGTCCGGTTGTTCCTTTAAATGAAGATCAGAAAGGCTATAGGAATAAAAATGTTTCAACTCCTGATGTTCAGAATTATCAAAAAGATCATGAAATTCAGACAAATAAGACAGATATAAGAATTGATGCAAAAGTTGATATTCCGTTTGAAAATAATGAAAGTCATATAAATAATTCTTCTTCCTACAGCAAAAGTAAGGATGTAAAACCTGTTAATAAAGGCATTGAATACAAACCATTTGATTCACCTACAACAGAAAATCCATCCTTTGAAATGGGAATGTCTAAAGATCTTCAAGAAATGCCAGATCATTTCAAAGAATTTCAGGAGGCTACCAAGAATGTTGATTATAAATATATTCCTGAAGATGTAGAAATGAATGAAACAAGACCACAGGACATCAGGTATAAAAATGAAAAGCTACAAGAGTATAAGCAAGCAGAAAAGCCAGGTGTAAAAGTTGATAAAAATGTTGATAAGCAGATTGAGCAGAAAGAAAGCTATAGGAATAAAAAAGTTTTAACTCCTGATAATCAGGTTGAAAAAGTAGATAATAAAGTTTCTTCTTCCTACAGCCAGGAAGCAAGACCTTCTAAGCATGGTTTTGACCGTATGCCATCTGAACTGCCAACAACAGAAAACCCATCTTTTGAAATAATGGAAATGTCAAAGAATATGCCTGAAATGCCAGAACACTTTAAAGAGGCTCTGAACACTTTGAGGAATTATGAATATAAATACATACCTGTAGAAATTGAGGATGTACAAATAAATAATCAACCAGGGGCTATTGAAATGAAGGGTAAGGAAAAATTTAAACAACCAGTAAAGCCAGTACAACCGGTACAAACTGATAATAAGCAAAATTTCAAAGCTCAAAAAGCACGTTCTATGAAGGATGAAATTTACAGAATAACACATGATATTGATCTAGTTGAATTTGCAAAAAGCAAATATGGTTTTACAGCCGATCATGACAGAGCTAATAGATCGACTGCTTCAAGCGTGATTCTAAAGGGCGAAGGTAATTATTATGTATTCGTTCAGAAAGGTGGAAAGTTCGGTTATGCATCTCCAAAGACAGAGGAAAAAGGCGATATAATTAACTTTGTTGCTAATAGAACTGGTCGTGATGCTGGAAATAAAGAGGATTTTAAAGAAATTATAAATGAATTAAAGCCTTATGTTGGAGTCTATGAACAAAAAGCAGGATTAAATACTGAAGCAAATCAAAGGTCCGGTGTAAAAGAGGCACAGGAAAAAAATCTTGATAATATCAAAACTAAATTTGATGGAATGAAGAATCTTCAATATTCAAAGTATCTTGAAAGCAGGGGAATAACAAAAAAAATCATAAATGCTGAAAGATTCAAGGGTAGGATCAAGGTTGATAGTTACTCTAATGCTGTGTTCCCTCAATATTCTGATAAAGGTGTTATTGGATTAGAGAAAAGAAATCAGAATTTTAAAGGGTTTGATGGAGAGGGGCATAAATCAATATGGATTTCTAACCATAGTAAGGCTGATAAGGGTGTTATAATTGCGGAGGCTCCTATTGATGCGCTTAGTTATCACCAGATTCACAAGGATCTTACGAAAGATGGTTACTCCTATGTTTCAATAGGTGGCGGATGGTCGAAGCATACTGAAAAAGCATTGACGCAAGTTATAAAGGCTCATGAAGGGCGCAACATTGTGATGGTTTATGACAATGATAAGATGGGTGAAAAATACATTAAAAAAACCCAGGAAATAATAAAGAAAGTTGCTCCTAATGCCAAAGTTAATGTGCATGTATCGCAACGTGATAAAGATTGGAATGAAGAATTGAAGTTAAAAACCGGAATAAAAGATACTCCAAGTAAGGATTTTAAACCGTTTATAATTCAGAAACCGACTAAACCACAACAAAAACCTGAACCTCCAAGACCTCAACCTAAAATAAAGATGAAACGAGGGCGGTAGGAAAACATGAGCGTTCATAAATCAAGTGACAATCATTCAGCAACTAAAGAGC
>JACNJS010000063.1 GCA_014382445.1 Bacteroidota bacterium
TAATTAGCGTAATTAGATGATAAACATCTTTTTTGTAATGATCCAATGATTTATTTTGTCATCCCCGATACGGTCGTTCCTCCCTACGGGGCAGGCGAATTGAACGAATTTGACGAATTGGTTTGTGTCAGATATAATTCGTTTAATTAGCGTAATTAGATGATAAACATCTTTTTTGTAATGATCCAATGATTTATTTTGTCATCCCCGATACGGTCGTTCCTCCCTACGGGGCAGGCGAATTTTACGAATTTTACGAATTGTATTTTATTATAATTAGTTGATTTAATGACTAGTGCCTCACGATGCGTTTGTATTCGAGGCTTTCAGCTCCGAAGTTTATTAATAATCCGAGTTTATAACCTGTTGCCTTTAGATAATTTATTACCTGAGATTCGTGTACACCACTTAATTCATTTATTGCCTTAATTTCAATTATTATTTTGCCATAACATACGAAGTCAGCAATGTAGTATTTTGAAAGAGCTTGTCCTTTATAATTAACTTCTAGCTTTTCTTCAAAGTCAAATGGAATTTCTTTATTGTCTAGTTCAATTGCTAAGGCTTCATGATAGACAGACTCAAGAAATCCTGATCCTAACTCCCTATGGACTTCCATGGCAGCTCCTATTATTTCATATGATTCTTCTTTGAATAATAGTTTCATAATGTTTGACCTACAATAGTTTTGTCATCGAATTGGACGCTTGCCTGACTTGCCTTCGTCCGTTTAATCGGCGAGGCAGGAATTTGACGAATTTTATTTTTCGTGCAATTTGTGTAATCCGAGGATAACATTTTTTCCGGTTTCACCCAATACACATTACGCCATCAAGCGTAACGCCACCAGGCGTAATCATATATTCTTCAATACAAACATCATAAAAAGGGATCTGAAAATTCGTATTGTGTATTATTTCGCTCTAACAAACCGTCATCATTCTATCTCCTTAAAGCTTAGCTATCACTTTCTCTACATATTGCAAAGTATTTTTGGCAATAGATATAAGTATACCTGTTTGCTTTGTTACTTCTGTAAATAATTCTATCAAATCTGAGAATGTGTACTCATGAACAATATCGTTTCGTAACTCCTTTATTAATCTAAGTTCATCAATTGTGGATATCAATTCTTGCTTCTCGAAATAGATCAAAGAATCAATCCATGTTAATGACTCTCCATGTTCAATGTAGGTTATGCTACGCAATACTTTATTAGTTAGTATATCTGTTGTCCTGGCAAATCTGGCAGTAAGTGCTTCCATTGCATCAAACTCGCTGTCTGTGAGTTTATCAGAATCCACAAATTCATTACATATTGTAAACAATCTTTGAAGCCAGATTATAGAATCTGAAAGAGACTGTACATTTTCCTTTAGAATATCTATTTTGTCGTTATATGTCATAACAGTACACCTTCTTTTAATGCAACCTTTGTAAAATGTGTAACCGGTCTTGGTGTAATGATGATATCTATTTTTCTATTACCCAATATATCTTTTAATTTGAATCTAATTTTCAACTTATCCCTTAATACCAGTGTACTACTTAAGACTAATATATCAATATCACCCCCCCGCTTAGTATCATCAACTCTGGATCCGAATAAATAAATCCTTGCATTAGGATCTAATTCCATTATGATTTGTTTAATGGTGGTTATTTCGTGACTGGAAAGTCGCATTTTGTTCTTTATTCGTTGCTTATGGTACTATTAGTATCGTTGCCATTCGTTTAAGTGCTTTCACAAAGATAATGAATATTTCACTATTTCGTCCGGATACTAATGAATTGGTTTAATTAGTGTAGTTATATGATATAATTCTTCAACTGATTGATGGTGTGTTTAGTCCTGCCTAGCCGGTTTAACTGCCGTAGGCATGTCAGGCAGGCGTGCATTTTTTGTCATCCCCGATACGGTTTACCCCGTTGGATTTTTTTATCCAACCGGGGTCGTCCCCTGTTAAATATGCTCCTGATGAAATATTACTTCGTAATTTCATCCCATACAGTTGTTCCTCCTTACGGGACAGGCAGGATAAATCCGCATTTCACAGGGTAAACCTCCTTACGGGACAGGCAGGATAAATCCGCATTTCATCCTGTACGGTCGTGCCCTGTTAAATATGCTCTGCATTTCACAGGGTAAACCTCCCTACAGGACAAGTAGGGTAAACCTCCCTTACTGGGTAAACTTCACTACCACCGTACGGGGTGAAATATAAAAAGATTTCACCCCGTACGGTCGTACCTCTCTACGGGACAGGCGTGGCAGGCGGATTTGCACGAATTATTGTCCCCTGATAAGCTATCAGCCGTTAGTCATTTCATACAGGACACCGTTTACCTGGTCAACATTTGCAGAGGCATTGAGTATTTCTATACCCACAATTTGATTATTGCTAGCAAAATCAATAATAATACCTTGTTTTTCCTGATCACTTTCGGCAACAGCTAAAGAGGAAAGCTGTATGTAGAGGACATCTGTTTCTTTATCATATTTAATCTTCATACTTTTCTAATTTAGATGTACGGTAAACCGTCACAATCAATGGTGGATTTTTTTTGGTGTTTACAAATATTCTGTAAAGGTAAGGTTTTTGATTTATGATATCAAGTTTTTGATAAATAGAAAGTCCTGTGGCATCAACAATGATCCTATCAGGATTCTCTAGTATTTCGTCGATCAGCTTTATATCCAGATTCCTGTGGTCAATTTGTTCGATGGCGTGCTTTGAGTATTTGAAGTTCATCTTTGTCCACGTAAGGTAAAAGAGGGCTTCAGTTGTCCACGATTATTTTGTCCACCCCGTACGTTCGTTTCCTGTTAAATATTTCTTCGAAATTTCATCCTGTACGGTCGTGCCTCTCTACAGGACAAGTAGGATAAACCTCACTACCATAGTGAAATGAAAAGAATTTCACATGGCAGGCAGGGCAGGCGGATTTAGCGGATTGTTATTTTCGCTGGGCTCAAACTTTGATGCTTAATGTGTATAATCTAATGATGATATTTTTTTTGTGTGCTTTGATGTTGTGTTGTGCCGGGCCTTATTTTGTCATCGGATTTAGCGGATTATTGTTTTCGCTGCGCTCAAACTTAGATGCTTAGTTTGTGTAATTTGATGCTAGATATTTTTTTGCGTGTTTTGATGATGTGTTGTGCCGGGCTTTATTTTGTCATCCCCGTACGTTCGTATCCTCACTACGGGGCAGGCGGATTGAGCGGATTTAGCGGATTGTTGTTTTCGCTGGGCTCAAACTTAGATGCTTAGTTTGTGTAATTTGATGATAGATGTTTTTTTGCGTGTTTTGATGATGTGTTGTGCCGGGCTTTATTTTGTCATCCCCGTACGTTCGTATCCTCACTACGGGGCAGGCGGATTGAGCGGATTTAACGGATTGTTTGTTTTTGCTTTGCAAAAAATAATTTTTAATCACTCTTTCTAATTATATGCTTTGTATAACGTTCTTAATTTATCATCCGCTTAATCTGTTTAATCCGATGATAATATTTTTTTGTGTTATTTGGATGTTGTGTTGTGCCGGGCCTTATTTTGTCATCGGATTTAACGGATTTAACGGATTGTTTGTTTTTGCTTTGCAAAAAATAATTTTTAATCACTCTTTCTAATTATATGCTTTGTATAACGTTCTTAATTTATCATCCGCTTAATCTGTTTAATCCGATGATAATATTTTTTTGTGTTATTTGGATGTTGTGTTGTGCCGGGCCTTATTTTGTCATCGGATTTAACGGATTTAACGGATTGTTTGTTTTTGCTTTGCAAAAAATAATTTTTAATCACTCTTTCTAATTATATGCTTTGTATAACGTTCTTAATTTATCATCCGCTTAATCTGTTTAATCCGATGATAATATTTTTTTGTGTTATTTGGATGTTGTGTTGTGCCGGGCCTTATTTTGTCATCGGATTTAGCGGATTTAGCGGATTATTTGTTTTCGCTGGGCTCAAACTTAGATGCTTAGTCTGTTTAATCCGATGATAACTTTTCTTTGTTATCTTCTGAACAACCTAATATGTTCTAAACTTTCAGCACCAAAATTTATTAACAATCCTATTTTTAGTCCTGTAGCTTTTAAGTAATTAATAACCTGAGCCTCATCAATTCCTGATAATTCACTCAAGGCCTTTGTTTCAACGATAATTTTATCAAAACAGATAAAGTCTGCTTCATAATATTTTGATAATACTTGATCCTTGTATTTTATCTTAAGTCTTTTTTCCTGATTAAATGGGATTCCTCTTTTTTCAAACTCAACTGCTAATGCTTCTTGGTAAACTGCTTCTAAAAACCCACTACCTAATGTATTATGTACCTCCATTGCGGCTCCGATAATTTTGTATGTTTCTTCTTTGAAGATTAATTCCATGTTAGGTTAATCATTGTATTTTTTTGTCATCGGATTTCGCGGATTTAACGGATTATTTGTTTTCGCTGCGCTCAAACTTATCTGCTTAATCTGTGTAATCTGATGATAGATGTTTTTTTTAGTTTACTTTGATGATGTGTTGATTCGTGGAGATTTTTTCATCCCCGATACGGTCGTTTCCTCCCTACCATAGTGAAATAGAAAAAGATTTCACTTGGCAAGCGGGGCAGGCGGATTTAGCGGCTTTAGCGGATTGTTTGATTGACACTAATTGCTCGGCGCTGTGCTTGAGCTTTTTTTTTGTGTTAATTAGCCTGCCCTATAGCGAAGCGTATGGGGTGTAATTCCAGCCTGAGGCGGGCAAGCGTGGATGATGTTTTTTTATCATCGAGGGTAAAAATTAAATTCCAAACCGTTTTTCGGAATATATTTTTGTAGTATTCCAAATTTTTGAAATTATCACTAACTGCTCATTCAATTGATTTAAGCCATCTATTAATTGATCAATTTGAAAAGGGTACTCGTGGGTTACAATGTTTCTTATTTCCCGTAATATAAGCCACTGGTTGATAGTGTCAATCAATCCCAATTTTTCGATTTTTGATAATAAGTCGATAAAGGGGAGGTTCTCAATATCTTCCTGAAGTCCTTCCAGTATAATTGGGAATAATTTGTTTCCAATGGTATCCTGTAGTTTCGAAAATCTATAAATTAACTGGTCGGTGTAGCTTATTTGTTCTCCAGAAAGTTCCCGATATGATTCTACATTAAGCGGGAAACTATTACCCATGCTATTTTTGGCAAACATCATCCTATGGTGATGTAATTCACAAATAGATATTCGTTGTTTTAATCGATCCGTAAAATCCTCTCTTAACATAATTCAACACTTTGTTTTTTAATGCTTTTAATGAAATTATCACTAAATGTATCTTTGATGTCAAAAACTACGTCAATTTTGCGATCTCCTAATTTAAGTTTAAGGTCAACAAGAAAAAGCATTTTGTTTTTTAGAGTCAGCAGTGATTTTTTTTGCGCTTTTATTAATAGGTCAATGTCGCCACCTTTTTTCAAATTATCAACACGCGAACCAAAGAGGAACACTCTTGCAGAATTACCAAAATGCTCTTTAGCTGTTTGATTAATAGTTTGTATTTGATTTTGGCTTAAACGCATGGTTAAAGATACTGAATATTTTTATTAGGATGAATGGAGATAAGTTTATGCCGGTTTTTTGTTCCCCCGTTACGGTTTATACCCCGTTGGATTTTTTTTATCCAACAGGGGTCGTTCCCTATTAAATATTGCTCCTGATGAAATATTACTCCTGATGAAATATTCATCCTGAATTTCACCCTAGTACGCCACAGTACGGTCGTTCCTCCCTACTGGGTAAACTTTGCTACAGGGCAGGCAGGATAAATTCGTAATTTCACCCCATACGCCACAGTACGGGGTATCTGCATTTAAAATGCAAAAGTGTTTACAAACGTATTCAAATGCGCTTGATTGAGGATTGAGTGCGCTTGATTGAGGGTAAACAGGATAAACCTCCGATGAATTTTTTCATTAAAACTTTGTAGTGGTAACATCAATTAAAAATTGCTCTATTTGCTTTTTTGAAGGTTTTTCCCCATTTGAATAGTACACATCTTCAGTATAATCAATATCTTTAAAATACGACAATTGTTGCCTAAATAACTTTGCACTGAATGCTTTGCCGAACATTTCTTGTGCTTTTAATTCAATTTCTTCTAAAGAACAATGATAATTTAATAAGAAATATAGATCAACATAGTCTTTCCACTTAGCCCTTCCGCCCAAAGCAAGGGCTTTCATCGCTGCCAGGGTCAGTAAATTTGGCATTCCAATAATATTTTCAAAGTTTTCTGTTTTTTCAATTTCATATGGGAATGTGAAAAAAGTTAACTTTACATTATTTACAATTAAATGTAACTGGTCGTATTCCTGATGAATAACACTATAGTCTATATTTTGGCTTTCAAGTTTGTTTTTAATGCTTTGTGGTTTAATAAGTTTATTGGCGAATAAATCAAAATCAATGGATTGCCTATGGCCTAGCTGTAAACCAATAGCTGTGCCCCCAACAAGAATAAACTGTTTTGAGAATTCACCTATCAAGGGAAGCAGCGCAATTTGATTAGTGCTTAAAATTTCCTTGTGCATGACGGCTAAAGTAAAGTTGGAAGAAGTTTTTCACAGGGGCAAAATAGTTGTTTCTTTCATTGCTGATTTGAACATTAAATATTTCATAGGCTTTATTAATTCCTATTAGTTCAAACAATTTTTTTACAGATTCCTTATCCCCATAGTTCAAAATAGTCTCCATCAGCATCTCAAGGCTTATCTGCTCTTTTTTCTCTTCAGGTGTGTACCAAAAAAGACTGCTGTGATCTTTGATGAAGTTTTTTATTTCCTGATTATGAGAAGATTTCATTATTCAAAGATACTTAAACTTGATGAACTATACAATAGTTCCCATCGGTTTTTTTTCAACGAATGGAACGGATGATTGTTTTCGCTTCGCTCAAAGTTATTCGTTTAATCTGCGTAATCCGATGATAATATTCTTTTTAGTTTACTTTGATGATGTGTTGCTCCTCTGATTTTTTTTGTCCACGGTTTTCTGTCCACGAATTTCACGAATTGAAACTTATTATTGATTTATTCTATCTACTCTCCTTTTTCATTTTCAATAAACTGAACTTTACTGGAACTTTCAATTGCCTTAATAGCGATATCTTTTACAGATTTTTCAGACGTTTCAGCCTTTTGACCAAGAATCTTAATCTCTCCCCCACTTTTGTTTTATATCTTCTTATTTTGTCTTTTGCTTTTCAAACATTTCATTATTAGGTCTGCAAAAAACACTTTTTGGCGGCGTTTGATAAGCTTGCTTTTACATCATCCCACTTTAATAAGGGATTATCAGTTAATTGAGGCCAATCGGCTAAATCAACATCGTTAAAATAAGTAATGCTTTTTAGCACATTAACCTCATTATATTGTTTGTACTTGGTACTATAAAAATCAATCATCTCCGACATCGTAAATTCACGGAGTAAATAGTAAACATCTATAAAGTCTTTAACGCGTTGACCACTTCCGGTTATTGCATTAAGTTTCATCGCAAGTATATCTTGTAATGAGAGCATTGTAATTCCTTCCGCTGTACATGGTTCTTGAATTAGCGGGTAACGGTGAGCTAATATATCAACTTGTACGTTATCAATACTTCCCTTTAGTGTATTATTGGCAGAAAAGTATAGTTTATAATTAAAATCGGATGATAAATTTTCGAGTGTTTGTGTAACATCAAAATCAAAGTCAGAAAACAAATCAATATCTATCGATTTGCGATGTCCAATTCGCAATGCAAGTGCAGTACCACCTACAAGATAAAATCCTTTAAGATATTTTTTAGACTGCAGTTGTTTTAATAAATCCAGTGTTGATTTATCGACTGTTTCCTTGTGTAACATTTAAATTTAGTCTTTGAGATGCCAAATACCAACGAAAAGAAATTAAGTGTTTTAGGGTCAAGATGATTTAAATTGCACATTGTTTCTATAACTTCTTCTTTCCCATAATGGCTTATCATCTGTTTTATCTCTTGCAGGTTCCCCAAATTTAGAATTCGTTCAATAATCAACCTTTTCGATTTTTGATCTTCAATTTTATCTAAATCAATATCCCAGAAGTAAGTCGGATTTATTTTTTTTAGAAAAATTTGCATTTCAACCAGTTTTAAGTTCTATATCTGGATTTAAAGGGCAATCAAATGGTGAGTCGATACCGGTAAAGTTTTTAATTTCACCTTTTCGGGCTTTTTTATACAATCCTTTTACGTCTCTTTTTTCACACACCTCAATTGGAGCATTAACATAAACTTCGATAAAATTTTCCTCGCCAATTATATCTTTTGCCATATCTCTAATTTCCTTGGTAGGAGAAATAAAACTGTTAATACAAATAATTCCACAGTTCAAAAATAGTTTAGAAACTTCTGATATCCGTCTGATGTTTTCATATCTATCCTCCTCTGAGAAGCCCAGATTATTATTTATTCCTGATCTAATATTATCGCCATCCAGTATTTGGGTAAGGAAACCTCTTTTGTTGAGTTCCATTTCAATGTTTAGGCCAACGGTTGTTTTCCCCGAGCCCGACAAACCTGTCATCCAAATTACCCTCGCATGTTGATTGTGTAGTTTTTCTTTGTCACACTCCTTGTCAAAATTTTGTTAAAAACAGGGTGGATGTTGAGGTTTAGTGATGACATTTTATTTACGTTATGAGTTGATTGTGTGATTTGTCTTTCTTTTGTAATAATTGTGTTAATACCTTTTGTATTGCTTGGAGCATGGAGCGTGGGGTTAATTAAGTAGTCTCTTTCTAAAGTTGGTAATCATTTTACTTAAAGTCTGAAGCCTACTAAAATTCAATTCTTTAGTTTCATTTGAGATATACTTTCCTCTTTGAAGAATACAAAGTATGTTAGCACATTCAAATACGGAACGACGTGAGATATTTAAAAAGTTTGCAAAATCCTTATTTGAAAAAGAACCACTACCCTCTGCAATATTATTTGTGATACTCATCGCTGCTCCATTTAACTGTTCTGAAAATCTATATTTCTTTTTCTCCAACAATAAATCTGCAATATCAAATAAGTCATTCCCAATTTCAGAACCCAGTTTCCATACCTCTAGCTCTTCAAATCTAAACGAAGCCATTACTATTTCTTTTCATAATTAACCTAAAAAAATATCTTTCTGAGTTTCTATTCATAGTATTCCAAGCCCTTTGCTCCCTGCCCTATGTTCTTTTCCTTTTCACAATAAACCAAGAATTCAATATATCCTCTTTATTATAAACAACTTCATCTTCAGGACTTTTTGCCTACACTATCTTTCCTCCAGAAGCTGTAACAACTCCATGCCCTGCTGCTGTGTCCCACTCCATTGTTGGTGCAAATCTTGGGTAAACATCTGCCGTGCCCGCGGCAACCATGCATATCTTTAATGAACTTTCTTTTGAGGAAATCTTAACGAGCCCATCCATTTCAATATTATGTTCTGACGCTTTATCAAGTTTAAAAGCCCCAAATTCAATTTCACCGAAATATAATTCATCTAAAACCGGTGCGTAAACAACTCCTAATATGGGTATGTTATTTTCAATGAGAGCAATATTAACAGTGAACTCACTATTTTTTTTTTGACGAATTCCTTAGTTCCATCAAGTGGATCAACAATCCAGAGTTTGTTCCAACTTTTTCTTTTCTCAAAGGAAATACTTCTGCCTTCTTCACCTGCTTTAATTGAGGTTGAGATTGCAATTTTTAGAAGATTATTTACTGCTTCTACTGGTTGCTATTTTGTGAATGCTTTTTTTAATTTATATGCAGATTAAATTGTAATGTTAACCCAACCACAGCTACTATCACTTAATGATATAGGAAACAAAATTGCAACAGCTCCCACATTCGCTATTATTGATGTTAATAGATTGGTTACAATTATTTGATCAGTTGTTATTTAGTATTAATGTATAGTCAGCGGATTACAAGTAACTGCATCCCGTGAAGTTTCACAAAAAAGGGAACGAGCAGATTTGAACTAAATATTTTTTATGGTAATTAATTAAATATTTGTAACTAATCAGTGTGCTATAATAAATTGTATTGTACTCAATGTGAGTGATATAAGTTATAATCTACCGTCAACAATATCTTTAGGAAGAACTCCCTTAATATCAAATATTACTGCATGGTTGCCGTTTACCAACCTGCTAAAGTCAATGTTGATAAATTGTTCGTGAGATACTGCCAAAATTATGGCATCATATGATTTAGCATAAATATCAACATTGGTTTCCAGGGTTTGTATGCCATATACTTGATAAACTTCATCAGGGTTGGCCCATGGATCGTAAATATCAACATTACAACCAAAAGCCTGCAGCTCATCAACTATGTCAACCACACGGGTGTTTCTAATATCAGGGCAGTTTTCTTTAAATGTAATACCTAGTAATAGTACTTTGCTGTTTAGAATCTTCTGACCCTTTTTTATCATTAGTTTCACAACCTTGTTGGCAACAAAGCGGGGCATAAATTCGTTAACTCGCCTGCCGGAATAAATAACCTCAGGATAATAACCAAGAGATTCAGCTTTAAAAGCAAGGTAATAAGGGTCGACACCTATGCAATGGCCTCCTACAAGGCCTGGTTTATACTTTAAGAAATTCCATTTGCTGCCTGCGGCTTCAATAACATCGTTTGTGTCGATACCTATGCGGTCGAAAATCAGGGCGAGTTCGTTCACGAAACTTATGTTTAAGTCGCGTTGGGCGTTTTCAATTACCTTAGATGCTTCAGCTACTTTCAGGCTACTTGCTTTAAAAGTTCCGTTTTCAAGTATGGTGTTATAGAGGTCATCTACCTCATCAGCTATCTCAGGTGTGCTGCCGGAGGTTACTTTTTTGATTTTCGTAAGGGTGTTTACTTTATCACCGGGGTTTATCCTTTCGGGTGAATAACCGGCGTAAAAATCTTCATTAAATTTCAATCCGCTCACTTTTTCAATAACCGGCAAACAAACTTCTTCAGTAGCTCCAGGGTAAACTGTTGATTCATAAATTACTATATCTCCTTTTTTTATCACTTTCCCAACAGTTTCGCTGGCTTTTATCAGGGGTGTAAGGTCGGGGCGTTTGTTATCATCTATTGGGGTAGGAACCGTTACGATGTAGATTTGAGAGTCGGTTAATTCTGACGAATTAGTGGTTAAGAATAAACCTTTGGTTTTTTTAGGAAATGGATTGTTGGAGTTGTGTAGTGATGGTGTAATTGAGGATGCAGAATCAAAATTATTGTTTTGAAGCACACTTTGCAGAACTTTGTCTTCGGTTTCGAGGGTGGAGTCGTGGCCTGAGGCGAGCTCATCAACACGAGCCTGGTTTATATCGAACCCTACTACTTGTGTCTTTTTGGCAAACTCCACAGCGAGAGGGAGACCGACGTAGCCGAGGCCGATGATTGTTATCTTTTTCATTTATGTTTTTTTCCTTCTTGTTTCACGATGTTCGAGGCAGCTGTGGGCGGATGTGGAAGTCATATCAGTGCCTGAATCTTATCATTTAATCATTACTTCCAGTACACGCTTCCGCCTTCTAAGTCCCATCCGCCTTAGGCGAACGAACTGCTTTTCAATATATTATAACTATTCAGCCTTCCAAAGCAAAAGCAGCTCGTCGCTGTTTTTTGTTGCTTTAAAGTCGGAAAGTTCATTAGTGTTAAGTATAATATATCTGATTTTTCTGTGTACTATCTCTTCCAGTTTTTCTGCCAGATTCAATATATAACTACTGTCAAGTTTTTTACCAACAAACCAAAGGTCGATTACTTTAGAGTTATTGCCCTTTGCCAATTCCCCAACAAGATACACTTCTTTTATATCGCCAATATTATGAATTACTTTGTCGATCACTTTGTCAAGACCAACATGTTTTAATAATAATTTATGAATTTCAGGGAATAGCGGATGGTTGGTGTTTGCCCGGTAAAGTTTTTTGTTTCCTTTTGTTGAAGATATTAATAAATCGGCTTCCTCGAAACGGTTTAACTCCTGCCTGATAGCATTAGTAGATTCTCCAAAGGCGGGCTCTAGTCCTCGCAAATAACTAATATTACTACTGTTTAGAAAAAACTTAAGCAGTAGTTTTACCCGGGTTTTAGATGTTATTAGAGCTTCGAGCATAACTTCTTAAATTCCAAATTTCAAATTCCAAAAAACAAATAAATTCCAAATCGCAAATCTCAAATTTCAAATAAATTCCAAATTCCAATTACTAAATGACCAAAATAGTTGCTCTTAATATTTATGAACTCATGTTTGGTATTTGTAATTTCGATCATTGATATTTATTTGTTATTTGATTATTGGAAACTATCATTTCAGTTACTGATTATTTTCATTTTGATTAATTACAAAATTTAGGATACTATTGTTTAAGTTTATTGTCATATATCTATCATCTTGAATAGTATTACATTTGTTTGGGTTTGGCTGGTTCTTCTTCATCTGTCACTTTTAACAATATTGAGTAACAAATGTACTCATTGTTTTTAAAATAACAAGCAAATATATAAAATAAATTGATAAAATATTAACAAATGATTTATTTGTAGATTTATTTTTGTCTGGGAAAATTGGATGAATCACACAGACCCGTCCTGTATAACGGTATCAAGTAGCTATCGTGACGAGCGCTAGTATAGGTAGACATTCACGATAGTGATTGCACACGATCTGTTAATTATCGGATGCGTTAGTTAATTATTAATTTTATGCAAAGTTTTAAATCTAAAATATCTGAAATTGAAGCTTGTTTGTTAGGTAACAAACTTCCAGGATTGACATCACAATTAAAAATGGCACCTGTTTCTCGGTTAACATTTCAGACGGAAAATCCGCCATACAGGATTCCGCAAAAGAGTGCAGTGCTTATATTGTTTTATCCTAAAAATAATCGCACAAATCTTGCTATGATCAAACGCGCAACTGACAATACTATTCACAGCGACCAAATATCATTTCCGGGAGGGAAGGTTGAAGCGAGTGATAGTTCCTTGATACATACTGCTCTGCGTGAAGCAAATGAGGAGGTAGGGCTTGACCCTGATTCTGTTATGATTATCGGGCAATTATCAAAACTCTATATTCCTCCCAGTAATTTTGATGTATATCCAATAATAGGTGTTACTTATGTTACTCCCATATTCAGTATAAATCATGAAGTTGACAAACTACTGGAAGTTGATCTGGAAACACTCATCAATCCAAAAACCCGAAAACATAAAACAATAAAACATCGAAGTGGAAATGAATTCAACGTTCCATGCTATTATATTCAGGAAGAAATTATTTGGGGAGCTACAGCAATGATTGTAGCAGAATTAGTGGATATTATTAGGAGTTCAGAATATAAAAGCTGAATTACTGATGATTTGATGATTTGATAATTTGATGATTTGATAATTTGATGATTTGATGATTTGATGATTTGATGATTTGATAATTTGATAATTGGTTAATTGGAGTATTGGATGATTGGAAGATAACCAATAACTAAAGACCAATGACCAATAACCAATAACTAATTACCAATAACTAATACCATAACGCGTACTATGCCTCAGCAGTTGGTCCCCCAAATGAAAATGGTGGCATTCCGCCATCTTTACTTTCTTTAATGTGGCCGTGCATTGATTCAAACTTACGGATGTTTTCAGAAAGGGCTTTGCTTAAACGCTTTGCGTGTTCGGGAGTAAGGATTATCCGTGACTTAACTTTTGCCTTTGGTATTCCGGGTAACATTTTTACAAAATCCACAATAAATTCAGCGTGTGAATGAGTGATAATTGCCAGATTTGAATAAATACCTTCAGCAACATCCTCTGACAAGTCAATATTTAATTTGTTTTTGTTTTTGTTTTTATTTTCTTCCATGGTTTATTATTTGATATTTCAGCAAAGATAGTTATTATAGTTGAGTTGTTGGATAGTGGCTGTTGGTCTTTGGTCTTTGGTCTTTGGTCTTTGGGATTTGGGATTTGGTCTTTGGTCTTTGGTCTTTAGTCTTTGGGATTTGGGATTTGGGTATTTATTTTCTTATTGAAATCAACAAAGCGTTGAGCTGCTTTTGTATAATTGTTAATTCGTCGATTAGAGTGGACAATTCACTTTTTGAAATATAATTCCTTCCTTCAGAAATAATTAACTGAGTTTCTACTTCAAATGCGGAGCCCAGAGCAATTTCAATAAATCGAGCAAAATCTTTTGCAGTTCTTCGTGCTGAACCCTCAGAAATATTTGACGGGATCGAAACAGAGGCACGGTTTATTTGAGAAATTAAACCAAATCTTTCTTGCTCAGGCCATCTAGAAGTTATGTCGTAAATAATGTTGACAAACTTCAATGATCGATGATAAACAGTAAGTTTTCGAAAATCTTGCATAGCAGATAAATTTGGATACATCAAAATTACGAATTAATTGTTTATTGTATTTAATTGCTATCAGATAAAATGAACTACTTCGCAGCAGAGCTGACGAGGTATCGTTATGGAAATTGATTATTCTATTCGCATCAAGATGCGGGGAATATAACCCGAGAGATCCTTCGACTACGCTCGGGATCAGTTCGGCTAAATGATTTTGAACTCAAAATCATAGTCACTGATTCAAATGTGAGACAGTTTATGTATAGATACTTTAGTCTCGTTCTGCAACAATGTCGGCTTGTTCCATAACAGCATCATATTCTTCTTTAGAACCTACAATAATATCCTCATATTCTCTAAGTCCGGTACCGGCAGGGATTTTATGTCCTACAATTACGTTTTCTTTCAATCCGAGCAAACTATCCGACTTTGCAGCAATAGAAGCAAGAGTAAGAACTTTAGTTGTTTCCTGGAACGAAGCAGCAGAAATAAAGCTGTTAGTTTGAAGTGATGCCCTTGTAATACCTTGTAGCACCTGACGAGCAGTTGCAGGTTGTGCATCCCTCGATTCAACAAGCACCTTATCTTTACGTTTTAATGAAGAATTTTCATCACGTAACTTTCGTGCGCTAACAATTTGCCCCTCATTAAACATATCCGAATCACCGGAATCAACAACTACCTTCATACCGAATATCTCATCGTTAACTTGCTGGAAATCGACTTTGTTAACCAGCTCACCCTCAAGGAAACGCGTATCTCCTGAGTCGGCGATTTGAACTTTACGCATCATTTGACGCACGATAGTTTCAAAGTGTTTATCATTTATCTTCACTCCCTGTAAGCGGTAAACTTCCTGAATCTCATTCACAATATACTCCTGAACTTTAACAGGTCCTTTAATAGCAAGTATATCTGCCGGGGTCATAACACCATCCGACAAGGATGTTCCTGCTTTTACAAAGTCATTCTTTTGTGCTAATATTTGCTTTGATGTAGGAACGAGATATTTCTTTTCTTCTCCGGTTTTAGATGTGATTATCACTTCGCGATTACCCCGTTTTAACTTAAGACCAAAACTTACAACACCATCAATCTCGGATACAACAGCAGGTTCGGATGGGTTACGTGCCTCAAACAATTCTGTAACACGAGGAAGACCACCAGTGATATCGCCTGATTTTCCAAATGCACGTGGTATTTTAACCAACACTTCACCGGCCACTAAGTTTTTTCCTTCATCTACAAGCACGTGTGAGCCAACGGGTAAGTCGTATGAGCTGATAACCGAACCATCGTTAGCAAGAATTTTAATAAAAGGATTTTGATTTTTAATTCTTGAGTCAATAATTACTTTTTCAAAATATCCGGTTTGCTCATCCGATTCAACCCGGTAACTCATACCTTCAATAATATTCTCAAATGCAACACTACCCGACACTTCTGAAAGGATAACCGCATTATATGGGTCCCAGTCGGCAATAATATCGCCTTTTTTAACATTAGAACCATTTTTCACATACAGGCTGGCAGCATATGGAATGTTACCTGAAGATAGAATTACTCCTGTTTTGGGATCAATTATCTTCATTTCTGCAGAACGCCCTATAACAATTTGATATTTTCTGCCGTCAGCATTTTTATAATCAACGCTGCGCAGTTCATCAATTTCAAGAACGCCATCATACTGCACTTCGATTTTTGAAGTTGCGGCAATATTTGAAGCTGTACCACCCTGGTGGAATGTACGAAGAGTAAGCTGTGTACCAGGCTCTCCGATCGACTGAGCAGCGATTACACCAACCGCTTCACCCTTTTGCACTAAACGTCCGGATGCAAGGTTACGACCATAACATAATGCACAAACCCCTCGTTTTGATTCGCATGTAAGTACCGAACGTATCTCAACGCTCTCAATTGGTGAGGCCTCAATAATTCGGGCTACTACTTCATTAATCTCATGTCCGGCTTCAATAATAATGTCATTTGATAGCGGATGATATACATCATGAAGTGTTACGCGGCCTAATATCCTGTCGTATAGAGTTTCTACCAATTCTTCATTCTTCTTTAGTGCCCTAATTGTTAAGCCTCTTAGGGTTCCGCAATCTTCTTCATTAATAACTACGTCCTGGGCAACATCAACCAACCTGCGAGTAAGATAACCGGCATCGGCAGTTTTAAGAGCCGTATCCGCTAATCCCTTACGGGCACCATGGGTTGAAATAAAATATTCAAGAACCGAAAGCCCTTCTTTAAAGTTAGAAAGAATAGGATTTTCAATAATCTCGCCACCTTTGGCACCTGATTTTTGCGGCTTCGCCATCAATCCCCTCATTCCTGAGAGCTGACGGATCTGTTCTTTTGAACCACGGGCACCTGAGTCAAGCATCATGAACACGGGGTTAAATCCCTGGTCATCATTCGATAACTCTTTCATTAATGTGTTCGTCAATCGTGAGTTAGTATGTGTCCAGATGTCAATTATCTGATTATAACGTTCGTTATTGGTAATGAAACCCATGTTATAATTACTGAGTACTTCTTCAACTTCCACGTTAGCATCATCAATTAGCTGTTTCTTCTCAACAGGAATATTTACATTACCAAGATTAAACGAAAGACCACCTTTGAATGCCATATCAAAACCAAGATTTTTAATATCATCCAGGAATTTAGCTGTAACATCAGTACTTGTTTCCATTAGTATTTCACCAATAATATCACGAAGTGCTTTTTTAGTTAACAGTGTATTAATAAAGCCATATTCCTTAGGCACAAACTGGTTAAACATAACCCTTCCTACCGTGGTTTCAATAAGTTTATTAACAAGTTCACCCTTTTCTTTCACATCCACTTTTACGTTGATGATTGCATGGAGATCAATTCTTTTTTCGCTGTAAGCAATGTTCACCTCTTCGTGCGAGTAGAACTTCATGCCCTCTCCCCTAATGGTATGTTCGGGAGTACTTTTTCTTGCCTTTGTTATGTAATAGAGTCCAAGTACCATGTCTTGCGAAGGAACTGTAATTGGTGCACCATTAGCAGGGTTCAGAATATTGTGAGATGCCAGCATAAGAATCTGAGCTTCAAGTATAGCAGCATTTCCCAGCGGAACGTGAACAGCCATCTGGTCACCATCAAAGTCGGCATTAAATGCTGTACATACGAGCGGGTGAAGTTGAATAGCTTTACCCTCAATCAGCTTAGGCTGAAATGCTTGTATACCAAGACGGTGAAGTGTGGGAGCACGATTAAGTAGAATTGGATGACCTTTCAGTATATTTTCAAGAATATCCCAAACTACGGCATCTTTACGTTCAACAATTTTCTTTGCTGATTTCACAGTTTTAACGATTCCGCGCTCAAGTAATTTCCTAATAATAAATGGCTTGAATAATTCAGCAGCCATTCCCTTAGGAAATCCACATTCGTTTAGTTTCAAATCGGGACCAACAACAATTACTGAACGGCCTGAATAATCAACACGTTTACCGAGAAGGTTTTGACGAAAACGACCTCTTTTACCTTTAAGGCTGTCGCTTAACGACTTAAGTGGTCTGTTTGAATCGGTTTTAACCGCACTCGATTTTCTTGAATTATCCAGCAATGAATCAACAGCCTCCTGAAGCATACGTTTTTCATTACGCATAATAACATCGGGAGCTTTTATTTCGATTAGTCGTTTAAGACGATTATTTCTGATTATCACTCTTCGATAAAGGTCGTTAAGATCGGATGTGGCAAACCTACCACCGTCGAGAGGAACCAGAGGCCTTAATTCGGGAGGTATAACCGGAACGATTTTAATAATCATCCATTCAGGTTTATTTTCTGCCCTTTTTCGCGCATCTCTAAAGGATTCAAAAACCTGCAATCTCTTTAATGCGTCAGCTTTACGCTGTTGCGATGTTTCGGTGTTTGCCTGATGGCGAAGGTTATACGATTCCTTATCAAGATCTAAACGCTGCAGTAAATCGTGAACAGCCTCCGCTCCCATTTTTGCGATGAACTTATCAGGATCATCGTCATCAAGATACTGATTTTCGGGGGGAAGTGTTTCAAGGATATCAAAATATTCTTCTTCTGTAAGGAAGTCGAGATAGTTGATCCCATCGGCTGCTTTTATGCCGGCGTTTATAACTGCATAGCGCTCGTAATAAATGATCATCTCCAGTTTTTTCGTCTGAAGGCCGAGCATAGCACCAATCTTATTTGGTAGTGAGCGGAAGAACCAGATATGAACAACAGGTACAACCAGCTGTATATGCCCCATTCGTTGGCGGCGTACCTTTTTCTCAGTTACTTCAACTCCACAACGGTCGCACACAATTCCTTTGTACCTTATTCTTTTGTATTTACCACAGTGGCACTCATAATCTTTTACCGGCCCAAAAATACGCTCACAAAACAAGCCATCACGCTCGGGTTTGTATGTGCGGTAATTTATAGTTTCCGGTTTCAACACTTCGCCGTGCGAACGGTCGAGAATCGACTCAGGTGATGCAAGGCTGATTGTAATTTTATTAAAACTACCTGGTATTTTGCTGTCTATTCTGAACGCCATATTTCTCTATTTGTATATTATCAATAAAAAAGTAAAATAATTAGTCGAAACTGAGTTCAAGACCCAGTCCTCTTAGTTCATGCACCAATACGTTAAACGATTCAGGAATACCCGGTATAGGCATAGCTTCTCCCTTAACAATTGATTCGTAAGCTTTGGCTCTTCCTGCTACATCATCTGATTTTACAGTAAGAATTTCCTGCAGGATATTTGCTGCACCAAATGCCTCAAGTGCCCAAACTTCCATTTCACCAAATCGTTGCCCTCCAAATTGAGCTTTACCACCAAGAGGTTGCTGAGTAATTAAGGAATAAGGTCCGATTGATCTTGCATGCATTTTATCGTCAACCATATGGTGAAGCTTCAGCATATAAATATATCCAACGGTTGCAGGCTGATCAAAACGTTCACCTGTTCCACCATCGTAAAGATATGTACTGCCATTTTCCGGTAAACCAGCTTCTATTAAATAATTATTTATCTGCTCAACTGAAGCACCATCAAAAATTGGAGTTGAAAAATTCGTTCCAAGCTTTTTACCTGCCCATCCAAGAACTGTTTCATAAATCTGGCCAAGGTTCATACGCGATGGTACACCCAATGGGTTAAGAACTATATCAACAGGAGTTCCGTCTTCGAGGAATGGCATATCTTCTTCACGAACAATACGTGCAACAATCCCTTTGTTACCATGGCGACCTGCCATTTTATCTCCTACCTTGAGTTTACGTTTTTTAGCAACATAAACTTTTGCCATCTGCACAATTCCGTTAGGAAGTTCATCACCAACGGAGGCTACAAACTTCTTACGGTTATAGATTCCTAAAAACTCCTTATATTTAATGTTATAATTATTAATAAGAGTTTTTACAAGCTCGTTCTTTTCTTTGTCAGTAGTCCATTTGTCAGAATTGACATTTATAAAATCAATATTTGACAGTGCTTTTAACGTAAATTTAGTTTTCTGTGGGACAACAATTTCTCCGAAATTATTTTTTACTCCCTGAGAAGTACGATTTATAACCAGTATTGTTATCTTTTCAATCAGTTTTGCTTTAAGATTGGCAAACAGAGCATCGTATTGCTTTGTAAGTGCCTCAATCACATCTTTTTCCTTCGATTTGGCATGCTTATCTTTAAGGGTTCGTTTGAACAGGTTATTGCCGATAACAATCCCTTGCATTGATGGAGGTGCTTTTAAAGAAGCATTTTTAACATCACCTGCTTTATCGCCAAAAATAGCTCTTAGTAATTTTTCTTCAGGAGTTGGATCACTTTCTCCCTTTGGAGTAATTTTTCCTATAAGTATATCCCCTTCCGATACTTCAGCACCTATTCTTATCAGTCCGTTTTCACTTAGATCTTTTGTGGCCTCTGCACTAACATTAGGTATATCATTTGTAAGTTCTTCAATACCACGTTTTGTGTCGCGTACTTCCAATGAAAACTCTTCAATATGAACTGAGGTAAAAAGGTCTTCTTTAACTGTCTTTTCTGATATAACTATAGCATCCTCAAAATTATATCCTTTCCATGGCATAAAGGCAACCATAAGGTTACGACCCAGAGCAAGTTCTCCGTTCTTAGTAGCATAGCCTTCGCACAGAACCTGTCCTTTGTTAACTTTGTCACCTTTACGGACAATAGGTCGGAGGTTTATTGAAGTGTTTTGATTTGTTCGCTGGAACTTAGTAAGCACGTATGTTTTTTGATCATCAGCAAAGCTAACCAGTTTTTCCATCTCGTCACGTTCATACCGGATAGTAATTTTGTCGGCATCAACGTATTCAACAACACCATTTCCTTCGGCATTAATAAGTACACGAGAGTCGCGTGCAACATTTCCTTCGATGCCAGTTCCAACTATAGGTGCTTCTGCGTTAAGCAATGGAACTGCCTGGCGCATCATGTTCGATCCCATCAGAGCACGGTTAGCATCATCATGTTCCAAAAACGGAATAAGTGAAGCCGCAATCGATGCTATCTGGTTAGGTGCAATATCGATAAGAGCAACATCTTCACGTGGCGAAATCGGGTAATCGGCCTGGTAACGAACTTTTACTTTAGGATTTACAAATTTTCCTGAGTCATCAATAATGGTGCTTGCCTGTGCAATAATTTTGCTCTCTTCTTCTTCAGCACTTAAATAGATCGGCTTATGTGCATAATCAATTTTACCTTGTTCAACTTTACGATAAGGTGTTTCAATAAAGCCGAGGTTATTAATTTTTGCGTAAACACATAACGACGAAATAAGGCCTATATTAGGTCCTTCAGGTGTTTCGATAGTACAAAGTCGCCCGTAATGCGTATAATGAACATCCCTAACTTCAAACCCTGCTCTTTCGCGCGACAAACCACCTGGTCCAAGTGCTGAAATACGTCTTTTATGAGTAATTTCGCTCAATGGATTTGTTTGATCCATGAACTGTGACAGCTGGTTGGTTCCGAAAAATGAATTTATAACCGAAGAAAGTGTTTTTGCATTAATCAGATCGGTAGGTGTGAACACCTCATTATCCCTAACATTCATCCGTTCACGGATAGTACGCGCCATTCGAGCTAATCCAACACCAAACTGGTTTGATAATTGTTCACCAACAGTACGCACCCTACGGTTACTTAAATGGTCGATATCATCGACGATAGTTTTGTTGTTTACAAGCTGGATAAGATATTTGATAATTAGAATAATATCCTCTTTTGTAAGAACTTTAATATCGGATGATGTATTTAGATTCAGTTTTTTATTAATTCTAAAACGACCTACCTCACCAAGGTCATATCTTTTGTCGGAGAAAAAGAGTTTATCAAATATTCCTCTTGCTGTTTCCTCATCAGGAGGAAGGGCGTTACGAAGTTGGAAGTAAATGTATTCAACAGCCTCCTTACCGGAGTTTGTAGTATCTTTTTGAAGGCTGTTAAAAATAATTGAGTAATCGGCTAATGATTGGTCATCTCTGTGAATCAGGATTGTTTTTACACCAACATCCACAATTTTATCAATATGTTCGTTTTCCAGAACGGTTTCGCGTTCGATGATAACATCATTACGTTCGATGGTTACTACTTCGCCAGTATCTTCATCTACAAAATCTTCAAACCATGAGCGCACAACTCGTGCAGCAAGTTTACGTCCTAGAACACGTTTTAAGCCAGCTTTGCTAACTTTAATTTCTTCGGCAAGATTAAATATTTCGAGTATATCCCTATCGGTTTCATAACCAATTGCACGCAGTAATGTAGTAACAGGCATTTTTTTCTTCCTGTCGATATAGGCGTACATGATATTATTAATATCAGTGGAAAACTCCATCCATGATCCTTTGAAAGGGATAATTCGTGCTGAATAAAGCTGAGTACCATTTGCATGGCGATGCTGTCCGAAGAAAACACCGGGTGAGCGATGTAACTGACT
Organism: Bacteroidota bacterium; assembly: GCA_014382445.1. GTDB lineage: Bacteria > Bacteroidota > Bacteroidia > Bacteroidales > F082. Next base: position 22,411 of record JACNJS010000063.1, read on the forward strand.
TACGACAACACGTTCAGCTCCATTTACAACAAATGTTCCTTTAGGAGTCATGTATGGAATCATGCCAAGATAAACATCCTGCACAATTGTTTCAAAATCCTCATGGTCGGGATCTGTACAATATAATTTAAGTTTTGCTTTAAGTGGCACACTGTAAGTTAAGCCACGTTCGATCGTTTCCTCGAGAGAATACCTGGGAGGATCGATAAAATAATCCAGAAATTCAAGAACAAAATTGTTTCTGGCATCTGTTATAGGGAAATTTTCAGAAAACACCCTAAACAGCCCTTCATTCTTGCGATTTTCCGGGTTTGTTTCCAATTGGAAAAAGTCCTGAAACGATTTCAATTGAACATCAAGGAAATCAGGATAAGCTAATTGGTTTTTCGTGGAGGCGAAGTTTACTCTTCCGGTTTTAATTTCAGCCAAGACTTATAAGTTTTTAGTTTTAACTTTGGTTTGTTTATCAACCAAGTAAATAAAAAATGATGTAAAGGAACACATAGGCAAACCTCCACCCCAAATTGAGATAGAGGTTTGCTTATAAATCAGTTAAGATAATTACTTAATCTCAACTTCAGCACCAGCTTCTTCTAACTGTGCTTTTAACGCTTCAGCTTCGTCTTTAGAAACGCCTTCTTTTATTGCTTTTGGATGTGAGTCGACTAATTCTTTCGATTCCTTAAGTCCAAGGCTGGTAAGTTCTTTTACAAGTTTAACTACAGCTAATTTTGACTGTCCGGGAGCTATAAGAACAACATCGAATGTTGATTGCTCTTCAGGGGCTTCTTCACCTCCAGTGGCGGGACCGGTTACTGCAACAGCTGCTGCTGCCGGTTCAATACCATATTCTACTTTTAAGATGTCGGCCAATTCGTTAACTTCTTTAACAGTTAAGTTTACCAATTGCTCTGCAAATGCTTTCAAATCTGCCATTTTTTTATCGCTTTTAATTATGTTAATTACTTTTTTTTTAATAATAAATATACCTTATCCTTCTTTTTCAGATAGGGTTTTCAGAATTCCGGCAAGTTTACCACCTCCGGATTGCAATGCTGATACAACATTTTTAACTGGTGATTGCAATAATGCAACGATATCAGCAATAAGTTCATCTTTAGATTTAATGGAAACTAGGAAATTGAGTTGATCGTCGCCCAGGTAGGTAGTTTCTTCAATATAAGCACCTTTAACCAGAGGTTTAGTCTTCTTTTTCCTAAAACCTACTATCATTTTAGCGGGGGCATTAGCTGACTCGCTAAACATAATAGCAGTGTTTCCAACAAGTGTTGAATATAACTCACTAAAATCTTTTTCAACATTTTCCATAGCCTTCCTCAGAAGGGTATTTTTTACCATCACCAATTGAATTCCATTTTTGAAACTCAATCTTCTTAAATCGCTTGTATCTTGAGCGTTTAATGAAGCGATGTCAGTTATATAGAAATTGTTATTTTCTGTTAACTGCTGTGTTAAACTTTCAATGAGTTTTTTCTTCTCTTCTTTTCTCATAAGTAGTATTTCTTTTAACTTGCAGTGGTTACCGATTTTTCATCAACTTTTACGCCCGGGCTCATGGTACTTGAAAGGTAGATACTCTTAATGTATGTACCTTTTGCTGATGATGGCTTTAGTTTGATTATGGTGTTAATTAATTCCCTTGCATTTTCAAGTACCTGTCCTTCTTCAAAACTTACCTTTCCAATACCGGAATGAATAATACCGAATTTATCAACTTTAAAGTCAATTTTACCAGCTTTTGCAGCGCTAACTGCCTGACCAACTTCCATAGTAACTGTACCGGTTTTCGGGTTAGGCATAAGCCCTCGTGGGCCCAAAATCCTTCCTAACGCGCCAACCTTTGCCATTACACTAGGCATTGTAATTACAACATCGATATCTGTCCAACCATCTTTGATTTTCTGAACGTAGTCATCTAATCCAACATGATCGGCACCTGCTGCTTTAGCTTCTTCCTCCTTGTCGGGTGTACACAAAACGAGAACCCGTTTTACTTTACCTGTTCCGTGAGGTAAGGTAACAGAACCTCTAACCAACTGGTTAGCTTTTCTGGGGTCAACGTTTAAACGCACACTCAAGTCAATAGAAGCATCAAATTTTGTATAGGATATTTTCTTTACAACTTCAACAGCTTCTAGTAAGGAGTACTCATTATTGCTTTCGAACTTGGCTAAAGCTTCTTTGTGTTTTTTTGTCAATTTTGCCATATTCTTCTCCTGTTAACTATATTGCTAACTAAATTTTTGAAGGAAACTCACCTTTTACTTTCACACCCATACTTCTTGCAGTACCAGCTACCATACGCATTGCCGATTCAACAGTGAAAGCGTTTAAATCTTTCATTTTGCCTTCGGCTATACCTTTAATCTGTTCCCAGGTTATGGTAGCTACTTTGTCGCGGTTAGGTTCGGGAGAGCCTTTTTTTAATTTGGCTATTTCCATAATTTGAACAGCAACAGGGGGCGTTTTGATGATAAACTCAAAGGATTTATCTCTGAAAACAGTAATGATAACAGGAATAACCTTACCGGCCTGATCCTGTGTACGAGCATTGAACTGTTTACAAAACTCCATTATGTTTACACCTTTAGCACCCAAAGCAGGTCCTACGGGAGGTGAAGGGTTAGCAGCTCCTCCTTTAATTTGTAATTTTATTAATCCACTTATTTCTTTTGCCATTTTAAACCATAGTTTAAAATTTAAAACTTCGTTTTAACTATTCCTTTTCAACTTGCATAAATCCTAATTCGAGCGGTGTTTTCCTTCCGAAAATTTTAACCATTAATTTGAGCTTTTTCTTCTCATGATTAATTTCTTCGATAATTCCGCTAAAGCTATTGAAAGGTCCGTCGATTACAGTTACCGTTTCTCCAACAATAAATGGAATATTCACATCCTCACCCATTTCGGCAAGCTCGTCAACTTTTCCTAAGATCCGTTTAACTTCAGCTTCCCTTATTGGTTCGGGATTTCCTTTTGTACCTAAAAAATTAAGAACATCTGGAACGTTTTTAATGATATGAGGAATTTCACCGCTTAAATCGGCTTCAATCAGGACATATCCGGGAAAATAATTACGTTCTTTACTTACTTTCTTCCCTTTTCGTATTTGAAAGACCTTTTCAGTGGGGATAAGTATCTGGGAAATATAATCCTGAAGGTTAAGGCGGTTAACCTCACTTTCAAGATATTCCTTGACCTTTTTTTCTTTGCCACTTATTGCCCTAACAACGTACCATTTTTTTCCTGATTGTTCACTCATTATACAGGTTTAGATAAGGATGGTTAAAACAGTTAATAATTATATATATAGTAGAACAGTTTGGTTTTTAAGGATTATTAAAACAATCCGTAAAACCTTTCAAGTACACTTGAAAATGATATATCCATCAAATAAACGACAATTGCGATTATAAGGGAAGCGACGGATACTACAATTGCACTGTTCTGCAGCTCACTCCATGTTGGCCAGGATACTTTATGCATCCATTCGTCATAACTTATTTTAAAGTAATTTATTATTCCTAGTTTTGCCATGACAGTAGTTATTTATTTTTGCACGGGTGGTAGGAGTCGAACCCACAACCTACGGTTTTGGAGACCGCCACTCTACCAATTGAGCTACACCCGTATTTAAATTCAAATATTCTAAAGGCAACTAACACATGTTAATACCTTTAGAATATTATGTTTATTATTTTAGATAATTTCGGTTACCTGACCAGCACCAACAGTACGTCCACCTTCGCGAATAGCAAAACGAAGACCTACGTTCATGGCGATTTCGGCAATAAGTTTTACTTCAACAGTAAGGTTATCACCAGGCATTACCATTTCTACGCCATCAGGTAAGAAAATCTCACCGGTTACGTCGGTAGTTCTGAAGTAGAACTGAGGACGATATTTGTTATGGAATGGAGTATGACGGCCACCTTCTTCTTTTTTAAGGATATAAACCTCAGCTTTGAAGTTGGCGTGAGGTTTAACACTACCAGGTTTAGCAATTACCATACCACGGGTGATTTCTTTCTTGTCAATACCTCTGAGAAGTAGTCCGGCATTATCACCAGCCTCACCACGGTCAAGAATTTTACGAAACATTTCAACACCGGTAACAACTGATTTTAATTTTTCAGCTCCCATACCAATTATATCAACCGGGTCGCCTGTGTTAATGATACCTGTTTCAATTCTACCAGTAGCAACAGTTCCACGACCAGTAATTGAGAATACATCCTCAACCGGCATTAGGAATGGTTTATCCTGATCACGAGTTGGTAATGGTATCCACTCATCACAGGCCGCCATTAGTTCCACAACTTTTGCAACCCATTTTTCTTCCTGGTTAAGAGCACCAAGTGCCGAACCCATAATAACAGGTGTATTATCACCATCGAATTTATAAAAAGTAAGCAGTTCTCTGATTTCCATTTCCACAAGTTCCAATAGCTCTTCATCGTCAACCATGTCGACTTTGTTCATAAATACTACAAGGCGTGGTACACCAACCTGACGCGCCAACAAAATATGTTCACGTGTTTGTGGCATCGGACCATCGGTTGCAGCAACAACGATAATTGCACCGTCCATCTGGGCAGCACCTGTAACCATATTCTTCACATAATCGGCATGACCTGGACAGTCAACATGCGCATAGTGACGATTTTTGGTTGAGTATTCTACGTGAGCTGTATTAATTGTAATACCTCTTTCTCTTTCTTCTGGAGCATTGTCGATGGAATCAAAAGATGCAAACACCGCTCCACCTTCGGCCACTAATGAAAGTGTGATAGCAGCAGTCAAAGTTGTTTTTCCGTGATCAACGTGTCCAATAGTTCCAATGTTTACGTGCGGTTTGGAACGGTCGAATTTTTCTTTAGCCATATCTATAACTTATTTAATTAAAAGTAATTTTTATTCGTTTTCTTATCTTAATAATCTTGAGCCGAGGACGAGAATTGAACTCGTGCCCTCTTCCTTACCAAGGAAGCGCTCTACCCCTGAGCTACCCCGGCAATAATATTGAGCGGGAAACCGGGCTCGAACCGGCCACCTACAGCTTGGAAGGCTGTCGCTCTACCAAATGAGCTATTCCCGCTTATTGGTCAAAGTTTGAAGTTTGGAGTTGAATTATTCACACTAAACTTGTAACTCCACACTCAACACTTAGAGCTGTGGGGAGAGGAGGATTCGAACCTCCGAAGGCTGAGCCAACAGATTTACAGTCTGCCCCGTTTGACCGCTTCGGTATCTCCCCTGAACTTCAATATTTTAAAGAACTGAGCCAGCAGAGGGATTCGAACCCACGGCCTGCTGATTACAAATCAGCTGCTCTGACCAACTGAGCTATGCTGGCAACTACCATTTTCAAATGATTTTTACTCATAATGCCTGCAAAGGCCTGTAAAAACAACACTTTCAGAACGTTAATCCACAAAAAAGCAGACCCCTGTTTAAAAAGGTCTGCAAAAATATATACTTTACACGTAATAACCAAAGAAATTATAAAAAAAACCTATTTATTTTTTAAATTTTCTTTTGTGTTTCTCGAGTTGTTTCTTTAATGCACTAAGAGCCGTATCGGTGGCTTCTTCAAAAGTGCTGCTTTGTTTTTTAGCATAAAGGTCATAACCAGGAATTTGAATCCTGATTTCCGCAATCTTGTTCTCTTTGGTTTCCGCTTTATCTAACTTAAGCGTAATATCCGAACCAATTACCCCTTCATACAACCCAGAAAGTTTTCCTACTTTCTTTTCAATAAATTGCTCTAATTTATTGTCGGTCTTAAAATGAACTGCGTTGATGTTTACTTTCATATACTAACCTCCTTTATTTAATTTTGCCCTGGGATGGGCTTTACTATATACTTTTTTTAACTGTTCAATTGTATTGTGTGTATAAATTTGTGTTGCTGTTAAGTTTGAGTGCCCTAGAATTTCTTTAATAGTGTTAAGGTCGGCCCCATTGTTCAGCATATGAGTTGCGAATGAATGTCGAAGTAAGTGGGGGCTTTTTACCGATCCTGTTAAAGATGATAACTCCTTGTTAATAATACAATAAATTAGTTTGGGATATGCCTTTGCTCCTTTATTAGTAACAATAAGATAATCGTTAAGATTTCCAAATTGTTTTTCCTTATTGTTGATGTAGTTAATAATACTTTCTATCAGTTTTTGAGATAACGGTATAATTCGTTGCTTATTTCGTTTTCCGTGTACTTTTATTGTGTTGATGGAAAAATCAATTGATTTAACGGTAAGAGATACTAGCTCGCTTCTTCGCATCCCTGTTGAATATAATAATTCAACCACAAGCATGTTTCGTAATTTTGTGAATTCCTGTTCTTCAACATTGCTATCCAGAAACGTATTTAGTTGCTCTTCGTTGAAATAAACAGGTAAGCGTTGAGGTGTGTTAACAGACACTATGTGTCGAGCAGGGTTTTCACTTAAAACCGATATCTTAATCAGATAATTATAGTATGACTTAAGGGTACTCATCTTTCGGTTTACTGACTTGCCGGATAAACCACTATCAATCATATACACAACCCATGAACGTATCATTTCCTGACTTGCATCAACAGGATTGTCAATCTCAAATTCGTGGTTAAGAAATGTTGTAAATAATGCAAGATCGGTTTTGTAGGCTTTCACGGTATGTGATGAATACCTTTTTTCTATGGCGATATAATCTATAAAGCTATCTATTGTCATTCAATATAACAAAAAAAAGAAGAAACTCTGTTTTCAAAAGTACTAAAAAATACTTCAAAAACCTAATTTCTTCTTAACTATTTCCCTTTATGGACTTATTAGCCCATTTCAGTTTGACGAAGCCCCTGAATGTAAATCGCTTTGAGTTTCTGTTCTCTTTTAACCACTGATGGTTTTTCGAATTTTTGACGAGCGCGCAATTCTCTCAGTGCACCAGTTTTCTCAAATTTACGTTTGAATCTCTTCAGAGCCCTGTCGATATTCTCACCTTCTTTTACCGGAATGATGATCATATTATACCTACTTTCTTTTGTTAAATTAATAATTAGTTTAAGGGACGGCAAAAGTACATAATTTTTTATTAAACAACACAAGTAAAAGGATTATTTTTTGTAAATGCTTTGGATAAAAAGGGGATTGGGGATAAGGGGATTAGGTATAAGGGTTGTATTTTTAATTTCGCATTGATGATACAAATTCATTTTCTTTTTCAAAACGGGATATATTCAAGGCTAAATATTCAAATTATATCCGGCTTTGATTAATTGCTTACGAATTACCTCGAAATCAGGTACAGAATCCTCAAGTGACAACACATTTAATACTGATCCTTTTACTATTTTATTGTTTATATGTAACTAATCAGTGTAACGAAATCCTAGTACTATGGAGTTTATAAACAATTTTTCCTTTGTGTTATCTTTGTGAAATCCTCCGTGTTCAGATGCCCAGCGCCGGTAAATTATATCTTTATCGAATCCAACCCTGGTATAGATTTCAGCCCGATGTAATGCTTCGTGCATATATTATTAATATCAAATTGTATTATTGCGAAAATAAAAACAGCCAGAGAACTGTTGCGTATATGGCATATTTTCTAATTTTAAGTTGATCTTTGTAAGGATTTGCTATTGTTTTCATAAAATTTTACTCTGATTAATATTCTATTGGATTACGCAGATATTTTATATTAACCCGTAAACTATGCTTAATCGCTCCATCGCTATTTTTTTTCCAGTTCTTCGATTTTATCTCTCAGCTCTTTAATCCGGAACTCTCTATTAATAAAAACTTTATTAAACCGTTCAAGCTCATCATTTTTATTCTCAAGCTGTTTATTTATTTCGAATAAATCATTTATTAATTTCTGGTTTTGCTGATTCAGTATAAATTTATCGATTGCATTATAAATGGCATATGGAAGTTGAACAAGATAATCGTTACGCTTTACAATATAATCATAAGCTCCAAGATGAATTGATGCAACGGCATGTAACTCGTCGCCTTTTCCAGTAACAACAATGACTGGCAGTTTGATTTTTTTGACTTTCATCATCTTTAAAAATTCAAGTGCATTCATATCGTCCATGCGCAAATCGATAAGAATTAAATCGAATTCAGAGCCGCTTTGCAATAAATCAAACGCCTTGGTAGCGGTTTCAACACCTTGTACTGTTATAGGTTTGGCATAATTCCTTAAATGTTCAATGGTTAAGTCAATGTCAATCTTACTTTTTTCGACGTATAAAACGCGACGAGAATTTGCACCCAATCGGATAGAATTAAACTTTTTCGATTTAAATTCTTCTATAATTTGTTGCATTAAAGCAGGCAGAATTGTTATATAATTACCGGCTTTGCTAATGTACGATGCAGCACCTATTCTTAAAGCACTTATAACCAAATCTTCGTCACCACTGCCGGTAATCATAATCATGGGCACGCTCGGTAATACAAGAACTAATTCTTTTAAAATATCAATGCCATCAATATCGGGTAGTTTATTGTCGAGTAGTATTAAATCGTATTTATTTTGCCCAACCATTCGCAAACACTCAGCTCCTGTTCCTGCAATTTCAATCGAAAATTCTTGCGCAAATTCCTGAAAATGATTTATTAACAAATCAACATCAACAGGGTTGTCTTCGAGATATAGAATTGAATATTTAGCATCCATAATAGTATTTATTTAAATGGTGATTTATTTGTCGTTAACCAAAAGCTTTTAATGTTGTTGGCAACTTCGATAAAAGCCCGGCTATCGACAGGTTTTATTAAGTATGAATTAGCACCAATTTTATAGGCTCTGTCAATATCTTCATCGCCTGATGAAGTGGTTAAAATGATTACCGGTATTTTTTTCCATACCTCATCATCGCGAATGTATTTTAATACATCTAAGCCATCCACTTTAGGAAGTTTCAAATCTAAGAGTACCAGGCAGGGGAAATTTAACATGCTATTATCGCGATGATTTTCTATGTAAACTATAGCTTCTTCGCCATCGCGGCAAATATCGAAGATATTATCCAATTGAATTTCTTTAAATCCCTCAAGAGTCATGTCTAAATCCATAGGATTATCTTCTACGATAAGAATGGGACGATTTGGTAAGTTTGAGTTCATAATTATTTGTATTTTTCATTGTAACTATTCAGCATGTGATAATAAATTGTATTGTGCTCAATGTGAGTAATATAGTTTATTTAACCGGTAAGGTAAAAAAGAATGAAGCTCCTTTTCCGGGTTCCGATTCGGCCCATATCTTACCATTCTGTTTTGCAATAATTTTTTTTTACAATTGCCAATCCTGCACCTGTACCTTCAAAATCTTCGTTACGAACCAGTCGGTGAAAAAGCTCGAACATACGGTTGTGATATTTCATATCGAAACCAATACCATTATCGGTAACTTTAAAAAATAATTCTGTGCCCCGAATTTCTGCAAAAATTGTTATTTCAGGATTATGAGTCTTTGACGAATACTTAAAGGCATTATCAACCAAATTAGAAATAATATGTATCAAACCATTTTCCCATGTTTTAATTATTATTCCGGTCACATTGAGTTTTAAATTAATCTCATTTTCTTCAATAATTTTTTGTCTTTGTCTGATAATATTTTCGAGGAGCAGTTCAATACTAACATCCTGTACCTGTACAGTTTCTGTTTCGAGTTTTGAATAACTCAATAAATCTTCGATAAGTGCATCGAGCTGTTTAGAGGCCACATGAATTTGATTTACACAAAAAACTCCTCTTTCGCTCAGGTTTTCAATGTGCTTTCTGAACAGTTCCTGCGCATATCCGGTTATTCCCCTGAGTGGTGCTTTCAAATCATGAGAAACAGTATAGTTGAAAGATTTTAATTCGGAATTTTTTTCATTCAACTGATTCATGGCATTTTTAAGATTTTTGTTTAAATTGTCAAGTTCGATATTTTTTTGAGCCATTTCGTTATTTAATACTACAATACCGCTGTTAGTTTCGATTAACTCATTATTTACAACCTCCAACTTGCTATTGCTTTGGTTTAGCTCTTCTAAAACAGAAAGTAAATCTTTGTTTTGATTTTCCAATTCCGAAACAAGTGCATCTTTAAATGTAATTTTATCAGTTTTTATTTCTGCTTTGAGCTTGTTAAATGCCTCAGTACTTAGTTTATTGATAAGAGAAGTGTATTTTATCAGACGAACAGTCGTGCCTTTACCCAGTTCAGTATCAATATAAAACTCGTTCATCAGGCTTCGTGCTCCTTTTATACCAACTCCCAATCCTGTGCGCGAAATATATTTCCCATCGAGTATTTTATTTAAATCTTTAATCCCCGGGCCCTCATCGACAGAAATTATTTCTATTCCACATTTATTGTTTTTTTCGATATAATTAAAACTAATTGTTCCTCTATTGGCATACTCGTAAATATTACGGGCAATTTCGGAAACTGATGTAGTAATTCTTACCTGATCAGTTGTGGAAAAGCCTAACTTATCGCAAATAAATCTACAGCTTTTACGAATTTCAACAAGATTCTCTTCGTTAAACACCTCAATAGTTAAAATATTTTCGCTTTCCATTTTGCTAACTTTTAGTTTCGACAGGCAATGTAATTGTAAACACAGAACCTTTACCGGGTTCTGAAACAAAGCTTAAATCCGCTTTTATAAGACTAAGTAATTCTTTCGATAAAATTAATCCTAAACCTGTACCCGGCTCATTATTCGTTCCTTTGTTTGATGTAAATTTATCTATTCTAAATATATTCTCCGATTCCGTTTTTGCCATGCCGATACCGTTATCAGTAACTTCAATATGTACTGATTTATTTATAATATTGGCTGATATTCTAACTGCTCCATCCGGGTGTGTAAATTTAATGGCATTAGATATCAGGTTTCTAAGTGCGGTAAAAACAATATTTTCATCCATATCAATTTCAATAGTCTCAGGGCAAGATAATTCCAAGCTAATATTTTTGTTTATTGCTGCCGGATTATACAGATTAATTATTTTAGTACACAAAGCATATATATTGACATTTTTATAATTTACAGTTACATTTCCCTTTTGAGTTTTACTCCATTCCAATAAATTCTGCAATAAATTATATACGTTTTGAGTAGTATTTCTTGCCAGGATTAAATGATTTTCGAGTGCAATCCTGTCGTAGGTTTTTATGTTTTGAATAATAATATCCAGTACAGCCTGAAGGCTTCCAAATGGGCCGCGCAAATCGTGTGCAAGCAATGAAAAAAATTGATCCTTTATTTGATTGATATTTCTTAATTCTGCAGCTTGTTGTTTTAAAAGCTTTTCGGTGCTTTCGTACTCGTTTATTTCTTGATTTAAACGATTGGTAGTTTCAATAAGTCTATTATCAAGTTTTCGCGACAATTCTGTTAAATCGTCCAGGTGTCTTTTATGAATATTTATATTTTGGAATCTAAAAAGCGCATTTTCAATCACATAAGGTAATTGCGATAGATACAAATCATTTTTTGTAATATAATCGAATGCACCCAGTTTTATTGAATCGATAACGAACTGTTCGCTGCCCTTACCGGTTACAATTACAAATGGAATTTCAATGCCCATTTTATTTACGGTTTTCATTAAGTCCAGCGCAGTGGAATCTAATAATTGCAAATCGCATAAAACCAAGTCTATCGTATTTTCCTTTTTTAATAGTTTTATTGCCGCTGTGGCAGAGTTTACATCCGTTATTATAATATGCTTGGCATGCTCTTTAAAATGAGTAATCAGTAAATCAACATCGTAATCGCTATCTTCCACATAAAGCACAGATACAGGCTGCTGTTTAGAGCTTGTCAATAAGTTAGCCGATTTATCAGTAGCATTACATAATTCCCTAATTACAACAGGAAGCTCTTGCAAGTAGTCTCCTTTTTTTTGGATATAATGATTTGCACCTGATTTTAAGCTTTGAAGTATAAGGCTTTCATCGCCAAAACCTGTTAGCAAGATAATTGGGATATTATTTTTAGCAAGGCGAAGTTTTTTTATTATTTCAACCCCATCAATATCGGGTAATTTATAATCCAGTATAAGTATATTGAACTCTTGCTCATCTAATAATTTAAAAACATCGTTTCCGGTTTCGACAATTGTAAGTTCAAATCCCTGCGTTTCTTCTTTAAAAAAAGTACGGGTTAAGTCAATATCCAATGGATTGTCTTCGGCATATAGAATTTTAATTGGTTTATTTATAAGATTCATAACAGTTTTGTTAAATTATTGATTTTTGAGTTTCATTAATATTTTCAATTGTTTATTGATGAATGACATTTTTTTATATGTTTGGGCTAAAGCCCGATTTTTTGTTATTTATTTATTCAACGCCATAAATGGCGTTGCTAATTATTTTGTTTTTTATCTTTCAACGCCTAAATGGTCCCGCACGTGCGGGACTAATTATTTCGTTCTTTTATTTTCGATGCCATAAATGGTGCTGCTAATTATCTTGTTCTTTTATTTACAACGCCATAAATGGTTCAGCACGTGCGGGACTAATTATTTTGCATAACATCAGATTATCATTAGGCACGACATTTATGTCGTGCACCAAATTCGATGAACACAAAACGGGCTTTAGCCCAAACCTCGAATTAATGTTTAACAATTTCAAATCCATAACGCTCAATAAATTTATCATATTCTTGTTGAAATGTAATCTTTTTATGATGTTCTTCCTGATTAGCAATGTACTGCCTAACGGTTTCTATTTTATCATCTCCAACTCCTACAGCCAAATATTCATCTTGCCATTCAAATTTTTGTTTAATTAATTTATTCTTATTTATCCAATGTGATGATTCGCCCTTTATTAATTGTGCTGTTTTCCCTATGCTTAAATCATCATTTAATGAAACAAGACAATGTACATGGTCTGAATATCCGTTTATAAAATCAATAAATATGTTTTTTCGTGCATTTTCACGAATATGATTAAATACTTCAAACCTGATATCCGCAGATAATAAGGGTTTCCTGTTCTTGGTTGACCATACGTAATGGACGTAAACTTTTATGTATGACATTTTTTTATATGTTTGGGCTAAAGCCCGATTTTTTGTTATTTATTTTTCAACGCCATAAATGGCGTTGCTAATTATTTTGTTTTTTATCTTTCAACGCCTAAATGGTCCCGCACGTGCGGGACTAATTATTTCGTTCTTTTATTTTCGATGCCATAAATGGTGCTGCTAATTATCTTGTTCTTTTATTTACAACGTCATAAATGGTTCCGCACGTGCGGGACTAATTATTTTTTACTTTATAACCAATACAGTAGCATCATCGTTTTGCCGCGAAAACTGATCGAATACAATATGTGCAATTATCGCGGGATGTTTTGTATGTAAATCTTTAAAATCGGAGATATCCCAACGATTTGAAATTCCATCGCTTGTCATTAGTAAAACACTGCCCGGAACCCACTGATGTTCGTAAGCCCTTATATGATTTATTCTACCTCCCAATGAGCCATTCATTGTTAGTGGATGGACAGGAATAGGAGAATTAAAAACCCTTGCACTAATGTTCCCTATTCCGCCATAAATTAATTTATTCTGCCGTTTCGAAAGTCTTGCAATCGCAATTACAGCGCCCTGTGTTTGGATTAAAGCCAAGTGTAAATCATTCAGCAATGGCTCAATCTCTTCAGAATTGTTTTTTTCAAGATAATCAATAGCCGCTTGTGAGGCAATATTTGCTTCGTATCCATGGCCAATTCCATCGATTACTGAGGCACAAATTTCGCCATCAGACTGAGTAAAAAATATACCATCGCCATTTTCTTCGAAACCGGGCATAGGGCGGGTAATACATCCTATTTTAAAATCGTTGTTTTTTATTGAACTTTTTTCTTTTGTAAGCCATTTACGCGCAAAAATTACTGTAATAGGCTTAACACGTTTACTGTACAAATTTGCCGGTACCGAGAACAGATCAAACTCATCGGATAATCTTTTAACAGCTCCCAGGCCTGTACCCATTGAAGCCGAAGTAGTAAATCCATCGCGCATGGTTACTTCAGTATTTTCAATCCCTGGTCCATAATCAATTGATACTATATCAAGCACTTTTTTATGATTGTAATTAAATGCGTTGACAACTATTTTTCCTTCTCCCGGGAATTTAACCAGATTATTTGCCAGCTCAGAAACAATAATGGATATTTCGCTCTGTGCCACATGATTAAAGCCAATATTTTTAGCAATATCAACAATAAATTGCTGAGATTCGTTAATCTGGTCGAAACCGGCAATCGGGTATGTACTATACAGTATCAATTTTCACCCCCCTTAACCATTTAATTACAGTGATTTTTGTCCCCCTGTTTTTTTCTGTTTCAATAAAAAAATCATCGACCAGCCGTTTAGAACCGGGCAGGCCTTTGCCTAATCCTCCACCGGAAGTATAACCATCTTTTAGTGCCAATTCTATATTTTCAATTCCTGGTCCATAATCAATAAATTCGATTTTAAGGCCAATATCGAATCCGTTTTTTACCTCTATCGTTATTACTTTACCTTTTCCGGCATAAAGTAATATATTACGTACTAATTCGCTGGCGACGGTGGTAAGCTTGGTTTGATCAACTAAACCAAATCCCATTTCTTTAGCCCTATCTCGAATAAAATGCCTGGCTAATACAATATCCTCATCGGATTTAATTTCATGTACTTCCATTATTAATCCAATTCATCAGATTCACTTTCCTGTGGCTCTTCATTAATTGCCTTATCAGTTTTGATGCTTTTAAAATATTCCGTATCGCTCTCAGATAATAATTCAATAGCATTTTCTAAATCGAGTGCTGTTCTAACATCTCCCAAATCGAGTCCAAGCTCAACCAGGGTAATGGCAACAGCGGGTGATATACCAACCAGCACTACCGTAGCATTCATTAAAGAAGCCATTTCGGCGGTATTCGATAACATGCGGCCTATAAACGAATCAACAATTTCGAGCGAAGAAATATCGATAATAACAGCATGCGAACCGTATTTCTGAATGTTAGTCAGAACATCATCCTGTAAGGCATTTGCGGCACGATCGTGTAATTCTGTTTGTATGGTAACAATAAGTGTATCGCCAAATTTTAGTATGGGTATTTTTTCCATAATTTTCGATTTAATATTACTTTACTTTCTGGTATCAATCGACTTTCCGAGTTTTTCTAAAGCATAGCGGATACCATCGGCCATGATTGCGCGTGTTGTAATACCTTTAAACTCAACTCCCATTTGCACCATAGTTTGGGCTATTGGAGCGCTTATGCCTGTGATTACACTATCGGAACCCAATAATTTTATGGCACTTACGGTTTTCATTAAATGCTGTGCAACCATAGTATCTACGGTAGGCACACCGGTAATGTCAATAATTGCTACTTTTGATTTTTGTTCAACAATTATTTCCAGTAATTTTTCCATTACTATTTGTGTTCTTGCACTATCGAGGGTTCCAATTAAAGGTACCGCTAGTATGCTATCCCATATTTGAATAATCGGGGTTGCCATTTCCATTATTTGCCTCGATTGCCTTGAAACAACATCTTCGCGTGATTTTGAATAAACCTCGAAGGTATATAAACCCAATTTATCGATAACATCATTGAGCAATGTAAGTTCAGAAAGAAAAAGTTTTGGATCAGAACTTAATTCTTTCACTAAATAAGGTAAAGTAACTTCTTTTAAGGAGAATACAAAAGTTGCTGTTTCGGATGGTGAAAAACCCTTTAAAGCTCTGGATCTGCTAATATTTCCTAAAAAGGTACGTGCTTTATCGAAACTTTTTTGGTCCACATTTTCAGTTTTGCCAAGCGAAAGTGCTTCGATAAAAGCAATTAGAAATTCGCGCGATTCATTTTCAATTTGTTCAGCGCTAATCAGGTCGAGCCGCATTGATAAAGCGCCAAGCTGAGTTTTGACCCAGTTTTTGAGAATTTGTTCTTTATTGTCTTTAGTAACGCTATAAAGACTAAAAGAATCTGTTGATTTTGTTGCCATAGTTCCAAATTTTTATTTATGTCAAAAATTTTTGTTGTAAAGGTAGTTCTTTTTCTTGGCCAGAACAAGTCTTTTGGATGAAATATTATTGCTACTTACTGCTTTCAAATTTATTTTGCATAAATACAAATCACAATAAACCTTAATCCTTCAAATGTTCATAAAGGAAGTTTGTCATCTTATTGTATAAGTGATACCTCGTGTTTCCACCAAATATCCCATGATTTTTACTCGGGTACAGCATAAATTCAAATTGTTTATCGACTTTAACCAACGCTGAATACAAATCCATTGAATTCTGAGGGTGTACATTATCATCGGCACCACCGTGAACAAGTAAATAATTACCTACAAGCTTATCAACATGGTTAATTGGAGAGTTGTTGTTATAACCATCCGGATTGTCCTGAGGTTTACGCATAAACCTTTCAGTATAAATATTATCGTAGTATTTCCAGTTGGTTACAGGTGCAACAGCAATAGCAGTATTGAAATATTCAGCACCCTGAAACAATGCGTTGCTCGCCATAAAACCTCCGTAACTCCATCCAAAAATTCCGATTTTGTCTTTGTTAACATAAGTAAGGCCGCCCAAATACTTAGCTGTTTCAATATAATCAATCGTTTCATACTTACCAAGTTCCAAATAAGTCATCTTTTTGAACACTTCACCCCTGGCCCCTGTACCGCGGTTATCAACAGCCACAACCATAATACCTTGTTCGGCGAGCATTTGGTACCACATATAATTAAAACCACCCCATGAATTTCTTACCGTCTGAGAGCCGGGTCCTCCATAAATAGATAATAGAACAGGGTATTTCTTTTCAGGATCAAAATCATATGGTAGAATTTTCCAGGCATTTAGCTCAATCTGGCTCCCATCAGGTAGTGTTATTTCGGGAGTGCTAAAAGTAAAAAATTCGGGTTTACTTATTTTATATTTTGATAGTAGTTCGCGCAGGGCAGCATTATCTTCCAGTACCCTGACTTCCTCTCCAGTGGACATATTAACAGTATATTCAGGTGGAGTTACTATGGTTGAAAAATTATTAACATAATATTTGAAATTATTACTGAATGATGCACGGTTTGTCCCTTCTTTTTGAGATATTTTTGTCATTCTGCCTTTAAGGTCAACCTGATAAATATCACGATTAAAAGGAGATGATTCGGCCGACTGATAATAAACTAATTGGTTGTCTGCATCAAAACCATAAACATCAGTCACATCCCATTTCCCACTTGTTAGTTGCTTATTTAGGGTGCCATCTATATTATACAGGTATATATGATTAAAGCCATCAGTCTCCGATGTTATTAAAAAATACTTATTATCAGCGATGAAAGTCAAGTTATCAGTTATATCGATATAGTAATTATTTTCTTCGGTGTACATAACATGGCTATTACCGGATGACGCATCAACAAGAAGGATGTGGAGGTGGTTTTGCAGGCGGTTTAGTCGCTGAACTGCGAGAATGTTTGGGTTATTTGTCCACTTAATTCGTGGGATGTACTGATCAACTTCTTCTCCTATATCTACTTTAGTAATACTACCTGATGGCAGATCATACACAAATATTTCAACCATCGAATTATCTTCACCGGCTTTAGGATATTTATAAGTTTTCCAATCAGGGTATAAGTCGCCATAATATGTTAAAGTATATTCTTTAACCTTGGTTTCATCGAAGCGATAATACGCAATTTTTGTTCCATCCGGCGACCAATAAAAACCTTTGGTAAACCCAAACTCTTCTTCATAAACCCAATCGCAGGTACCATTAATAATGTGATTCTTTTTCCCATCATCAGTTATCTGACTTTCAATATTGGTAGCTAAATCTTTTATATAAATATTATTTTCACGAACAAATGCTACTTTATCACCTCCGGGTGAAAAATCGGCCAATTGCTGTTTATCTTGTAATGATAAAGGGGTAAGTTGTTTATTCTCAACATCCCAAATATAGTAATCAGCTTTTGATGAATGACGATAAATTGCTTCACTATTTGTGGGTATTAAAAATTTGTTTTCATCATTATTCATACTAAATGATCTCAACTTGATTGGTTCGTCACTACCTTCAGGAATAAGGTCATTCGCATTTACTAATGTTGTAACAGAGTCACCAGTAAGGTAATCATACACAACTACAGAACCATTTTTTATCATTGTATATTCCTTGCCATTTTTTAATGAAACTATTCCTCTTACCGACTTGGGCATGAAACTATATTCTGTCCAAATCTCTTTTAAAGTTATGTTTTTAAGGGAATCCTGACTAAACCCTGTATTAAACAGAATTGTAAATACAATAAGAATTAATAATGCTGATTTTTTCATTTTAATTTTTTTGGCAACAAATATAAGTATTTGTACAGTTACGATAATTATATATTTTTGCTGCTGTAATAGAAAAGGGGTGTTAGCTCAGTTGGTTTAGAGCGCATGCTTGACAGGCATGAGGTCAGCAGTTCGATTCTGCTACGCCCCACCAAAGTGAGCAGGGATTGTCCCACTTTAAGCAGGAAGGTCTGCAGTTCGATACTGCTAAGACTCACGTTGATAATCTAAAGAGTAAGGTTGTTTTATTATATAGTCTTTATCATTTCTTTTCTACTCACATACATCACCCATACAATTTGGTTTTTCTACAGGTTTCTTTATTAATTTGAGACTAAGAAACAAATAGTAAAATTTGCAACCTAAGCAAATACCAAATGCTGTTTCGAAATATAATATTATCAAACAAATTAGGCAAAGCAAGCAAACCGGGTCAAAATAGGAAACATCATTAAGAAGAAAAAGTGATAGTACGAAAATAACCGATGATAATACAAGGCCTAAACTCCATGCGAATTTCTTTTGAATAGCTCCAATTGGCAATGGTGATTGCTTTCGTACAAATAAATATCCAATAAATAATGTAGGTGAGAATTTCGGATTAATAAATATCCCGATTATGAAATTCAATACCAGAAAACCAGCTATATATGGTATTATAATGAAATCGCGCAAAATGAATCCGTTAATAAATGCTATCAAACCAAGCAATAGCATTATGCCTGCACTCGCGCGCATGCGCCTTTCATCAAGGACTTTGAAATTTGTCCCTTCAATGTATTCTCCAAAACTAATTGTTGACATATCAGTATATTTTTAATTTATATCAATACTTCATTTACAGTTATATTAACCTAATTAGGTATCTGCAAATATAGCCTACTTGGCGGCTTTAAAAATATGATATATTTTATACTCTTTCATTGAAGAAAGTAAATATGAATCTATAGAAAGATAATCAGCCCCCCCTAAAACGGCGAACACTCAATCGGGCTAAAACCACTTTTGCGCGTTGGTGCCA
>JACNJS010000027.1 GCA_014382445.1 Bacteroidota bacterium
ACACCCGCGGGCAGGCCGAAAAAAATACGGGCGTGATGAGCCATGCGGGCAGATAGTATATTTTTTTCTTGACTTTTTTGTTTACTTTTTTGGTCAAGCAAAAAAGTAAAAGCCTGTCCGGCTCGAGGACATCGGATTCATTTACAATAATATTCAATTGTCTATAAATCATAATATCAACAAATTACAAAACGTTGTCATTAGTATCCGCCAGAGGCGGAGAGAGATCCCAAAAAAAACCACTCAAAATCTCCCCCCAAATCTTAAAAAAAGTTAAAATGATCCTCAGCTTGAAACTGTTAGTAATATAATTATGTCACTACAATAGTAGTTTTTAACCGAACTACTTTCTTATTAATCAATTTGAAGAAAACTAAATGTTTGGTTTAATTCATACTTAATTTAAAAAAAGTGATATGAAAAATCTATTAATTATTTTACTGATTGTACCCTTAACAGCAATTACAAGTATTGCCCAAATATTAAGCAATGGAACCGGTGGTGGTACGTGGAATAGCACAAGCACTTGGATAGGAGGGATTATACCAGTCACTGAAGATGTTATAATTCAGGCATCAGACAATGTTACTGTAGGCACAACGCAGAGTTGTGAGGATTTAACGATTAATTCGGGAGCTACATTAACAGTACAAACCGGTTCAAATTTGAGCACCTCAAATACTTTAAAGATTCTGGGTACATTAACAATGGCGGATGGTGTTATAAACGCCGGTAATGGAACATCCGATTATTTTCACAACAGCGGTGGAACATTTAATTTTAGTGGTGGTATTATTAATGCTTCCGGACGGTTTAAACAAAATTTAACAGGGGCAGTATCAAATTTATCTGGCTCGGGAACAATTAATGTAAGCACCAGCGGACAGCAAACAGCCTCCACTATTAATAACTTTTCTGTTACCGGAGATAATACTTTTTCTGTCAGCAATGGTTCTACGGTTCAGATTATAATAAAGAATGGTAATACAACAGGCAATGAGGTGATAAACTATTCGCCTCAAACATCAACCTTTAATGGTGGATCATTCGTTATGGAAAATGGTACAGGACTATCAGATATTTATATGGATAGTGATGAACCAATTTATAAGATTGAGTCAAAAGTAGGCACTGGGAATACATTTCATTTTAACCCGGACTGTAATTTTAGCTTGACTGATTTAACTGTAACAAGTGGAGATGTGCAAATTGATGTTGGCGCCATGATTAATATAACAGGAAATGCAACTCTGGGAGGTTCAAATGGACTGGTCGTACAATCAACGGGTGCTGGAAATGGATCATTAATTGCTTCAGGTACTGTTGTTGGTTCTGCAACCGTACAAAGGTATATCGAAGGCTACTCAGGTGCTGCTGATGGTTGGCATAATATAAGTTCCCCTGTTAACAATATGACTATTTCAGGTAGCGATTTTGAGCCTGGTAGCACCGATGATCTTTATGCTTGGGGTGAAAGCAGTAATTTGTGGTTAAACTTTAAAGTAGAGGCAAACAATATTACTCACTTCACAAACGGACAAGGTTATCTTGCTGCTTATGAAAATACTGCAACCAAAAATTTCATCGGAGTACTTAATATTGCAGATATTACTTTTTCAAACTTAAGTGTAGGAAGTGGTGGAGGTTGGCACCTGCTGGGCAACCCATATTCATCGGCACTACAGTGGAACACTGGAAGTTGGACACTCAATCAAATCGGTGGTGTAGCTAAAATATGGGATGAGATAGCTGGAAATTACGCAGATATTTCAGCAAACGGCTATATCCCATCAACCAATGGATTTTTTGTACAGGCAGAAAATGCCACCAACGAAATTACTATTCCTGCTGCCGCTAGGGTCCACAATGCGACCAACAATTATAAGAATGCAAATTCCGGTGAACTGCCTGAAACTTTAAAGTTGATTGTTAGTAACGATGAAAACTCATTCTACGATGTTACAACAATTGGTTTTAGCCATGACGCCGAAACAACCTTCGACTGGGCTCTCGATTCACATAAATTGTTCGGACAAAGTACAGCACCACAATTATGGACAGTTATTGATGGAGAAGAGTTTTCCACAAATAATCTACCATATGTTTACGAATCTTATCAATTGCCACTTCACTTTAGAGCAGGTGCTACTACAATGCATCATCTGGTTATTGAGGGGATTGAAAGTTTTTATCTCAACAGTGAGATTTATCTTGAAGACCTCTTCTTAAATGAAATTATTGATTTACGCGAACAACAAGTGTATGATTTTACTGCTACTGTTGGTGATGATGAAAATCGTTTTGTCCTTCATTTTTATGGTGTTACAAGTACAGAAGAAAAAACGGAGTTGGTGGAGACAAGTGTTTATGCTAATCAGAATACTATTTACATTAAATCAAATCAGCTGCCTAAAGATAATTATCGGGTAGAAGTATTTAATGTAATGGGACAGATTGTGATTTCCCGCAACATTGAACCTTCAACACTGAGTAGTATTAAACTTAGTGAAAAGGCGGGTATTTATATTGTACGTGTACATACTGAAAACGGTATAGTTGTTCAAAAAGTGTTAATTAAGTAAGTCAATATAACTCTAAAAGTTTATAAAAATGAAAAAGATAAAATTCATATTAGCCGGTTTATTAGTCGCTTTCGCATTAAACGTACTTTCCCAGGTTCCTCCCGATCCTCCCGGAGGTCATGGTAGCAGTGGTGATGCAGGAGCTGGTGGTGGAGCACCAATAGGCAGCGGACTGCTCATCCTCCTCGGCCTTGCGGCTGCTTACGGCGGAACGAAGTTATATCAAATTAAGAAAGAAGATTTAGAAGAATAGCACTACCAAACCCGCTTAATGCCTTTTCCTGATTCCTCCTGGTAATGTTGATAAAGGGATTTAATATCAGGAAAACTCTCAGCGGGTTGAATATAAAGTTTTTCCTCATTACTAATTGCTTTTCGCCCTATAACAAACAATTAAAGGAAAGGACAAAATTCAACCTAAATCCGCAATACTCTAATTATTTCCAAAATAAATAATTATTTATTTGGAGATATTAAAAATCCACTTATTTTTGCAGTCCGTTTTAAGCGGAGTTCTTTAGTATACGGTCTGGTAGTTCAGTTTGGTTAGAATGCCTGCCTGTCACGCAGGAGGTCGCGGGTTCGAGTCCCGTCCAGACCGCAAAGCCTAATTAGTTTTCAGCTAGTTAGGCTTTTTTTATGCCTATAATCCCCACATCTTCCCCACATATAGAAAAACTCGTCGATTTATGTCTTTATTTTTCATATTGAGAACAGGGTTATTTCATTGGGTTAAGTGATTCGATTAATATCCTCATCACATTATTCCAAAAATGCATAATTATGCTGTAGTGGCATAAACACTATTTCTATCCGGTAGAGTTTAATTGTGTATAAAACTTTTTATCTTTACATCGAATTTATAGTTATGACGCCTAACCTAACGCCTGAACAGAAATCACGAGAGAAGATTGACAGGATGCTTAATGCTTCTGGCTGGATCATACAGGATATGAAAACCATTGACTTCTCTGTTAACACTGGTATAGCTGTTCGTGAGTATCAAACAGAAGTTGGTCAAACACAACGGCCTTGTCTTTACTTTCCGATAGAAAAAATCCAGATTATCGAAATTCAATTAAAGAATCTATTTCAGCTATCGAATCTTTATGTAAAATATTAGTTGGAGACAATTCCAAAACATTAGGTAAAGCGCTAAAAGAACTACGAAAGAAATTTGAGATACCACCAAGTTTGTTAAAAGCATTTGATGCGATTTATGGATACACCTCATCTGAAGGAGGTATTCGTCATTCTTTATTGGAGGATGATATTACAGTAGGTCTTGAAGAAGCAAGGTTCATGCTTGTAGCCTGTTCGGCATTTACAAATTACCTCATATCAAAACAATAATATTGTGAAGGGAAAGATTATACCAAATAGATGGGTAATCCATAAACTGGGGAATGTATGCAATATATACCAGCCAAAGACTATTTCTAAGAATAATTTAGTTCCTAAGGGTCAATTCTTGGTCTATGGTGCTAACGGAGTAATAGGAAGGTTCGATGAGTTTAATCATGTTGATAGCGAAATCCTAGTTACTTGCCGTGGAGCAACATGTGGTACAGTTAATGTTTCGGAACCTTATTCATGGATTAATGGAAATGCGATGGTTATACAGCCGAAAATTGACCAGTTAACCAAGCCTTTTATTCGGTATTTTTTTGAATCAATTAACCTCTCAAAAGTAATTACTGGTTCTGCACAACCACAAATAACAAGAACCTCAATTTCACCACTTGATTTTCCAATACCCCCTGTCCCCGAACAACACCTCATAGTAACCAAAATAGAAGAGTTGTTTTCCGAACTTGACAATGCTGTAACTAACCTGAAAAAGGTCAAAGCACAGTTAAAGGTTTATCGTCAATCAGTATTGAAGTGGGCATTTGAGGGAAGGTTGACAGAGGAATGGAGGAAGAACAATAAGACTGAGCCTATCGAAAGTTTTATAGAGAGGATTAGTGAAGAGAAAGAGTGTAAGTATAATAAGCAGTTGGAGGTATGGGATGATACTGTCAATGAATGGGAAAAGGGCGGTAGGCAAGGTAAAAGACCCAATAAGCCTAGTAAGATTAGTGAAATTCAAGAATTGTCAAAAGAGGAACTTAGCGGGCTTGAACAAATACCGAATAATTGGATTTGGGTTAGATTAGGTGAACTTACTTGGTCTGTTAAGGATGGCCCACACTATAGTCCTAAATATGAAGATGAGGGAATCCCATTTATCTCTGGAGGAAATGTTCGACCGGAAGGAGTTAATTTTGAAAATACAAAATACATATCAACAGACTTACATTATGAGTTAAGTAAAAGGTGTATACCTGAGTATGGCGACATTTTATATACAAAAGGGGGTACAACAGGTATTGCGAGAGTAAATACATACAAAATCGATTTCAATGTTTGGGTGCACGTTGCTGTCTTAAAAATCACAAAATCGATTTATCCTTTCTACTTGCAAAATGTACTTAACTCACCATTTTGTTATAGACAATCACAGAAATACACTCATGGTGTTGGTAACCAAGATTTGGGTTTAACAAGAATGGTGAACATTATTCTGCCCTTATGTTGTATAGAAGAGCAGCATCAAATTGTCAAAGAAATAGAAAATCGTATCTCAGTAGCCGACAACCTTGAAATAACCATTGACCAAAGCCTTAAACAATCCGAAGCCCTCAGACAGTCCATCCTTAAACGAGCCTTTGAAGGTAAGCTTGTACCTCAAGACCCGAATGATGAGCCTGCTGAGGTGTTGTTGGAGAGTATAAAGCATAATCAACAATAATTATCTTTGAACCATGAAAGTTGAGCAAATACCCGATAAGATTACTGCCATAATAAGAAAAGGTGAAGGAATTGATATTGAATTTAAAACTGCACAGTTTGAATTAAGCAGAGATACTTTTGATTCAATATGTGCCTTTCTTAATCGTAATGGAGGACATCTTTTGCTTGGGATTGATGATGATGGTCAAATACAAGGCGTTATTGATGATTGTGTGCAGCCAATCATAGATGGTATTGTTATAAATGCCAATAATCCACAAAAACTAAACCCTCCGTTTTATCTTTCACCAAAAGTATATGAGGACAAGAATGGTAAGAAGATAATTTATGTTTTTATTCCTGAGAGCTCACAAGTTCATAACACCGTTGGTAAAATATTTGACAGAAATGAAGATGGTGATTTTGATGTAACAAGGAATAATGAACATCTTGCACAGTTGTATTCCCTGAAAAAGACAACTTATTCTGAGAATAAAATCTATCCTTATCTTACCATTGATGATTTTGTAGATGATCTTTTTCATCGTGTTAGAAGCCTCGCCAGTAGTCAAAGGCCTGACCATTCATGGTTGGAGATGTCAAATAAAGAATTACTGAAATCGGCATCACTTTACAGAAAAGACTTTCAAACAGGAGAAGAAGGTTTCACATTGGCATCTGCATTATTATTTGGTAAGGATGAGGTAATACATAATATCGTTCCGCATTACAGGATAGATGCTATTCTCAGAGAGAGTAATGTTGATCGTTATGATGACAGAGATGACATAAGAACCAACTTAATCGACAGTTATGACAGGCTTATGGCATTCACTCGCAAACATTTACCCGATGTGTTTTATCAGGAGGATGATCACAGGATCAGTCCCCGAGATATAATTTTTCGTGAAGTTGTTGGAAATATGCTGATTCATCGTGAGTACAATAATGCTTATCCGGCAAAATTCATTATTGAACAGGAAAGAGTGGTAACTGAAAACTGGAATCGTCCTCATGGATTGGGTAATATTGATCCTGAATTTTTCTCGCCTTATCCCAAGAATCCTGTTATTGCTAAGTTTTTCAGAGAAATAGGCAGGGCTGAGGAACTTGGTTCAGGAGTTAGAAATACTCATAAGTATTGTGAAGTATATACAAAGGGACGTAGACCTGAGTTTATTGAAGGAGATGTATTTGTAACAACTATTCCTATACCATTCATAGATACTGTAACAAAAATAGGAGGTGTTAGAATTGAGGGAGCTACAGAGGGAGCTGTTAAGGGAGTAATTGATGCTGTAAATGATGCTGTAAATGATGCTGTAGGTGATGCTGTAAGAAAGAGGCTTGTTAAAGAATTACTTTTAATGATAAAACAAGGAGGAATAACTCTTGAGGAAACTAAAAATGAATTTAATATTGAGAGAGCTACAGTGCAAAGGGATATGAAAATATTGAAAGAAATTGGGTTTGTAAATTTCATCGGCTCACCAAAATCAGGTAAATATATGGCAACACCCAAAATAATTTCAATAGTCGAAAAACGATAAAATGAACACAACAACAATAGTAAATAAAGTATGGTCTTACTGTAATGTCCTTAGGGATGATGGAGTAAGTTATGGTGATTACCTTGAGCAGATAACCTACCTGCTCTTCCTTAAAATGGCTGATGAGTATTCTAAGCCACCTTATAACCGGATTATAGATATACCTGAAGAATATAATTGGGATAGCCTTAAAGCAAAACGTGGAGCAGAATTAGAAGTTCATTACATTAGTCTTTTACGTACATTAGGAACGCAAAAAGGTATGTTAGGACAAATATTCGTTAAGTCCCAAAACAAGATACAAGACCCATCAAAATTGTTCCAGATTATTGACATGATAGACAATGAGCAATGGGTAATGATGGGCTCTGATGTAAAGGGAGATATTTACGAAGGATTACTTGAGAAGAATGCTGAGGACACAAAGAGTGGGGCTGGGCAATACTTCACTCCAAGAGCCTTGATTAGGGCAATGGTAGAGTGTTTAGCCCCTGAACCAATGAAGACTATAGCTGATAGTTCATGTGGTACAGGTGGCTTCTTCTTAGCTTCTTATGATTACCTACTCGGAAATTACAAATTAGATAAGGATCAGAAAGATTTCCTTAAACACAAAACTTTTACGGGTAACGAAATAGTAGCTAATACAAGGCGGTTGTGCCTGATGAATATGTTCCTTCACAACATAGGTGAGATGACCGGAGAGAGCATGATTTCGCCAAATGACTCACTGCTATCTGACAGTGGTGAGAGGGTAGACTACGTGCTTACAAATCCCCCTTTCGGAAAGAAGAGTTCCATGACCATAACCAATGAAGAAGGGGAGCAAGTAACGGAAGATAAAAATTACATTCGACAGGACTTTTGGGCAACTACCTCAAATAAGCAATTGAACTTTGTGCAACATATAAGAACCTTGCTTAAAACTACAGGCAAAGCCGCAGTAGTTGTTCCTGACAATGTTCTGTTTGAAGGCGGAGCAGGAGAAACTGTACGTAAGAAGTTAATGCAAAATACAGATGTTCATACCATACTAAGGTTGCCTACAGGTTTGTTCTATGCTCAGGGTGTGAAAGCTAATGTGATATTCTTTGACAACAAACCGGCAAGCAAAGAACATTGGACAAAAGAGGTCTGGTATTACGATCTCAGAACTAATAAGCACTTCACTTTAAAGACCAGCCCTTTGAAGTTAGATGATCTGAAGGACTTCATTAAGTGCTATAGCTCAGGAAACAAACATAAGCGTAAGGAAACATGGTCAGAGGAGCATCCTGATGGTAGATGGAGAAAGTACACCTACGATGAGATATTGGCTCGTGATAAGACTAGTCTGGATATATTCTGGGTAAAAGATGATAGCCTTGCCGATCTTGATAACCTGCCTGCCCCTGATGTGTTGGCTGATGAAATTATTGAGAACCTTCGGGCAGGTTTGGAGGCGTTTAGTGTGGTAAGGAATGGATTGACTGATTAAAATACTACTTCTATGGCATCTTAGTAATACTCAAAGATATTTTTTTTCTGTAGATTTATGCGTTAAATCTTAATGATCTGAAACCATGAATAATCCATTTGAAACTCTAGAACAAAAGCTATCAGTTATCGAGCAGAAACTTGATAACTTGATACAGAAAATTGATGATCCACAATCTTCATCCCCAACTTGGATAACATCAAAACAGTTAGCGAAATACCTTGGAATATCAACCACTACTGTCAATAAGTTACGCAGTAGTAAATTACCTTACTATAAATTAGGGGGGAGGATATATTTTAAAAAGCAAGAAGTTGATGAGTGGATGGAAAAAACCAGACATAAATCGGGCGGCGAATACTTGAACGAATACTTAGGCTTACGATAATGGAAGAAAAAGTACTGAAAGAAATAAGAGAGATTAAGAAGTTGCTTTCAGAAATGCTTGGAACTTCTGATCTTCCGACCAAAGAAAAGTTCTCGAAGGAAGCCATAACCAAAGCCGCAAAAGAATACCGTAAAATGGCCATAGAGAGAGGTGAATGGCTTCCTGATGATGAAATACGTAAAGTTATAAGGAAAGCCCCTTGGAGGTCAGGAAAGGTAATAATAGAGAAGTTTGGGTTCACAAACTATTTTAAGAGAGGGCATACTTTCTATTTCAGTAAAAAAGACCTTATTGCACTCAATGTTGTATTAAAGAAAAAGAATATAAACTTAGCTGAATACTGTGAATTACTTGATGATCAGGCTAACTTTGAGAAATATCGTCAGAGGGCGAATCAAACTGATGGGAGAAAATCAAAGATAAGGTTCAGGATTCCTGAGGGACTAGAAGGATTAAACTCTAAGCACTATCCTCCTCCCTCTGAAGAAGCAATTATCAACGAAATAGCTAACTATATGGAAGAGGTTAAGAAATTTGACCTATCCGAGTATATTAGTTTTGCTGAAAAGAATACTTACGCATGGTTCAAATATGATTATAGTTTGGATAGATACGTAGACTCTAAGCTGAAGAAATATTGTAAGGATTGGTGTTTTAAGTTTAACTATGCAAATAATGCTTTGAAGAAAATAAGGAAGATAGAATCAGGGGATGATAGGCAGTATTAGTTATTGGCTTTATATTAGATCAAATTCTCTGCGATACTTTGTTCATATCTCAGTCCTAATCTCCATCAAAATACTTTGGAATTTCGATTCACATATCTCGGAAGGCTTACGAGGAGAGTCTGGAAATGGAGCAAGTAGGCTTACTATGATTTCTTGAGCAGCTTCCTCTATCATGTTGTGTTTAGTAATGAAGTTACTTTTCACTGATAGAGCAAACTCCACTGTTGTCTCCACATTCTTTCTGAGAAGCCCTTGCTCATGCAATCTGAGTAGGTTTTGAGGTTCATAATCTCTCATCCATATCAGCCTTGTCATGGCTTCAGGAGTGTCAATAATTGGGATTATACTTTTATTCATTTCAGTTTGATATGTTTGCTAATTTACTCAATAATGTAGCATGCTAACGTACAATGTAATATATGTGATATGTGATTTAGGGTGTTATTGGAGTGTTGTATCTATGTTATTGTAAAGTAGATTCTGAAGGTGTGGGTCTAATTGAAAATCGGCAAACACTTGTCCAGTGAACTCGCTATACCAATCTGCATTTGAAGGGTCGTAAATCCAAATGTCGTAGTCTGTAACACTTGCAATCTTGGTTTCATGTTCTATTGTTGTCTGTGGTAGGTTAAAACCAAACCGGTCAAAGATTCGGTGATCTTTCATTGTAGAGAGGATGTTATACATTGCTGCTACATATATTTTTGGGGATATTTTTCTTGAAGCCTTGTTTTTTAAGTCAGGTTCTGTAAATATCTTAGTACCATATTTAATGATTTCGATGAGGCTGCTTTCTATACTGCTTATTTTGCGAATATCTTGACACCATGCCTCATTATGCTTTTTAGTCCAAATGTCTAACCAGTCTGTTTTCAATTGTAGGGCTATTTCCTTATTGGGAACAATGATGTGGTAGTGAGGATTATAAGTTTTCGTAACTGGGTTAAAATTGCATTCTAAAGACTTTATACCTATTAGTTTGATGCCTTTACCCCGCTGATGCCTTTTTTTATTACGTTCTTTAATCTTTCCGAAAGCTCTCACCATGCCATCTATCATAATCGGTAATCTTTTAGCTGAGCATGCCCTGATTGTGAGGGTAACAAAGTGAGGGTCTTCCCATGAGCTTAATACCGGTAGGTATTTATTAATCATTTCTGCTTTACGTATTCCAAGGCATATAGTGCAATATCTATTCTTGCAATACTTACTGTAAATACGTTTCTCATAAGTAATAAGTTTGTTTTGACAGTAGTATGTATTCCATAATGATTTCTCCATTACAATATCATTTTTCTTCTTGGCGACATCAATTAAACTCAATATCATTTTTTGCGTGATAATTTTCTTTTTCGCTTTCCTGCTTAATTCACCCCTATTGCTTGGTTTTGAGCCATTTCCTCCAATCAGAACAGATGGTAATGTAGTATGAGCTGTCCCGCTTTGTGCTAATGTATTGAATTGCCCCTCCTGAAGGTTACCTCTTTCCATCGTTATACCCTTTCTTTTAAAGCGGGATCAACGTCTGAACGACGGTAGCGTACTTGGTTACCGATTTTAAGGTTTGCTAATGTTCCATTTTTGTTCCAGTGGTGCAGGGTAGGTAAGGAAACTTTTAGAATGTCGGAGACTTGTGCTCTGGTAAGAAGCTCTTCAGGTTTGTTTAATCCCTTTAAGATACGAGTAGTTTCTTTGGTAGTATCTCTAACCAACTTTTCTGCGAAAGTGATTAGGTCAAACCCATTAAGACTCACTGAAAGTTGCTTTGCTATTTCTGGGTTTGATCTTAAAAAATCTAGTTTCATATCAATTAATTTTGATGTAAAACTCGTGTTAATCGAATCCGAGAAAGTGACCTAGGTAACTTGGTGAGTTAGGGTACTCTTATAAAAAGTTAAATAAACTACAGTACTGTTCAATTTCTGCTCTTTGGCCAAATTTGAAAAAGTGACCACTTGACTTATACTTGAAATATTCTCCAAAAGAAATTGATATTTCTTTGTCGGTGTATGCCTTTCTTAGGTATTTTCCGTCTTGTATTTTGAGAGATAAAGCTGCAAGCAGTTTTTCTTTGGGATTTCGAGAAGTAGCTGCTATGACTTTGCCTTTCCATACACCATCTATGATAAACCCTCTATCGGTTAATGTTTGAGTAATTTCATTCAGCACGTTAACATCAATGAACATTTCTTCTAAGGTTATATTTTTCTCTGATTTAACCTTGTGTTTCGTAAACTTCTCACCCTCACTTGCAATAAAACTATTAACAGTTATGTCCACATCCTCTTTGGATACAAGTAATGTGTCCTCAGTTATGAATCTTTCTATTTCAGCAACGGTTATCGGAATGTTAAGGATGCTCTTCCCTATAGGAATATTAAGTGATCTGCCACCCGTAATACTCTCTTTCAAAAGAGTTTTTCTGTATGGTTCAGATGTAATTAGATTCTTTATCAGATCAACTAGTGGTGCTATCATTAGCTCTGACTTTTTGGTTATTTTATCATCTTTTTTGACCAAACCAATACCTAAAAGTGCAAGCCCTCCAACAAAGTCAATGATAATATTTTTCTCAATAGACTTATCTGCTTCAAGGTAGGTATCAACTATGATGATCAGCGATTCGAGTTTTATGAAGATGTTTTTGTAAAATGGGTCTTCGTTGCACCAAAAGTTAGTTTCTCTTAAAAGGACTTCATTTATTGGATTATACTCCATTATATCAGCGTTTATTGAGGTTGTGGTTAATTTTGAATTATACGGTCGACTACTTAACTACTGATAAATGACTACCTGTTTTTAACCAAATATCCCTTAGTTTATGTGCCTGCTCTTCTTTGGTCATCTTAATATATTTCATAAATGATGATTCTGTTTTATGCCCTGTCATTGCCATAATAGTAATTGTTGGAATATCATCCTTAAACATATTTGTTGCGAATGATCTTCTGGCTAAATGTGTAGATACTAACTGCCATTTTTTTAAAAATATTGTTTCCTTCTTTCCAGCTTTGGTGATATGTTTAGTGACACCTTCTTTGAATTTGGCCTCTTTAGCAATATCTCTAAGATACTCATTGAACTTATTATTTGAAATTGGTTTGGGTAGATTATAGTCATATTTGTTGAGAATGGATTCAACAACAGGGTGTAAAGGAATCATTACAAAGCTGGAGGTCTTATCCTGCTGATATTTTAGAAAGCCATTATTGATATTTTCTTGCCTGACATGTTTCAAATCCGCAAATCTTATTCCTGTCCAGCAAGCGACTAAGAATAAATCTCGAATGTGTTCCAAGTGCGAAGTCTTTGATAGGTTCATCTCAAATAATTTTTGAAGCTCTTCTTTGTTCAGATAAATGCTTTCGCTTTCTTCTGTTAAAACCTTAAAATCTTTAAACTGATCACTGGAAATAAACTCAGGAGTAGCGGCATTAAGAAAAACCTTCAATACCTTTATTTTTTTTCCAATAGTGTTTAGTGCATATTCCTTTTCAAATGTTAGGTATAGTACAAAATTGTCGTAAAACTTTTTTGTCATATCTCGGAAGCTATATTCCTCCTTTCCACTATAGGTTGTAAAGCTTTTTAAGTCTTCAAAAGTCTTGGTATAGTCTTGTATTGTTCTTGTTGATGCTATATGTCCTGATGGTAGTATTCTTTGCGGAGCTCTATCAATAAAGTCTTGAATAAAAGTAAACAAAGTAGCAGTCTTTATTTTATACTTGTTGGGTTTGTTAAACTTGTCAATAGTCAGCCTAAGCCAAGTGCCAGAAGGGTCTTCCGTAATGCCTTTATACTCTGATAGAATCCATTTTTCTAAATCTTTTAATTTATCACTATCTTTATCTTTGTCCTTGTTTGCAGCCCTTTGCCTTATCTTGTGTGTCTCATTACTGAAATAGTCCGGTAATACTTCAATTCCTGTTTTTGCAGTTAAATCAACTTTCCGTCCATCTTTGAGTCGAACATAAATGTTAACTCTTTTTGAAGGTTTTTTTTTGGGAGGTCTGGTAAAAAAAATAATTGATGCCATTTTGATTGTCTTTATAAAATCAATGCAAAGCTAATCAAATATATTTCTTTCCCCACATTTTCCCCACATTTAGTTAATCTAATGAAATCTTAATTAATCTTACTTAATCATATGTGATTTACAGAAGTGCTGTAAATACTGCATTATAGGATAATTTGGTCATGTTTCCAGTATGTTAGGATTTTGCAAAAATTAACTCTGAGTAGTCCCGTCCAGACCGCAGAGCCTAATTAGTTTTCAGCTAGTTAGGTTTTTTTATGTCTATTTTCCCCACATAAAGAAAAACTCATCAATTTTTGTCTTTATTTTTCATATTGAGAACTAAGTTATTTCATTAGTTAAACTATTCATAACCACATACATTATTTTGATAGAGTATAATTATACTTTAGGGATATAATCACTATTTCAGGGTGGTATTGGTAAGATATTTCAGTTGTTTGGGAGCGAAATGGAGAAGGTGGCGGATGAGTTGAGTGAGGCACTAGTAGCCTGATTACTAATGGTAGTACATGAGGAAGTTTTGACAACCTTAGTTTATTACCCTTTACATTATATATATCCCTAATTATATGACAAAATATTGTAGTTTTATCCCTCAGTTTATAACAAATATAGTAATATGTTTCATCGTACAATCATAGAGGATTTCAAAAAATGGGCGGCAAAACCCGAAAGTAGGCCGCTTGTTCTAAGGGGGGCAAGACAAGTGGGTAAGACCACTGCTGTTAAAATATTTGCTAAAGAATATGATATTTTCATTTATCTTAACCTTGAAAAAGCGGAGGAACGCAATATTTTTGAAGGTGATTATCCTTTTAGCGATTTGTTGAACAGGCTATTTCTACATGTAGGCAAAGAAAGAAATGCAGGGAGAGTGCTGATTTTTATTGATATAATCAAATAGAAGCTGAAAACCACTATGGACAACTAGACAAAACTAAAAAACCTTTATGTTAATAACCATCTAAGCAAGGGGGATCTGGTTTCACCTCAACGTTGGTTAGATGCAGTAGAAGCAATAGACAAGATACTGCTTCAGTACCTACCTCAGTACATCAAGCAGCTAAAGTTTTTGAATAATATACCCAAAGAATGTTTTGAAGATGAAATATATAATCTCTTTGGGGTTAGTTCCCCGAAGCTCTACTTCGTTTAATAACTAACTTCCAATTGATACCCCGTCAGCTCTGCTGCGAGGTAGTTCATTTCGATTTAGACCCAATTACATTATAGCTCAACCACAAACGCCCCATCTGTTTTTACATTATAGCAACTGATTCCATATTTACCGGCAGTTTCACTTATCACTTTTTGATCCCAATATGGTACAGATGAGTCAATAATAACCCTGCTAAAATCAAATACCAATAGCAATTGATCAAGATCAGTACTCTTTCTCCCTGAAATTATAACCATATCCAAAGCTAACTTTGACTTGGTCGGGTAGTATTGTTTCGTGCCGTTATTAATAAATATCCTTATATTGTTGAAATACATGAAATTACCACTCGAGTAAAGTAGATTATTTAAACTTGTATCATTCTCTGGTTTAGTATGTGAAATATTATCGATGCCCCATTGAATACGGCTGTTCTTAAGATGATAATCCATTTTACTTTCTTCATTAGATAAAATGCTGTCGGTTATTAACACATGATCTTTACCATCAATAAAATCGTATGTACTGTAGTTGTTTATACTGTATATAACTACTTTTTTTTGATTTAGGATTATATATTGATGATAGGTTTTTAATCCGATAATAATCGCGAGCACCAATATAACCGGTAATAGCATAACTAGGTTCTTTTTATTGAGCATTACAAAAGTTAAGACCATAAAAATGTATATCAAAAATACCATTGGTAGGGAAGTGTAAATATTATCTATCCCCGAAAGGGGGAGGTGTTTAACCATGCCAACAACGTAATTTAGCAGATAAATCATCCCCGAAAGGAGCCACCCTACAAACTGAGGTAACATGGGTATCCATATTGTGGATGCAAATGCCAATCCTGTTGCAATAATTAAAAATGATAATGGGAATGTAAACAGGTTGGTAAGCCAAAACCAGGGCGGAAAAAAGTGAAAATAATAAGTAACTATCGGGAATGTAGCTAATTGAGCCGCAAACGATAATACTGTAATCGACCATATTTTATCTATAACGCTGTTTTTGATGTAAATCAGTTTGTAAATCGGTTGATGGAATGTTACTATACCCGTAACCGCTGCATACGACAACTGAAATCCGACATTAAAAATCAGGTACGGATTGATAATTAATAAAATTAAAGCGGATACTGCCAAAGTATTGTATGTATCACGATTGCGGACCAGTAAATTTCCGATAATAAATACGGATAACATCACTGATGCCCGCTGTACGGAAGGGGAGAGGCCGGTTATCGCTGCATAGGCCCATACTGTACTAAATAGAAGTAATGCTTTAAAAATATTGTTAAATCGATTGTTTCTCAGAAAACCGAGTAAAAAGTTAATTACCAGATAAATAATACCAACATGAAGTCCTGAAACACACAGTATATGCATAGCACCAGCCATTATATAATCTTGCTTCAGGTCGCTTTCCATAGTATCATCGTAACCAAGAAGTATAGCGGCTGCAACGGCATAGTTATCACCCGATAAACCATTTTTACTAAGCATATCAAGCATCTGCTGCCGCAGACTTCCTGCAATTGCTATAATGGGATTGGACGGGTTGTAACCTATTAATTTCCAATTATTACTGCCGATAAATGTTGTATAATTAATGCCGTTTTGTTCAAGGTAACTGCCATAGTTAAATTCGCCGGGATTTAACGGACCTTCGGGAGCTGCAAGTTTACCTTCAAATGCAATTATATCGCCATATTTAAGATTTAAACTTAAAGTGTCTTTAGATATATAACATAGCACTTTTATAGACTTCTGCTGATTTGTTGTGTCATGCTCGACAGGTGTAACCATTATAGTTGCTTTAACTGCCTGTTTGCTTTCTGTGGGATTGCTTATAATATTCGCTAAATAGGTTTCATATTTTTCAGATACGGGATAATCGTTATTTATGGATGATCTCTCGGATGTAATAAGGATGCCAATAGTAGTAATTAAAATACCGAAAATGAGTCCTGTAAGCCAATTGAACCTGTGTTTTAACGATGATAAAGTGAGGGATATGGCAACAGCCAGCAATATTAATGAGATTGAAAGGAATAGTTCATTACTAATATTGCTAATAGCAGGTATATATCTTGTAATCAGGATACCGATTACAAAGAAAATCAAAATACGTACAAAGGGCCGTACCGACCAGATCATAATACTATAATTGAGGATGGATAAATTTACAGAATTTTTTGTTCCAATCTAATATGGTTGCAAAATAGGCTAAAATTTTGATGTGCTGACTTCAATTTATAACTCTTTTTATTCCATTTTTAAGTTAAAACTAGCGCAAGTCTGAAGCGCAGGTTCACGGGTTGGGACTTGTGCTTTAATTCAACAAAACTAGCGCAAGTCTGAAGCGCAGGATCGTGGGTTGGGACTTGTGCTTTAATTCAACAAAACTAGCAAGTCTGAAGCGTAGGATCGTGGGTTGGGACTTGTGCTTTAATTCAACGACGATAAGTTATGCACAAGTCCCTCCGCGCGGGCTTACCCTACAGACTTGCGATAGTTGGGGTTGTCGTTGTTCTCATGGTTGTAGGGTTGTCGTGGTAGTTGTTGTGCGAATTTATATTGGGATTGGTTAAATAAATAAAGTCCACGTCCTGCCTGCGTACAAGCTTGCTTGAAGACTTGAACTAGGAAGGGTTGCGAATTGGCATTTCAGCGATCCGAACTTTCAATTTACTACAATGTTTATTTATTGCTACCATCTTCAATTTTAGCACTATCTGCCAAATGCACTATATTTGTTGTGCAGCGTTTGTTATTTAATCGCAGGTAAAATAAACCTTTTAAGAATTTTGTATATATGTTTCTTAACAACATAATTTCCACCTGTAAACACTACTACCATATTATCATCGGGAAAAATAATTATTTCCTGGCCTCCCCATCCACCAGCCTGGAATAAATTTACTTTCTCCCCTGAAATTGATATTTCATTTGTCCACCATGAGTATGCATAACCGTTCCTGCCGGAATCATCAATAGGAATATTTATCCCAGTATTATTCTTGTAGGTTGATTTGCTTTTTGTTACCCAGTCATTCGATACTATACTTTCATTATTCCATTTGCCTTCATTCAGGTATGTTATTCCAAATTTTAACATATCTTGTGAGGTCATCTTTATTGATCCATCACAAGCATAGGTTCCATTTTTGAATTGATACCAATAAACCGAATCAATTCCCAAAGGTGTAAATAAATACTTCTTCGAAAAATCTCCAATGTTCATCTTAGTGGCATGTTTTAATATCTCGCCTAAAATTATCGTTCCTCCGCCGTTATAAGTAAACTTTTCACCTGGTGTATTCAATAATTCTTTTTCCAATACACATTTTACAGGATCATCTGAGCATTCAAAATAAATCCTGTCAATATCATTTGCAGATGTGCCATGAGATTTCCATTCATCCCATTTTAAACCAGAAGTCATAGTAAGAAGATGTTTAATGGTAATCATCTCCTTACCATTTGTTTTGAACTGTTGATGATCCGGTAAATAGTTAAAAATAGACTCATCCACACTTTTGATATACCCATGATCAACAGCAATACCTATGCTAGCGGAAGCAATACTTTTCGAGCATGACATGATAACATGCATACTATTTTTATCCCACTGTATCCTTTCACCATAATGGTCCGGACCATCCCACTTAAAATCATTGCCCTCAAAATATTCTTCAAAAACCAGCAAACCGTCTTTATAAATGAGAATTGAATGTACCTGGTCGTACTTATTTGCGTAAATGCAATCAATTGCTTTTGATACCAGAAAAGAATCCATGCCAACCTGTTCCAATGTCCCAATTTCTAATCCGTTGTTAATAAATTCTGGTGGTTGATATGTGTAAACAGAAGGACAATTATTGCAACTGATAAATAAGAATGAAAGAAATGAAATTAATAGTATAATGCTTTTCATGGTATAGTTTTTATATTTCTTTTTTTGCAGATTTTCAGTCTTTCATATCTGCACAACTTGTAGATAATCACAATTCAAAAATCATTAATTATAGTATTATGGCTAACGTAAGTCATTGATTTTATTATATTTATTGGTTATTAAGCGGTTAAAAAATAATTACTTAAAAATAGCAAGACTGATTAGTTGGTTGAGCATTATTCAAGTAATAGGTGTAAAAGTATCATTTATTTTTTGATAATCAAATAAAATTGATGTTTTTTAATAAACTTGATGTAAGGAGTTTTGAGGGGGCTAAACTTATTACGAATGGGCTGGTGATTGAGAACCGTCAGAAGAAACAACCATAAGATTTACATAAATCAGATACAAATGTTGAGCCTACTTTGAATATGAATAGGTGGCCTAAACGAAAGGAAAGAGGACAAAATAATCTTACTTTGGGCGAAAGAAGGGGAGTTTAAGTTGCAAACTTAAACCAGAGAGATTCATCGCTTGCAGCTTTGGTTTTGCCCAGAAGAGCCTTGGAATGTTAAAAAAGCAAGAAAAAAGATATCGATCCGGTGTTCAGCCCCTGTAATCTATGTACAAAATATATACTTTTTAGCCAAGTACATGACAAAATTTCCAGACACCTCATGATATCTTTGACTGACAAAGGATTTAGCAAAACATGGGCGACTAACACCAATTCCATCCCAAATGTGCTTGGAAGATGTCAATTAATTCAAAGAAATAAACTAATAAATTGCTTGAAATTGATTTAAAATGATGTACCTTTATTCTTTTATTAAACTAAAAAAATCAGTGAAGTAACAGTTATGGCACTTTTTACAGGGATTGCACTAATAGTTTCATGTAAAAAAGATAACAGTACCGGACTTTGGTGGGGGTCTGACGATAATCGGGGAAATTAAGAAGTTAGCAATACCTATAAGTTGTAACTATTTTGTTAAAGCAGACTAGATAAATTATAATTTACAGAACTACTACTAACCAAATTCTTACGACATGAACAATAGAACCTATTTGATTATCCCGGTAATCATTTTGTTAACGACGTGTAAAAAGGAAAAAGAAGATATTCCGGTGAGCCTTACCAAAAAGGTGATCGTCGATACCGATGCTGATGCCGACGACGCCATGGCAATTTCCTATCTACTGCAATCCAAAGGAATTGAAGTAATCGCAATCACGGTTACCGGAACCGGGTTTATGCTTCAGGAACAGGGGGTTCCTGTAATATTGAAGTTATTGGCCATGAATGGGAAACCCACCATCCCGGTCTCATATGGAGCAAGCACGGATGTAAGCTGCAAAACTTACAATTGACTTAACATTAGAGATATATGGCTTGCAACCGCATGGGCTTATGCTGATCCGCTCAATATGGCAAAGTTACTAATGAAGTTGTTTAAGAGTTGCAAATATTAATCCAGGTTATGCTGGTTTTTTGAGGAATACTTCCCTGACAATACCTCCTGCGATACTCAATCATTAATACTAACAATAATCTCAGCTGCCCTCATCGAAGCACCTTTTCTCCCAAGCTCAATTTTAAGTTTCTTGTAATTGCTTGCAATCTCAATCCTTTTGTCATCATCAAATAATATTTCATCAAGAGCAGTTTTAAGGGAGGAGTAATTAAAATCCTTTTGAATCAACTCTACTACCACCTCCTTATCCATTATAAGGTTTACCAACGAAATATACTTTACCCTAACAACTCTTTTTGCAATTTCGTACGATATACTATTGCCCTTGTAGCAAACTACTTCCGGTGTGCCGATCAGTGCAGTTTCGAGAGTTGCTGTGCCGGATGTAACTATAGCTGCATCAGCAAATTGCAGGATGTTGTTTGTGTTGTTAAAAAGTAATTTTATATCATTATTACCGATAATATCACTATAAAACTTTCTGTCCAAAGTGTTAATTCCGGCAATAATAAACTGGTAGTTGGGATAGTCATTAGTCAGGCGAAGCATTGTTGTAAGCATAGCTCTCACTTCCTGTTTTCTACTTCCCGGCAGAAGGGCAATTATTGATTTGTTGTTTAAGTTATTCTTTGAAAGGAAAATAGTTTTTGTAATTTGTTTTTCATTTTCAATCGCATCAAGAAGAGGGTGGCCAACAAAGTCAACATTAACATTATATTTAGCGTAGAAATCTTTTTCAAATGGAAGTATAACCAACATTTTGTCGACAACCTTCTTAATTTTGAAAACCCTGTTACGTTTCCATGCCCATATTTGAGGTGAGATGTAATAAACCACCTTAATCCCTTGCTTTTTAACAAATTCGGCGATTCGAAGGTTGAAACCGGGATAATCGATAAGTATAAGGATATCAGGGTTGTAATTTACAATATCCTTTTTGCAATATTTCAAATTTGAAAAAATTGTGTGTAGATTCAAAAGCACTTCGGCGAAACCCATAAAAGCCAGATCGCGATAATGTTTAACCAGCTTTCCTCCAACAGCCTGCATCTTATCACCGCCCCAATACCTGAATTCGGAATCAGGGGCAATTTGTAGAATCGCTTTCATTAGGTTCGATCCATGTAGATCACCCGAAGCTTCTCCGGCTATTAAATAGTACTTCACAGATGTTGATTTTATTGGTCTCATTCGTTAGTTAAAAATATACACTTTTAGTGCAAGACTTTCAGTTTCTATAAATTTCATTGTTTCAAGTCGGAAGTCCAGAGTTTGAAGTAACAACTTCTAACTACTAACTTCTAACTTCTAACTTTTGGCTTCCGTCCATGATTAGGTATTCTCAAAACGAATTTCATTCGTGCTATAAACCTATGATACTTTTAGTCCATAGTGGTTTAGTCGTAATTTAGTACTCAATATTCCTATTATGGTTTGTAGTACATATAAAAATATGAAATTACCGCAGCAATTGTAACAAGTAATATTCCCATTCCGGTTTTTTCGAACCTCAGTTTTACCAGATAATGCCTGATGGGGAATAAGTTGGCGGCCAGGCTCAGTAAATATAGTTGGTGAAATTGATCGGTGATATGAGCATAGTAGTAGCTGTAGAGAGTGAAGTCGGCAATATAAAGCACAATAAAAAACACTAGCGGTAGCATGGTTCCTATCAACAATCCAATCGGCCATAAATCTCTTTTAAGAATACCTGGTTTCATTGGCTAATTTTTTAAAGTGAAAAATCCAATTTATTAACATAATCATGAGCTGTAAAGTCGGTATGTGACGGTACTACTGAAACATAATTATCGGCTAATGCTTTTTCGTCAGTGTCGTTCCTGTCATCACCATTCTCAAATCTACCTGCAAGCCAATAGTACGTACGGCCATGCGGATCCTGGCGTTCTTCAAATTCTTCAATCCATCTGGCATCAGCCTGACGGCAAACTTTAATACCTTTAAGTGGTTCGCTGCTATTAAGAGGGAAGTTTACATTGAGGCATACACCCTTAGGTAGCCCTTCTCTAAGCACTTTTTTAGTAATGGCGATAACATACACATCAACATGGCTGAAATCAGCATGAGGGCTAAAATCATCTAATGAGAATCCAATACCCGGAACTCTGTCAATTGCACCTTCCAGCACCGCTCCCATTGTTCCTGAGTAGATAATGTTAACGGCTGCATTTGATCCATGATTTATTCCCGACAGAATCAAATCAGGCAGCCTGCTGGCAAGCTTATGTTTGCCCAGCTTAACATTGTCAACAGGTGTTCCGGTTGTTAGATATTCCTTGTAATCCGTTTCTTCGGTAAGAAGCCTGACTCTTAATGGGTTTTGAATTGTAACAGCGTGCGCCATTCCCGACATGGGATGTTCGGAAGCAATTACAATGATTTCACCTAAGTGTTTTACCAGAGAAATAAGTTTACGTAGCCCGGGAGCATTTATTCCATCATCGTTAGTGATTAATATCAGTGGTTTTTTTGTCATACAACTATTCAATATTAGTTACACCTGCCGAAATAACAAATTTCATTACTTCGGTGGGGGAAGCAACTATCTTTGTTATATGCTCAGTAGAAACAATAAATAAATTTCCGGACCAGGCATATGAATGCGGCAAATATACAGCTACTTTTTCATTTGGCAGTCCAATTATACTTAGGTCTTTATTAGTAATAAAACCAATTTTTTCTAAGTTCGAATCCTGACTTATCTTTACCAAAACAGGTTCAGTAAAACGTTTTTTCTGGCCTACAAATGCAGAGACAAGATCTTTTACGGAAGTGTAAATTATTTTAATCAATGGCGCTTTGACCATTAACTTGTCGAAATATGTTACTATAGGATTGAAAATGATTGTCGATCCAAGGTAGCCGATAGCTGAGATTAATAATAACAGTACTACAAACCCCAAACCCGGAATTTCCTTACCTATTACACTAACTATCAAATTTTTGAGTAGGCCGTCTATTAAGTTGAAAAGTTCAATTATAGCCCAAAGTGTAATGGTTATCGGTGCTAATAACAGCAAACCTTTTAAAAAATAGTTTACTAATCGTTTAGTTAATCCTTTTTTCATAAGATTATTGTTTTAAAGTTTAATCATCAAAATTAAACAATATTTATGCTATATTTTTCGATGATGTTAAAGTTATGAAACCTATGCACAACCCCTTTTCCTGCCCGTTGGGTAAGCAGTTGTCAAGGAGCACGCATCACGTTGAATGACAGCATTCTCCTGTTTTTGCAGATGTCCCAATATGAAGGTTCTGAGGTTTAGTACATGAGGAATGAAACAGTTGCAGCGATTCCTTATGCCATAAAGATAACACGCTGCAACAAAGCTAAATATCTAAAATGATAGTACTTCTATTTCCCTTGCCGCTATCAATAAACATATTTAGTTCTTCATAAAGCCTGTGTGTTGGAAGCCCCATTACATTAAAATAGGATCCTTCAATTTTTTCGATAGCTACATGTCCAATCCATTCCTGTATCCCATAGGCACCGGCTTTATCAAACGGCTTATAATTACTTACGTAGAAATTAATTTCATCCTCCGACAGGTTCTTAAAAAAAACTTCGGTACTAACAGAAAAACTATGTCTCTTTTCAATTGTGCGCAGAGTTACACCGGTTATTACATGGTGTTTCTTCCCCGAAAGGCTCATTAATATTTTAAAGGCTTGTTTATGATTTGAAGGTTTGCCCAGAATAGTGTTCCCCAATGCAACTATTGTGTCAGCTGTAATAATTAGCGTATTGTTTTTCATTTCACTTACCTGAAATGCGGCTGCTTTTATCTCGCTAAGATATTGTGCAACTTTATCAACCGGAAAATCAGCCGGATAATTTTCGTCAACCTTTTTGGTTTGAACCCTGAATTTAATTCCTAACTCTTCCAGTAGTTGTTTTCTCCTTGGAGAAGCGGAAGCAAGGATTATTTCATATTTTAACAACTTGTTTTGTAACATCTTTTCTTGAGTTTATATTTCAAAATAAAATAAAATCATTGAAAGTATACCAACGAGCATCAGGATTTTTATCATTAAAGATAGCCTGGTATAGTTTGGTTTGGATGATGCCTTGTGAAGCAGCCCAATTATTACAATCAACAATAAATCGATTAAAAAAAATGCGCTAAATA
Source organism: Bacteroidota bacterium (assembly GCA_014382445.1). GTDB lineage: Bacteria > Bacteroidota > Bacteroidia > Bacteroidales > F082. The sequence goes on from JACNJS010000027.1 coordinate 24,237, forward strand.
ATAAGTTGAAATTAGCATTAAAAAAGTAGTACTGAATCAATCCGGAGGAAAAAAGTGAAATATATGCGACTATCAAAGCAATTAATTTAGATGCACTAATACCATATTTCACAGTAAATGTTAAACATCCAAACCTGTTATCACCTTTGTAATCCTCAATATCTTTAATTACTTCGCGTAGTAGGCTTACCATAAAAGCAAATCCCATATAAATAATTAATAGTCGGTTTATTAAAGGAAAATCAGATTGAACATTAACAAATACTGCCGCGTTGTTGCTCAGTGCATAAAACTCAAACAGCCAAACCAAAGCAAATGATAATGAGCTTAGAAATGAAATTACAATATTTCCTACCAGCGGTTGACACTTATATTTTTGTGAATAGAACCAAAGTAATCCTGCACTGAAAACAAATATCAAACTAAAATTTATCTGATTTATCAAATACGATAAAAGCGCTCCTGTAATAATCCCTGTACAAGTAGTAATCCAATATAATCTGTAGGCAAACTCCACCGAAACCATTTTTCCAATGATGTTTTTTCCGGGTTTGTTTATTGAATCGGTATTAATGTCGCTTACATCATTAATAATATAGCCTCCAATTGCAATTAGCAAAGTTGAAACTACGAGGAGAGCAAATTCTGCAAAAGTTAATCCATCAGAAAAAACCTTAATGTCTAATCCTGGCTTAATAATGAAAACCAGCATAAAGCTCATACTCAATACTATAATTATGAGATTAGGCCAGCGGATTAGTTTTAGAAATGTTGTCATTGTTGTTGTCGTTGTTGTCGTTGTTGTCATTGTTGTCCTTTACTGGCGCGCGTTTCCGAACGCGTGACCAATCACTGGCGCACGTTTCAACCCGTGACCCGCCAACCAATCAACCCTCACCAACGAAACGATTCCTCCGTCATCCATTTACCCTGAACTTTTAGCACTTGCTCAATTATATCTCGTACGCAACCTTTTCCTCCACTTTTATCAGAAATATATATTGAAATTTCTTTAATTTCTTCACAAGCATCTGACGGACATACAGGCACTCCAACCAGTTTCATAACTCTTAAATCAGGTATGTCGTCACCCATAAAAATTATCTCTTCAGGATCGATTTTTTTATTTTTGATGTATTCGTTAAATATCTCGACTTTATCTTTTACTCCTAAAAAAACATCAGTAATATTGAGTGCCCCAAATCTGTTCTCCACCGATTGTGAGAAACCTCCGGAAATAATTACAACGTTATAACCCAGCTTAATAGCCAGCTGAAGCACATAACCATCTTTCACATTTGCTGATCGTAAAGGGTGACCTTCGTGTTGTAGAATTAGTGCCCCATCAGTCATAACACCATCGTAATCGAACATGAATGTCGTTATTTTCTTGAGTTTTTCTTTGTAATTTGTCATACTATTAATCAGTTTTAGGACCATGTTTTTTAATAATTTGATCTGATAGTAGTTTGTATATTTTCTTAAATTCAGGATGCTTAGCCAGAAGTAATAGTTGCTTGTTGATAGTTGATATGTCATTTCTTCGTGCCGGCCCGGTTTGTGCTTCCGCAGGATTTACTTCACTTATTTTAGTTGCGGTTTCTTCAATAAGAGGATGTAATAATGAAAAATCAATACCCTCATCATTAAGAACATCGTGTGCAATATTGTACATCAGATTAGTAAAATTATTAACAGTAACGGCACATAGGTGTAAATACTGACGCTGGTTTGAACTTAGCAATACTACATTGTTACTTATTTTATTTGCTAACTGAACAAGTAATTGTGAAATAGTTTCATCTGATCCTTCAATACAAATGGGTACTTTTTTGAAATCAACAATTTTGTTTTTGGTAAATGTTTGTACAGGGTAAAATACGCCATAACTTTTAATATTACCACCAAGAATTTCAGATGGTTGGCTCCCCGATGTGTGAGTAACAATACCTTCTATATTTTTAAATTTTGATACTACATTGCTAATTTCTGTGTCGGGAGTTGCAATAATGTAGAGGTCTGAAACAATATTTAGTTCCTCAATACTAACTGCAATGCCACTACCAACTTTCTCGGCCAGCAATTTTGAATTATCCGGATTTGGTGAGTAGACCTCCAAAATTTTAATTCCGGCTTTAGAAAGTGCAATGCCCAGAGCTGTAGCAACATTTCCTGAGCCTATAATGCTAACCGTTGATATTTTTTTTGTTGATTGCAAATGTTAAGCGAAATTTTCTCTAATATCTTCCTTTAATGCCTTAAGAGCTTTTTCAATAGGATTAACTTTAGTATTAAATCCATTTGTTATTATTTCCTGGGCAAACTTACCTGAATCTTCATCTGAACTATATTTTGCTGCTGCAGAATTTACCAATCTTACAACCTCTTCTTTTGCTGCTCTAACAAGATCCCAAGCCGAATCAACTATATAAAGTTGTTGCGACATATTATGTTCGTATTCATTTCTGATAGTCGATAACAACAAAGAATGTAATGTGCTAAATCTAACATTTGGTGTTATAACTCTTGTTACCAGGTTTGGTGGGTTTATGCGTTCCAAAAACAAGGCCATCCTCTCGTATGCCTGAAACTTAAGTGGGATACTAATTTTTTGCCCATTTGTTTTTCTGTCAATATCCAGTTTCATTTTAAACAGTTGCTGTTCGTTGCACAAATAATCCAACTGCTTTAAATTTTGTTTTGTAAATTCACGCATCATAATATAAACAACAACTACAATCGCCAGCGAGGGTATAATTACAATCAATAAATTAATAAAATAATCCATAACATATTCATTCAAATATCACTAATACAAAATAACAACTAATTTTAATGCTAAAATGCAAATTAATGTGATTACATGGAACATATTTTAGTGTCAAGTCAAGTATCAACTATTGAGGCGACTGCTTCGCCATTCTTCCCTGTCTGCAGGCCAGGCTCAGGCTCGCAGTGCCGTCTTTGCAATGATGAAGTACGAGGAAGCGGCAATCTCTATTCGCCACTTTACAATTGACTTAACACTATCGCACGAATTTTTCGCGTATTTAGTTATAATAATTTTGTATTGTTCACCTACTTAAGCTCTCATTTTAATACTATATTTGCTCCTTTTAAATTCAAAAAAGTGGATAAAAATATATTATCCGATCGGATATTAAATCTGACGGAATCAGCAACATTGGAAATGACAAGGCTCAGCCGCGAGTTTAAAGCAAACGGAATTGACGTTATAACACTAAGTATTGGTGAGCCAGATTTTGATACACCTCAGCATATAAAAGATGCCGGTAAAATAGCTATTGATAATAACATTACTCATTATCCTCCTGTACCTGGTTTCCTGGAACTAAGGGAGGCAATTGCTCAAAAGCTAAAGCGCGATAACGGTCTGGATTTCAATGCAAGCCAGATTGTTGTCTCAACAGGTGCAAAGCATTCGCTTATTAATGTTTTTATGTGTATTCTCAATCAGGGTGATGAAGTAATTATACCCGCACCTTATTGGGTGTCGTACCCCGAAATGGTTAATCTTTCAGGAGGAACCCCGGTTATTATCGATGCCGGGATTGAAAATGATTTTAAGGTAACACCCGAAAAAGTAGAAGCCGCGATTACGCCTAAAACCAAAGCATTTTTGTTTAATTCCCCGGGCAATCCAACAGGATCGGTTTATTCACGTAGTGAACTTGAGGCGCTTGCCGATGTTTTTGCTAAATATCCAGATATACTGATTGTTGCAGATGAAATATATGAATATATAAATTTTGAAGGAAAGCATGAAAGCCTTGCTTCTTTTAAAAAAATACAAGATCGGGTTGTAGTAGTAAACGGTGTTTCGAAGGGTATGGCTATGACAGGCTGGAGAATTGGTTATATAGCAGGTCCGCAATTTATTGCAACTGCATGCATAAAACTTCAGGGTCAGTATACTTCCGGAACCGGTACTATTTCGCAAATGGCTGCCCTGGAAGCGGTGAAAACCATACCTGAAACTTCAACAGATTTGAAAAATATGTTAAGTGCTTTCAGGGAAAGACGTGATTTGTTAATTGATTTAGTTAATGATATTCCCGGAATGAAAACCAATGTGCCAGTTGGTGCATTTTACCTTTTCCCTGATGTTAGCTATTATTACGGTAAGTCGGATGGAAATACTATAATAAATAATAGCAATGATTTAAGTATGTATTTGCTCAACTATGCCCATGTTGCGGTGGTTCCGGGTGAAGCTTTTGGAAGTCCTGAATGTATCAGGATTTCTTATGCTACCTCAAAAGAATTGATTACCGAAGCTGTAAAAAGGATAAAGCTGGCTCTGGAAAAACTCTCTTAGTTTGTAAATTTCATCTAATCATAAAAATTCAACAACTTCATCAAGTGGTTTCCTGATCTTTTCTATTTTTTTTTGATAACCTGAATTTGGATAACCTAAAGGTGTGATACTGTAAACAACTTCATTGTCAGCTAATTGCAGCACTTCTCTCAACACCTTGTTGTCAAAAGCTGCAATCCAGCAAGTAGCTACTTTAACTGCTTCAGCGGCAAGTATCATATGATCCATAGCAATTGTAACGTCAGTTTCAATTGAATTGTAATCGTCAGTTGTTCGTACCCAGGATAAGCTACTATCGCCTACAACAACTAATATATGTGGAGCATTTTTAAACCAATTTTTGGGATAACATTCTCTTACCTGTTGGAGCATATGGTCTGAAGAAATAATAATAAATTTCCATGGTTGCCTGTTGGCAGCCGAAGGCGCAAGGCGTCCGGCATCAGCTATCTTTAATAAAATTTCCTTTTCAATTTTCTTATTTGTATCGTAATCTCTTACACTTTCGCGTGTATTAATTAGTTCAAAATAATCCATAAGCATATAATTAAAATTACGGTAACTAATCAGCGTTAGCAAAGGTAGTTAGTTTTTTCCTAACTAATCAGTGTTTTAAAGTGTTGTTTATATTTTTATTACAGAAATAGTTTCTACCGCAATGAACGCCAAGTTATATACAAAGAACGCTAAGTTGTTGAATATGTATTCTTTGCGAATTTTGCGGTTTACATGGCGAACTTTGTGGTTAAATAACTTAGATCACTCACATTGAGTATAATACAATTTATTATAGCACACTGATTAGTTACATTACTTTAATGTATAGTCTAAAATTTTAAGTTCACCCCAAGCATAAAATTAAACCCGGCCTGAGGAAAGTACCCGTTCATTTCATATTCCACATCATCATAATAATATCTATATACCCAGGCGTTTGTTTCATACTTTTCATTAAAGATGTTGTTGAGACTTAATAATAAATCAATCTTCCGGATAAAACCGGTTTCAAACGAATAATTAAAGCTGATATTATTAACAAAATATGGCCCAAGACTCCGTTTAATATTTGCGGTATTATCAATATACTGTCTGCCTACATACTTAGAAAATAAACTGACCTTAAGGTTCTTAACAGGAATTATGCTTATGTTGCCTGAGAGTATGGTATTTGGTGAAAAGGAAATATCTGTTGTGCCCAGCTCTTGTTTTTCCTGCCCCCATGTTGTCCAATTATCAACGTAGGAAACAAAATCCATAATTTTATTTTGACTTAGTGTAGCGTTTACTTTCAACTCAACAATTTCAAAAAGCCATGTTCCGGCAATTAGTTCAATTCCGGCGCGATAACTACCCGGTACATTTGTAAAGATGGGTGTTCCTACATTATTTATTTTTCCGGTCATCACAAACTGGTTTTTGTAATCCATGAAAAATAAATTTGCCTCAATCAAAACCGAATTACGCTCATACTTGTAACCAAACTCTATATCAGTAAGTTTCTCAGGTGAGATGGATTGTGAGGAGTCAGCATCCCTAAATACTGAGCGGTTTGGCTCCCTGTTTGCAATTCCAACCGACAAATATATATTTTGTGTATTATTAATTTTGTAAAAAATGCCGGCTTTTGGGTTAAAGAAATTGTAACGATGTGTTTGTGTTAGATCGCGCAGATCGTCATGAGTTCCATTAATATTGTAGCTGATATTACGGTATTGTAAATCTCCATAAAGATTTATTTTATCGTTTAAATCAAATCTTGCTTTAGCAAAAATGTTTATGTCCGATTTCTTCCCTGTGTTGAAATACCAATTATTGTTATATTGGTCTAAAGTTGCAACCTGGGCCCAAATAACTTTTCCATAATGATCGCCATCGTAATAATTCAAACTACCTCCAAAACTCAGTTTTAATCTTTCTGTTGAATAATTTGCCGAGAGGTTGATCCCGTAGAACTTATTATCCAGCCACTTCTGTTGTATTAGGTTGGTTCTGGTAATCGTATCATTGCCTATAATTGTATCTCTTAAGCCATAACTTGTTAATTTACTGCCATTTTTATAACTTTCATAATATCCTTTACCTGTGGTAAGAAATATAGAAGAGGCAATATTAAACTTATTGTTGAATTGGTGACCGTGGTGTAATTGATAGTAATTCTGTAAATAGTTATCGGTTTGATTATTGTAATAACCTAAAAAATTTCCGTCTTTGTCATATATTTCACCTGCGGGGTTATAAGTCCTGTTTGTTTCCAGACTGTCTTTTGGTACACCGTACCACGACTGGTAAGTTTTTTCATCCCCCAATAGTACAACGGCTTTTATAATGTCCTTTTTTCCATAATATGATCCGGAGAAATATGCCGACTTAAGGTTTGATGAAGCACGGTCGATATAACCGTCAGATTTAATGGAAGAAACCCGGCCGATAAAATTCCACCTTGTATTTAACATTCCCGATCCAACAATAATTGAATTTTTTAGAGTATTGAATGATCCAAACGAATTATTAATTTCCGCATAGGGATTAGGATTATTGTCTCCGGTTTTGATATTAATACTTGCTCCGAAAGAGGCAGCACCGTTAGTGGATGTACCTACACCTCGCTGAACCTGAATATCATTAATAGATGATGCAAGGTCAGGAAGGTCGACGAAATATACGCTGTGTGATTCACCATCGTTTACTGGAACTCCGTTGAGTGTAACGTTTATACCGGTTAAATCCGTCCCCCTGATTCTAAGACTCGTGTAACCAATTCCGGCTCCTGCATCCGACGAAACTACTATTGATGGAATTGATTTAAGAATATAAGGGAGGTCCTTTCCAGTGTTATTTTCTTCAATTTCAGCTTGATCTATAATAGTATATGTGTTTGGCGATTCATCAGTGGCTCGGATGGCCGAGATAATTACTTCATCACTCATTATTGTTGATGGCTGTAAAGCTATGTTTTGGCTGGCATTCTTCTTGATATTTATTTTAATAGTTTGTGATTCAAATCCTACATAAGATATTTTTATCTTATAACTTCCAGAATTTAAATCCATAATTTCGTAATATCCGTTGTTATCAGAAATTGATTTTAATTGGGTGTTTAGTACAACAATATGTGCTCCCGTTAAAGGAAGCCCATCATCATTGCCGGTAATTTTGCCAGATATACTAAACTGAGCAACTACCATAATTGGCAACATTGCCAAAACAATAATTAGTAAGTAATTCTTTTGCATAATTCTTTTGATTTTTTAAATATAAAAATCAATAGAAGAAAGCCTAATGGGTTGTAACTACTCTTTCCCTACACCGGCATTATCCGGATCAGGTACAGAGGGTATAATCTCAGCCCTTGTTTTTGAGGCACCCCTATTGGTATGTAATGCAAAAGTATAAAAAATTCTCGTTTAGCGAAGCGCAACGAGGATGCCTTCTTTCCAATTTATCACCCAAGTAAACGGATATTTTCAATCAATAATTTTAACAAAAAGTGAAAACTAATTTATTGATAGCTCTATATCAGCATTCAATCATGTTAAGTATTATTACAATAATTGCCAAATTTATGTTATGTTTTATTACAATATACTTTATCTTTGTCCTACGATTCATTACATAATTAATCATGTTTAACAGGACAAATATAATCAGACTAAGGAACTGGGCTAACGAAAAAGACCGAAAACCACTGGTATTAAGAGGAGCCCGACAAACAGGAAAAACTACCCTCATTGATATCTTTGCCAAAGATTTTGATCAGTATATTTATCTCAATCTTGAAAAAGAAAAGGAAAGCAAGCTATTTGATGGTTCATTTTCCATACCTCAGTTGCTGGATGCAATATTCTATTTAAAAGATGTTGATAAAAACAAGGGTAGTACACTACTGTTTATTGATGAAATTCAGAACAACCCAAATGCAGTTGCTACACTGCGTTATTTTTATGAAGAAGCAAAGGATTTATTTGTAGTTGCAGCCGGTTCCCTCCTCGAAACTCTGATTGACAAAACAATTTCTTTTCCTGTTGGAAGAGTTGATTACATGCCTGTAAGACCATGTTCGTTCATTGAATACCTGAGTGCACTTGGAGAAACTAGTAGCCTTGAGATTATCCTTAGCGGGCAAGTACCTGATTATGCACACGACAAACTATCTGAGCTGTTCAGAACTTACACAATTATTGGTGGGATGCCCGAAATTATTAATGAATACTGCAAAAGCAGGGATATGAACCGCCTAAAGCAAATTTACGAAAGGCTGATTGTATCTTATCAGGATGATGTGGAAAAATATGCTCAAAACCAAACAATGGCCAGAGTAATAAGGCACATTATCGGATCGGCTTTTCAATATGCAGGCACGCGTATAACCTTCGAAAAATTTGGCCAGTCAACCTATCGTTCCAGAGAGATGAGCGAAGCATTCAGGACGCTTGAGAAAACAATGTTGCTTCAGTTGGAATATCCTGTTAGCAAAACAAGACTTCCAATTGAAGAGAAATTACGATTGTCGCCAAAATTACTCATGCTCGACACGGGTTTGGTTAACTATTCGTCGGGCATACAAAAAGAGATGGTCATATCCAATCTCATCGATGAAGTTTATAAAGGGAAAATAGCCGAACACATTGCAGGACAAGAACTGTTAGCACTAAAGCCATCAGTACGATCTAAACTAAATTTTTGGGTACCTAAAAACCCAAATGCGCAAGCCGAACTCGACTATGTATGGCCATGGGAGGATATGTTAATCCCTATTGAAGTAAAATCAGGAGCAACAGGTAGTCTGCGCTCATTACACCGTTTTGTTGATGAAGCACCTCATAGCTGGGCTGTCCGCATATACACAGGTAAATATAAGATTGAAGATATTGCAACCATTAAAGGAAAAAAATTCAAACTCATTAATTTGCCCTACTACCTTGTGGGTCAAATTGATAAGATTCTGAAAGCCAATATAGCATAACTAGCACGAGTCTTCCAACCAGGCCTTGCGGGCAAGCGCGACTCGTGCTTTGTTTCCCACATAACTTTCGAAGATAACAATGAAAACCCGACTACCCCATAACTAGCGCGAGTCTTCCAACCAGGCCTTGCGGGCAAGCGCGACTCGTGCTTTGTTTTCCACATAACTTTCGAAGATAACAATGAAAACCCGACAACAACGACAACCCCTCTTTCCTGTTTAACAAAGCATAACGAGCATGCTTTCTTTCCAATTTATCTCTCCTGTAAGTGAATATTTTCCACAAGACCATTATACAAATCATCAATTAGGCTATCGTATTTACTTTTTTACCGGTCTATATAAATACCAGTTTCTTCCAACTATGAAACCGGCATATCAGTCCTAGGTCTAATGCTGTTTAATAATTTCGTTAAATTTGTCAACGTTTAAGCACCTCGTTTGCAACGAGGATGTATGGTTTACAACGAAGATGTATCTACATCCTCTGCGTTTATAACGCTCTATATAATAATATAATTCAGCAAAATTTCATCTTCGTTATATAAACACTTACAACAGACGAGAAATATTATGCATCCTCGTTGCAAACAAGGACAAGGTTGAGACCGATTCTGGAAGGTCTGATAGCTTACTCCTCCCGCGGATCACCTTGCAAGGGCAACTTAGCTAGCTTTTCCACTTCAATGCTTGCATAGCCAAATTCGGTAACAACTTTTCCTAATATTAGATAAACACCATGTCCGCGAAAAGGATACCTTACTAATGAGTCGGGGAAATGTGTTGTGTCGAAGAATTCGCCTGCTTCATCCAAAAAAGTACCAAAGTGCATAAGCTCCCCTTTTACTGTTTTTACATATTTGATGGTAACGAGTAATCCAACCATTTTTACCTTTTTTCCAACCATATTATCCATGTTGGATGCTTCTATTTCACCTCTGAAACCGGTTTTCAGCATGTTAAAATAACTTGTGCTAATAGGGAATCCCAATAACTCTATTTCGTCATATGTATCTTCTAACTGGTTATGTACAAGTTCGGGAAGATTGAACTTTTTAACTCGTCTTTCAAACAGCAGATTTGCTTTGGGCAGTTGCTTGTTGCTTTTTTGTAATAGATGTGCTTCCCATAGTAATTGTGACTTTAGTTTTCCGGTAAAGCAAAAGGCGTTAATCTTAACTAACAAAAGTAATTGCTCAATTCCTGGTGCAATCCTATGGATGAAATTTTCAAGACCAGTATATTTCCCACTTTGGTTACGTTCGTTAACAATAGCATGTGCCAGTTTGTTTTCGAGCCTGGCAATGTGAACCAACCCGATGTAAATATTGTTACCGGTAATATTTGTGTTAAAGTCGCTATTGTTCACGCAAGGCAGGTGAATGTTTCCTCCCTGCCGTTTGGCTTCATTAAAATAAACCCATGAATGGTAAAACCCTCCAAAATTATTTATTACAGCTACCTGAAATTCCAGTGGGTAGTAAGCCTTCAGGTAAAGACTCTGGAAACTTTCAACGGCGTATGATGCTGAGTGTGCTTTAGAAAATGAGTAGCCCGCAAAGCTTTCAATTTGTCGCCAAACTTCCTTTGTTATCTCATCAGGGTAACCCCTCTCTTTACAATTACTGAAAAACTTCTCCACAATACGTTTAAACTCATCTTTCCCCCTGTGTTTACCACTCATAGCTCTTCGCAATACATCAGCATCTGCAAGGTCGAGACCTGCAAAATGATGACATACTTTTAACACATCCTCCTGGTAAACCATAACTCCATATGTTTCTTCTAATTGCTCTTTCATCACAGGGTGGATATACTCAAATTTGTTAGGGTTATGGAAACGGTGAATGTATTCGCGCATCATCCCCGACTTAGCTACTCCCGGCCTTATTATGGAACTGGCAGCTACCAGCGTAAGATAATTATCGCATTTGAGTTTTTTAAGAAGACCACGTGTAGCAGGGCTTTCTATATAAAAGCATCCGTTCGTTTCTGCTCTTTTAAGCTGTGCTTTTACTTTCTTGTCATTTTTAAATTTTTCTACCTGATGTATATCAATGTTAATACCATGGTTATTTCGTATTATCTCAACAGCATCATTAATATGCCCTATGCCGCGCTGGCTTAATATATCTAGTTTTTCGAAGCCAATATCTTCGGCCACATACATGTCCCATTGAGTGGTAGGGAAACCTTTAGGTGGCAAATCCAATGCTGTGTAGCAAGTAATTGGTTCTTCGGAAATAAGAATTCCGCCGGCGTGTATGCTCCGAAGGTTAGGAAAATCAACCATCATTGTGGCTAAGTGGTGTATGTGTCTGGTTAATTCACTCTTACCCGTTTCGATTGCGGGGTTTTTAGTAAGTACATCAATCTCTGATTTGGGAAGACCGTGTACTTTGCCAAGTTCGCGATAAATTGACTTTCCTTTAAATGTTACAGAAGTGCCGAGAAACGCAGTGTGTTTACGTCCATATCGTTTAAAAATATAATCCTGTACTTCTTCCCTGTCTTTCCACGAGTAGTCAATATCGAAGTCAGGAGGTGAGCTGCGCTTTGGGTTGATAAAGCGTTCGAAATAGAGGTTAAGCTCAATGGGATCCACATCTGTTATCTTTAAACAATAAGCAACAACACTATTGGCGCCGCTGCCACGGCCAACATGGTAGTAACCTCTTGACAAAGAATATCGGATAATATCCCATGTTATCAGGAAATAAGATGAGAACCCAAGTTTATCAATTATCCCAAGCTCACTCGTTACTCTTTTGGTTGCCTGATTATTACTTTTTCCATAGCGATATTTCATTCCGTCGTATGCCAGCTTCTCCAGCAGTATCTTATCGTCGTACCGGCTTCCTGTGAATGTTTTCTTGTTTTTTGTAGAATTGTAATTGAAATCAATTTCGCAATTATCAATAATGGTTTGAGTGTTGCTAATAATCTGAGGGTATTGCTTAAAAACTGTAATTATTTCAGCCTCAGAAAGAAAAACCTCATCCTGTTGTGCATGCATGTGCGGCTTTAGTTGGCTCAGTAGAATATTGTGGTCGATGGCACGCAGATTTTTATGGAGGTACCATGATTTTTCGTCACTAAAAGTAACAGGCTGCTGAATCACCATTTTTGCCAAATCTTGGTGGTTAAGTGATATCAGTTTATGAATATGTGATGGTTTTACTCCAATAAATTCGTTATCTTTTAAGTTATTAGGTTTTAGCACAACGTTTTTTGTCATCCTGAGTGTAAGTGAAGGATCTCTATTGTTCATGTATTCAAGATTATGAGATTCTTCACTATGTTCAGAATGACAAGTTTTGCTTGGTTTTGTAAAGGCCTCACTACGACTAACTATTCTCTCAAAAGGGTAAATGATGTAAACATTATTAAATTCAGGAGCTGATGCAGAATACTTTTTTTCTTTTAGGTTGATAGCACTCATGTATTCATTTAGTTCTCTGAAACCCTTATTATTGCGAGCAATACCAACAAAAAGTAATGCGTCATTATCTCTAAATTCCATTCCTGCTATGGGAGCAATATTGCTGTGTTTACAGCTACGAACAAAATCGATAATCCCCGATGAATTATTGATATCGGTTAAAGCCATTGCTGATATACCCATTTTTGCAGCTTCTTTTACCAGAGCATCTATTGAATAAGTTCCGTAACGGAGGCTGAAATATGAATGAGAGTTTAGGTACATTATTATCGTTGTTGTCATTGCCTGCCTGCCGACTAGGCAGGTTGTCGTGGTTGTCGTTGTTGTTCCCGACGATAACCCGCCAACCCTTCCTACGTCTTCCAGTTATTCTCTACGTATTTAATAAAGTTGTGAATTTTTATTCCTAAAGCATCTAACTTCTCTGCGATTTCTAACCATGTACTATCCTTTACTGACAGATGTAAAAATTCTGCCTGCGACTTTGCTTCAAGATGAGACGCATAGCTGTCAATGAGAAACTTAATAAAATCTGCTTTGTACTTTCTTCTGCCCCATCCTTCAACAATTGTGTCCTTAATACTTTGGCTTGACCTTCTTATTTGACCACCGACTTCATATTTATCGCATGATTCAAGTTTTAATGTCAGTTCTCGTATTTTTAATGCTAAATCAAAAGATATCTGATAGATTTCGAGGTCTTTGTAACTTTTCATAAGATGGAGTTTTGTTAAAATTATTATCATTATTATCGTTGTTGTTCCCGACGATAACCCGACAACCTGACAACTCGACAACCCGACAACCCTCACCCCCCCCCACTGCTCTCCTAACTGCCTTTTTTCCATATCGTAATCTTATGCTGTCCATGGCCTGGTAAAGGTCTATCATCTCGGGCTTGTCATCAAAAAGGTCTAATTGCTGACTACCTCCAACCAGATGGCTGAAACGTACTCCAATTAACCTTATAAGCATTCTTCTTGTGTATAATCGCTCAAATAATTCCAGTGCTATCTGCATTAGTACATGGTCGAACGATGTGTAGGGGAGGTGTTTTTGCAAAGTGTGAGTGTCGAAGTTCGAGTAACGTATTTTAACAGTAATACATCCTGTTAGCTTTTGTTTTTTACGCAATTCAAAAGCTATTTTTTCCACCATCGAAATAAGAAGATATTTTAGCTTTATAATATCAGTGGTGTCTTTGTCAAAGGTCCGTTCGGTGCTTATCGACTTACTTTCAGAATATTGCACTACAGGTGAAGGGTCGATACCATTGGCCTTTTTCCAGACTGTAATACCGTTTTTTCCCATTACCTGTATTATCATTTCAGGCGGTATCATGCTTAGCGTATGAATTGTAGAAACCCCCATTGATCGCAGAAGCCGATAACTCTGTTTTCCTATCATAGGTATTTTTCTTATGGATAGGGGAAACAGAAAGGGTTTCACATTTTCCGGAGGCACATACAGCTCGCCATTTGGTTTGGCTTCACCGGTGGCAATTTTTGAAACGGTTTTGTTGGTTGAAAGCCCAAATGAAATAGGAAGACCGGTATTTTTTATAATGCGCTCGCGTAACTCATGACTCCATTTTAGGCTGCCAAAAAAGCGGTCCATGCCTGTTATATCGATGTAATGCTCATCAATCGAGGCCTTTTCGTAAACGGGTGCACTTTCGGAAATTATGTCGGTTACCAGCTTCGATTGCTTGCTGTATTCTTCCATATCACCACGAATAAATATAGCATCACTGCACAGCTGCTTAGCCATACGCATTGGCATGGCCGAATGTACGCCAAACTGCCTTGCTTCGTAACTGCAACTTGATACCACACCGCGGTCGGATGTGCCACCTATTATAACAGGCTTACCCACAAGCGAAGAATTTATTAAACGCTCAACCGACACAAAAAAGGTGTCTAAGTCTAAATGTATTATGGTTCGGTTGTCTTGCCCGGGTGATGGTGAAATCATTTTTATTTACTTTTTTCTGACGAAATACTTGACATTTAAAATATTTGTATTACATTTGCTTATATTATAATCAATATAACGGCTACAATATAATCATTAATAAAATATAATGCAAGAGGGAAGGGTAATTTTTTAGACCTTAGTGCGCCTTTGTGGTTAACTTTTTTTTACCACGAAGTAACACAAAGGAGAATTTAATAATAGGAATGTAAATGCAAAATATTAATAATGAAATGAATAATATAACAATCCTTAGCGCGCCTTAGTGATACCCTTAGTGGCCTTTGTGGTTAACTTTTTTTTACCACAAAGTAACACAAAGGAGAATTTAATAATAGGAATGTAAATGCAAAATATTAATAATGAAATGAATAATATAACAATCCTTAGCGCGCCTTAGTGATACCCTTAGTGGCCTTTGTGGTTAACTTTTTTTTACCACGAAGTAACACAAAGTGCATCACGAAGTAACACAAAGGAAAAATATAGTAGTTATGGATATAGAGAAGGTTTTTAAAATAGTACTTGATTGCTCGTTTAAAGTGCACACAGCATTAGGTCCTGGATTACTTGAAAGTGCTTATGAAGAGTGCTTGTATTATGAGCTTCAACAATCTGGATTGGAAGTGAAAAAGCAAAAAGCATTACCTCTGGTTTATCAAGAAGTAAAACTTGATGCTGGCTATAGAATTGATTTGCTGGTAGAGAATACAGTGGTTGTTGAGATTAAGTCTGTTGATTCATTAGCAGATATACACATGGCGCAAATTCTCACTTATTTAAAACTCTCAGGATGTAAACTTGGATTATTAGTAAATTTTAATGTTAAACATTTAAAAGATGGGATTAAAAGGGTAATTTTTTAGACCTTAGCGAGCCTTAGTGATACCCTTAGTGGCCTTTGTGGTTAACTTTTTTTTACCACGAAGTAACACAAAGTAAAAAATATTAAATCATAAATAATCAATCATAAATCAGAGCATATGTATTTTAAAAATAACATTAAATTATTAAGGAAACGCAGGGGGCGTACTCAGGATGATGTGGCTCATGCGTTAGATATGAAACGTTCTACATTAAGTGGTTATGAAAATGGGGTAGGGCACCCTAACATAAGCACTTTAACATTATTTTCTGACTATTTCGGGGTGGCTATCGACACATTAATTAAGGTCAATTTAGAGAGCTTGTCGGAAAGCCAACTATCACAACTTGAAAGAGGGTATGATATTTATATTAAAGGGAGTAACCTGAGGGTGTTAGCAACAACTGTTGATCAGGATAACGAGGAAAATATCGAGCTTGTTAACGAAAAGGCAAGTGCAGGATATGCAGCCGGATATGCTGATCCTGAGTATATCAGGATATTACCAACATTTAAGTTGCCATTTCTATCAAAACAAAAGAAATACAGAAGCTTTCAGATTAGCGGCGACTCGATGCTGCCTATTCCTGATGGATCGTACGTTACAGGCGAATTTGTTCAGGATTGGAACACTATTAGGAATCACCATGCATATATTATCCTTACCCGTGATGATGGAATGGTGTTTAAAGTAGTGGAAAACTTAATTGAACGCAATGGTAAACTGATTCTTCATTCATTAAATCCGCTTTTTTTACCCTACGAAATAAAAATTAACGAGGTTACCGAAATATGGAAGTTTGTTAACTATATAAGCTCTGAAGTGCCTGAACCTAACAAAGAGAAGAATGAGCTAACCAGGGAGGTTAAAGAATTAAAAAAGCAGGTGCAGGCCATACAAATGAAGTTGAATTTGTAAGTAGAGGCTTTAATAATGCATCAATAACATCGTTATGCTCATGTTTAGAGTCAGTCATTTACGAAAAGTAAACTCCCGACCCCAAACATTTCGCAAGCCTCGTTCTTGACGCATTCTTAAAAGTCTTACATATAAATAGTATGTATTCCAAGACTATTGTTAATCCAGACTATCATAAAAAATGATAATATTTCTGCTTGTGTAAAATATTTTTAAGATGGTGTTAATCGAGTAATTCATTAAAACTTTGGTGTACCTTTGTGAATAACCTTAGTGCAACTTAGTGGTAAAACAAAATTGTACGCAATCGTCGACATAGAAACAACCGGACTTAGTCCTTCTAACGAGAAGATAACTGAGATTGCTATCATTATTCACGATGGCAAAAAAATTATTGATGAATTTTCAACATTGATAAATCCTGAAAAGAAAATTCCATACAGAATTATTCATATGACAGGCATAAATAATCAAATGGTTGAAGGGGCTCCTAAGTTTTATGAGATTGCAAAACAAATAGTTGAAATAACTCAGAGCAAGATTATCGTTGGTCATAACGTGCGATTTGATTATAGCTTTATCCGTAACGAGTTTAAAAGCCTTGGTTATGATTATGCACGAAAGACACTTGATACTGTTAAGCTTAGCCGTAAACTTATTCCCGGAAGAAAGTCATATGGTTTAGGTGTGCTTTGTAAGGACCTTGCTATTGAAAATCATGCCCGTCATCGTGCCGGTGGTGATGCGTTAGCCACTACAAGGTACGTTCAAGATACATCGTTTACAAAGTTCAAGAAACATCGTTTACACTTTTT
>JACNJS010000060.1 GCA_014382445.1 Bacteroidota bacterium
CGTGTCATGATTCAAAAAAATAAAAAAAGTTCAAAAACCCCCGCTTATTTTCGGATCTAAAAACGATATATATAGTAGAAGCAAGAATTGTGCAAACAAGAGTGCCGTCACCTACGGCTTAATGTGCGATGACGGCACTGAGCACAATACCTAACAAAAGAGAGACATTGTGTATAAAAATTACGCATGATTGTCTCATAAATGAAACAAAAAAAGGATGAGCAAAATGAATAATGATATCGAAATACTGGACTTCGGTCTAGCAATTGAAGATGAAAGTAACCAGCCAAATCGCCACGACGTGAATAATGATTGGTTTTGTTTTAACTGGGAAAACTGTGGTTGTGAGCCAAAGCCCAAGGAACCCGAGAAAGAGGAAAATCAAACAGGTTAATCAATAACAGGCATGATGCGGACAGTTATTTATAGCTGTCCGCTCATGTTGAAACCACTAAACACATAATTATGAAAAATATATTTAAAACTCTTAGGGGAAATTCTTCAATCGTTATCAGTAATACTCTCAGTCTAATTATCGTGTTACTTATTCTAATTCATGTGAATGGCGAACTTTCGTATGATAAACATATAGATAATTATCATAACAAATACAGATTGAATATGGGTGTAAAGGCAATCACACCAAAAGCAATAACTACTGAATGTGACAACAATTTCCCTGAAGTTCTTAAAACAGTCCGTGTGTCTGCGAGAGCATATTATAACAAATCTCAAATCTATCTAAATAAAGAATTCATTGACCGGTGTGGTGTTATAAAAACAGGCAACTCTTTTTTCGATATGTTTTCTGTCTCTTTTCTGTATGGGGATAAAGCCAATGCTTTTAGCAAGCCAAATTCTGTAGTTATTACTATGAGTATCGCTGATAAATTATTCCCGAAAACCAATCCGTTAAGTAAAGTAATAATAATTGATGAAGTGGAATATATGATATCCGCGGTAATATCAGAAATGCCAAATAATTCACATTTAAATGTGAATTATATTATTCAGCATGACGAAGGGAATAGTTTAGACTACTCAGATATATCTTATTACTCATATTTGGAATTGAGAAATAATACAAATGTTTCAGAGTTTGAAAAAAAACTAAACGAATACTTCATAGAGAAAGAGGAAAAATTTAAAGTAAACCCTATCCATCTGATGCCAATTGCCGATATTCATTTGTATTCAAAATTACAATATGATTTAGAGACCAACAGAGATATCAATTCATTATTAATCATTGGTTTAATCGGCACATTGATACTATTAGTATCTTGTGTAAATCAATTAAGTCTAACAACATCTCGTTCAATTTTATACGCCAGAGAAGTCAGTTTAAAAAAGATATATGGTGCTCCTTATTATAAATTGGTCCTTAACAACTTTCGCAATATCGTTTTTATCAATGGACTCAGCATTATATTTGCGATGCTTATCACTTTTATGTTGCTACCGGTTTTTAATAACCTATTGGAAACCGATTTTAATTCATCACAAATGTTTGCCCCGATATTTTTTATTGGGTTAATAACATTGTTAGTTACAATGAGTATTGTAACAGGTATTTATCCTGCATTTCATATAGCCTTATACAAACCAATGTTAGCATTTCGTGGCGTATTTTCAAAATCAAAACATGCATTATTATTAAGAAAGATTGTGGTGGCTTTTCAGTTTGTTATCACGATTTGTCTAATTGTTTTTACGCTAACGGTGATAAAGCAAAATTCTCTTTTATATAAGGCAGACTATGGTTATGATGATAACAATGTGATATTTGTTGAACTAACACAAGAAGTTATCAGAAAATATGATGTATTTAAAAACAAACTTTATGCTTCGGGGATAGTAGAAAGTATAACGGCATCGTTGGGTTACCCCGGGGAAATTTTATTAAAACAAAGTTACATTTTAGAGGATGAAACCTATATTAAAGCTTATAGTTTAGTAACAAATGACTCATCAATAATATCGATATTTGATTTAGATATAATTGAAGGTCGTAATTTTAATATGTCTGAAAGTGATATTTATTTTGGATATATTGTAAATAAAACTTTTGCAAAACAAATTGATGACGGTGAATCAATCATTGGTAGAAGATTACGAGTAAATACAAACAATAAATTTGGTAGTATTATAGGCGTTGTTGAAGATTTCCATTTCCGATCACTCCATAATAAGATTGAACCTTTGGCAATATATTGTTATCCACATTTATTTAAAGAAATGAATATGCTAATAAAGACAATAAATGTAGAAGGCAACTATTCAAAAATAGGCGATATTTATAGATCCGTTTATGATGATGACAATTATTCTATTTTATCAGGATATACAAAAGAAGCATTCGAAATTGCTTATCGAAAAGAGGGTATTATTCAAAACGTAATATCGGTTTTATCGTTGTTGTCAATATTTATTACATTGATAGGGCTTGTCGCCATAGCAAATTTCAGTCTTGAGCAACGAATGAAAGAAATGGTAATTCGCAAGCTTATGGGAGCCGAATTGATTGAGTTGTTTACATTAATATTGAAAGAATATTTACCTATACTGGTGGCATCCTTTCTAATTGCCGGAATTATTTCCTTTTATTCTGTAGAAAAATGGCTCCAAAATTATGCTGTAAGAATTGATCATGCTTTTTCATGGTATCTGTTTGCATTCATTATCACCATGTTTCTTATCACAATTATTCTTCTCTATCAATTGAACAAGATTAGAAAAACCGAACCCATAGAAATATTACATTACGAATAGGAGTAAATGCGATGATGAAACTGAGTAATTACAATAAATTTGTTAAGCATGACGGGAAGTATATTTGTTTTAATGCAATGAGCGGCGGTTTATTTACAATCACAGTCGAACAAAGAAGTGCAATTATAAAATATGAGCATGATGTTCAAGAATTAGAAAAGAAAGTAAAACCTCTCTATGATGCATTGGTGAAAACACGATTTATCATACCGGATACAATGAATGAGCTGAATATTATTAAATTGCGATACCAAAGGGATGTATTTATTAATAACAATTATCATCTTATTATTAACCCGACAATGGACTGTAACTTCAAATGCTGGTATTGTTATGAGACTCATAAAAAAAGTAAAATGTCTGTTGATATTCAAAAAGGTATTGTTAAGCACCTAAAAGCATTAATTGAAGATAGAAAAATTTCCGGATTATCTTTATCATGGTTTGGGGGTGAACCACTACTGTTTTTTGAAGATATTATTTACTCGCTATCACGCCAATTAAAACAACTGATGGAAAATGAGGATATGCCATTTACTAATAGTATGACTACAAATGGATATCTTTTCAAAAAGGGCTGGATTAATAAAATTATAGACATAAATATTAAGCATTTTCAAATCACATTAGATGGGAATAAAGCGAAACACGATAATAGCCGCACAACAATTGGAGGAGGAAAAACCTATGATAAAATTGTTAATAACATCAACATGTTATGTAAAGAAATTGATGATTTGTCTATAACATTAAGAATCAATTATAAGAATGAAACTTTAGACGATATCAATGAAATTATTAACTCATTTGATGAGGATATAAGGCATAAAATCAATGTTTCTTTTCATAGGATTTGGCAAACGTACGACGAAGATATTATCCTAAACGATAAATATTCTGTTGAACGTGATAAGTTCAAAGCGAGTGGATTTGTCGTTAATAATTCATCTTTTCAATTATACAAAGGCTGTAAATGCTACGCAGACCGTTGGAACGAAATTTTGCTAAACTATGATGGGTTAGCGTATAAATGTACCGCTCGTAATTTCACAAAAGAAAATAGTCTTGGTGAATTACAACCTGATGGAAAAATTAAATGGGATACGGCAAAATTAGCCAATCGATTTTGTAAATCGGGTTTTGATAATGCAGTTTGTCTTGATTGTAAGCTTCTACCGATGTGTGGCGGGTTTTGTAGCCAGAAAATAATTGAAGTACATGAAAAAAATCTGCAAGCTGCTTGTCAACTTAATTTTCAAGAATTATCGGTTGATGATTTTATTATTAACCGATACAAATTGCTGTTATCAAATAAACACAGCAAAATAACTCGACACATAAAATAATTATGAAACAAATATTTACATTCATAATCCCCTATCTAAGAAACTATAAAAAGGAAATAGTTTTTGGAGGGTTGATCCTATTATTATTGTCGATATTAATTTTACCAACGCCCCTATTAACCCGATACATCATTGATCATTCGATCCCGGAAAAGAATATTCGACAATTGCTGTTAATAGTTTCGGTGGCTCTTGTTATCATACTGATACAAAAAATTGTTGGCTATTTTCAAGGAATGTTATTTTATAAGATAAATAATAGATTAGTGTACGATATTCGAATGCATTTGTTGTCCAATATTAATTGTAAACGATCGAAATATTTGAATAAATGGTCGCCCGGTTATCTTATTTCTCGGATCAATGACGACACCAATCGTTTAAGAACATTATTTGCGGATACATTCATTGGAATAATTAAAGATGTTCTTACTTTTAGCGTAGGTTTCTTTATTATTTTTTATCTCCATTGGAAATTAGCAGTTGTTACAATCTTATTATTACCGTTTTTTATCACCTCATCATTTTACTTTGGTCGCATTATTGGTAAAAAATCAAAAATATATTATGAAGACGATGCCCAAACGACTAAACAATTAAGTGAATCATTATCAATGATAGAATTAATAAAAGTTTTCAATCAGGATAAATATTCACAAAGTCGCTATAGCAATAAAGCGTTAATTGCCTTGAAATCCAATATCAATCTTGGCAGGGTAAGATTTATTAATAATGCTGTCATTGGATTTATTGCCGGTCTATCCCCTGTCATTTTACTTGCCTACGGCGGATATGAAATCATACAGGATAGATTAACCTTAGGTTCATTGATTGCTTTTAAATCGTTTGTTGGTTATCTTTTGGGACCTACAAATCGGTTAATTAATGTCAATATTCAAATACAGCAATCATTAGAAGCTCTGAAAAGAGTGTTAAGCATTTTTGAAATACCTGAGGAAGTAAAATCAATGAATACTTCTTATGGTTTAATGAATAAGTTAATTTTTAAAAATATTAAGTTTACTTACGATGATGTTGAAATATTGAAAGACATTAGTTTCTCTCTTCAACAGGGTGAACGAGTCGGTATTGTGGGGGAATCGGGTAGCGGAAAAACAACGCTGATTAGATTATTACTGGGGCTATATGATATCGACAGTGGTAGTATCACAATCAAATGCAATGACGGCAATGAAATAACTGAGAATACAATTCTTGCACTTCGTGAAAAAGTGGCACTTGTTGAACAAGAACCATTTTTGTTTAATGATACTATTTATGAAAATATTCAGTTTGGTAAACATAAAGCAACAAAACAAGAAATTGAAGATGCAGTCAAATTAGCGGGTGCCAAAGAATTTATACACAATTTACAAGATGGATATGAAACGAACGTCGGCGAAGGCGGTACCAATCTATCTGTTGGTCAAAAGCAGCGGATTGCTATTGCGAGAGCTTTTGTAAAAAAACCTGAAATACTTGTATTTGATGAAGCAACATCTAATATTGATAGTATCAGTGAGAGACACATCACAAACACAATTCATAATTTATCCGATGATTATACAGTGTTCATTATATCTCATAGATTAAATATTTTAGAAGATTGTGATAAAATATTAGTATTAGACAATGGTAAAATAGTTGAGTCCGGTTCACACCAAGAATTAATAAAAAAAGAAGGTCGGTACCGGGCAATGTATGAAGCACATCAGTTTGATAATTTAGGGGGTCATTAAACGATGGACATGGATAGAAAAATAGAAAAAAAGGTAATAACACCAAAAAAAGTTATCACCATAGTTACAGGTTTAATAATAATTGGTTTCATCATAAACTTTATCACAAGTGACCACAGTCGTAAACTCAATGTTGCAAAAGAAAAAATCACGATTACGACTGTAACTTTTGGCGACTTTAAAGATTACATTCGAGTTACGGCAACAGCCGTCCCGCAACAAACTATTTTCTTAGACGCAACCGAGAGCGGCATTGTGGATACTTTGTTCATCGATGCAGGTACGTTTGTCAAGAAGGGGGACAGGATTCTCAAACTTTCAAATGCCGACCTGGAACTTGATATTATGCAAAGAAAAGCCCTGTTATATGAACAAATAAACCTTTTGAGAAATACGAGACTTGCGATTGAACAAAACAAAATATCACTCCAAAGTGAATTGCTTGACGTTGATTTTAAGCTCAAAAAAGCAAAACGACAGTATGATTTACATACAGATATTGGTCAGAATAAGTTTATCTCAAAAATGGAAAGAGATGAGCAAGAAGACAATTATCAATACTTGTTGGAAAAGAAAAAAATCGTTCTAAATAATTTTAAACAAGATTCACTAACACGAACCGTGCAAATTGAACAGTTGGCAAGTTCAGTAAAGAATATGGAAAAAACCTTAGAGATGATTCATTATAAATTAGAACGACTGACATTGAAAGCACCCATTTCAGGGCAATTAACCTCTCTCAACGCTCAAGAAGGTGAATCAATACAAGCAGGGAAACGCTTCGGGAAAATTGATAATGTTGAATCATATAAATTAACGATGTCAATTGACCAATACTATATAAATAAAATAGAATTAAATCAACCGGGTTCTTTTGAAGTGAATGGAAGATTTTACGAAGCGGAAATATCTAAAGTTTATCCCGAAGTAATAAATGGGAGTTTTGATATCGAAATGAAACTTGTTAACAACGAACCTTTTAATTTAAGAAAAGGACAAACGTTTCAGTTAAGTTTGGAACTGGGTATGCCCGAAAAAGGTGTGTTACTGAAAAAAGGTCGCTTTTTTCAATCGACAGGCGGGCAGTGGGTTTTTGTCGTTAATAAAGAGGGGAACATAGCAGAAAAACGGTTTATAACTGTCGGACGGCAAAACCCTGAATTCTATTATATATCATCTGGGTTGGCAAATAATGAAAAAGTGATCATTTCAAGTTATGAATCATTTGGTGATGCTGACATATTAATCATAAAATAGGAGAATAAAATGATAACCGTAAACAACATAGTAAAAAAATACAGAACCGACGAAGTCGAAACAACTGCTTTAAATAAAGTAACGTTATCTGTCAATAAAGAGGATTTCATTGCGGTGATGGGACCTTCCGGTTGTGGTAAGTCCACACTACTTAATGTGTTGGGTCTGATTGACACGTATGATGAAGGTGAATATAAATTCTTAGGAAAAACAACATCTAATTTGAACGAAAGGGGGCGCACAGCATTGCGAAAGGGTAATATCGGATTTGTTTTCCAAAATTTCAATTTGATTGATGAAATAAATGTATTTGAAAATATAGAATTACCGTTATTATATCTAAAAATAACAAAAAAAGAACGTACAGCCCTTGTTGAAAAAATAATGGAGAGGATGGATATAGCCCATAGAAGTAAACACTTTCCTCAGCAATTATCGGGTGGTCAACAACAGAGAGTTTCCATTGCTAGGGCGGTTGTTGCAAATCCACAGCTTATCCTGGCTGATGAACCCACTGGTAATTTAGATTCGAAAAACAGTCAAGATGTTATGAATGTGTTAAAAGGGTTAAATAATTCCGGGACATCAATTGTTATGGTTACACATTCGCATGAAGATGCTAAATACGCAAAAAATATCGTTAATCTTTTCGACGGTATGATTGTGGATTAATATGCGTTATTTTGTATTAATATTGCTATGCCATATTCTTGTACTTGCAAAAAAGTATTCTCTGGAAGATTGTATAAGCCTTGGTCTTGCTAATCGCCACATTCAAGAACAAATTATGTTAGATAACCTCTATATTGCAGAACAAAATTCTCAATTAATGCAAGAATGGATTCCTGCACTATCTTTCTCAGCCAACGGCTTTCGAGCAGAGCAAGGGATTCGCTCAGAATATCTTGGAAGTCAAGAGTTTGAGCAACCTGCAGCAACTTATGGGTACTATACATCATCAATACACCTCTCAAATAAAATATTTGACTGGGGGAATTCGTTAAGAAAGAAAAATAGAATTAACTTTGTGGACAATTCTTTACGACAATTAAACATTTCAGAGAAAAGAGAATTGGTAGATTATATTCAGAATCTATATTTAACGCTAAGCAAAAACATTGAGATGCAATTACTGTTTGATACTGAAATGACGGATATTTCTCTCAAAGTTGATTTTATACAAGAACTTGTTAGAAAAGGACTTTGTGCTGAATCTGATGTTTTACAAGCTGAAATTGAAATGAACAATCAATTAATTAAAATTCAAAATCAAAGCATAGAGAATAAAAAGATAAAACAGAAATTAAATGCGGTGATTGGAAATAATATTCGCGATACTATTTCTATCGTGCTCCCAACAGCTAATATGGAAAACAATCTTAAAATAATTAACGTAGAAAAATATCCCTCTGTCAATCACTTACTTATGCAAAAACAGCTATTAGAAACGGATTTAAATATTTTAAAATGGGATGGTATGCCTGACCTGTATGTTTCAGTTAATTATTCTCGGAGAAGCTCGGTTTTTCAAGATATTTACACAACGTTTGATAAAAATTGGACTATCGGATATTCTTTATCAATTTCTTTACCATTATATAATCAAGGGAAAAACAAACTTATAAGAATACAAAAAACCATTGAAATAAAAAAACTTGAATTTGAAATCGAAAAAACAATAAGCGATAAGAAAATAGAATATATAGCTTTAGCAGAGTCATATAAATCTCAAAAATTTAATTTGAAATTATTCGAATCTAATATTAAAAAATTAGAAGATGTTTATAATTCTGAGATAAAATTGTATTCAATGGGTTCCCTATCGTTTAGAGATATTATGCAATCTCGTCAGAAATTATCTTTGGCTAAACAAAATATCATTGCCACAAAATATAATCTTATAAATATTAGGTGTCAAATTGACTTGATGACGGGTAGCTGGGATGGTTAATCTTTTGGATTTACTGAGTATATGATAATAAAGGCTTTTTTATAAACCTGATATTCGTAATCGTTTTTTGGGGAGTTGGCCCCTTATTGATGTATTACACAAACGGAATTGTTGGTATGTACCGACGGTAAAGGAAAAAAAGTTCAAAAACCCCCGCTTATTTTCGGTTCTAAAAACGATATACATAG
>JACNJS010000011.1 GCA_014382445.1 Bacteroidota bacterium
CTTTGTTGATGAGCAAAATTATATGAATTTAAAAATTATGAGAATTATTGATGAGCTAAATCCGATTTATACTTACAGTTCGGCGCAAGAAGAAGAAGGTAAAGAGCATCTAACATTGCTATGTGAGGAGTATAATCTATGTCAAAAATTGGTGGGATTATATGATACTTCGGAAGCCTGTTTTCATTATCAAATTCATGTTTGCAAGGGGGCATGTATAGGTCAGGAGCCTGTAAAGCTTTACAATGCCAGAGTTCATGAGGCAATCGGAAATTATCAGTTTGACCGACAGAACTTTTTTGTAATCGATAACGGAAGAAATGATGGTGAAAGCTCAGTTGTGAAAATTGAAAATGGTAAATATATCGGTTTTGGATATTTAAGTAACGAACTGATGAGTGACGACCTAACCCAAATGCATGACTGTATTGTTTGCTATAAAGATAATAAGGAGGTACGGAGGATTATTAACACTTATATAAAAAAGAACAAATCGAAGGTTGTTGAGTATTAATCTGTATGAACTTTTTTAACCTTCTCCAGATTTAACATGTTTATTGGGTTAATGGTCATACCGGTAATATCTTTTTGGATGAACCTTATAACCTTATCATAATAAAGAACAGCAACCGGTGCTTCTTCCATTATTAAACTGTCGATAGTGCGGTAGTGCCTAATTCGTGTGTTAACATCCGTAATGTTAAAAGACGAGAGATAAAGTGAATCAATAATGGGGTTTGACAAATGGGTATAATTAGGACCATTCGGTGTAAAGTTTTTTGTGTAGAACATCGAAAGGTAATTTTCTTCATCAGGATAATCTGCAATCCATGATGCTCTGAAAAAATTAAGTTTGCTATGAGCTTTCATTTCACGAACTGTGGCGGCAGGCGAAACTTCAATGTTAATTTTAATACCAACATCTTTTAATTGCGACTGAACAAACTTACACAGGTCCAGATAATCGGGTGTTGTAACAAGAGTAATTTCAGGGATGGGATTTTCAGAGTTGTAACCTGCATCTTTAATCAGTTTTTTCGATTTCTCAGGCTCATAATCATAGCCATAACCGGCATTCTCGTCGAATGTTGGCATGCCTTTAGGAATAATCCCTTTTGTGCCGGGAGTCCCAATTCCGTTTCTAAGATAGTGTATCATCTTTTGCCTGTTGAAACCATAATTTATTGCCATACGCACGTTCTTGTTTAGAAGTGGATTTTCTTTTACCGTCGATAATGAAGTATCAACCATGAATGCAAAGTATTCGGTGTTTAGGAAAGGACCTTCAATTATGCTAAACCTGTTGGTGAATTTTGATTTCAACATACCCGATCTGGTTAATAATTCGTCTTTATATGAAGGATCAATGCCAGAAATGAAATCAAAATTTCCTTTAACAAATTCCATAAATGCTATCATCTTATCAATTAAAAACGATACCGCAACACCATCCAGATAAGGCAATTGATCTCCGTTGTATTCTTCAAAGTAATTAGGATTTCGATGGAGCACGAGTTTAATATTCTCAATCCAGTTTTGTAATTTAAAAGGACCAGTTCCTACAGGATGTTTCCTGAAGTTGGAACCGTATAATTCTACAGCTTCGTGCGGGATAACCGAACAGTATTTCATGCTCAAAATTCCCATGAATGGGGGGAAGGGCTGTTTTAATTCAATGTTTAAAGTGCTGTCGTTTAAGGCGTAAATTGCGTAATTGTTATCAGTATTTTTTACATTCGACAATACCCATGCACCAGGTGAAGCAGTTTTTGGATTGAGTAATCGATTGAAGCTAAAAACAAAATCGCTTGCAATTACTTTTCGTGTAACGCCATTGAATGATGTATCAGGATGAAAAAAAACATCATCACGTAAGTAAAAAGTATAGTTAAGCCCATCTTCCGATATTTTCCAGCTCTTTGCTATTGATGGTACAACATTTAAACTATCATTAAGTTTTACTAAACTGTTATATAGCTGATTACATACCCAAATGTGAGCCTGATCGCGAGAAAAGGCAGGGTCTAATGAAATAATGCCCGCTGATTCATTGTAAGAAAAAACTGATTTCTCAGAGTTGTATTGCTTAGAAGTGCATGAATTCAAAAACAAAATTGATATTACAACGATAAAAAGAAAATGTTTTTCTATCACTATCATCTTTTATTGTTAAGTTCTACAATTCAACTCTTCAATCCCGATATTTATCGGATGAGGACACTGGAATGTAGGTTATTATTCAATCAGCAAAGGGTTGCTAACTTTTGTATTTAAAAGAGCGTGGTCCATAACTTCGAGCATATTGTCAACATAAATAAATGTTAGTCCTTTAATATACTTCTCTTTTATATCTTCAATATCTCGCCGATTCTCTTTTGAAAGTAGAATTTCTTTTATGTGAGCACGTTTGGCTGCAAGTATTTTTTCTGTTATACCACCTACGGGAAGTACTTTTCCTCTAAGAGTTATTTCACCCGTCATGGCCAATTTTGCTTTAACTTTACGCTGCGTAAAAGCTGATACCAGGGCAGTAAGCATTGTAATACCGGCTGAGGGACCATCTTTTGGTGTTGCCCCTTCAGGAACATGAATATGCACATTCCACTTCTCAAACATTTCGGGGTTAAGCCCTAATGGCTGATGATGAGCTTTTAAATATTCATACGCAAGACTTGCCGATTCTTTCATTACATCCCCTAGATTTCCTGTTAGTTTCAGCTCTCCCTTACCTTTACTTAAGCTCACTTCAATAAACAATATTTCACCGCCAACTGCTGTCCATGCCAAACCAGTTACTACACCGGCAACATTATTTGTAATGTCTTTATCTTTTTGAAATCTGGGGATTCCCAATATTTCATTGAGATCGCCCAGCGATAATTTAGGCTCGTAAGGTTCATTCATGGCTATGAATTTTGCCCTGTTTCGGATAACTTTTGCAATTTGTTTCTCAAGATGACGAACACCAGCTTCCCTTGTGTAATCATCAATTATTTTCTCAATAGTATTTTTACTGAATTTTACCTGATGAACCTTAACGCCATTTTCCTTGAATTGTTTAGGTAATAAATGTTTTTTTGCAATCTCAATTTTTTCTTCCAGAAGATAACCGCTAAGGTTGATTATTTCCATTCTGTCACGCAAAGCCGGGTGTACGGTTGATAAAGTGTTGGCAGTAGCAATAAACATAATATTTGAGAGGTCATACTCAACCTCTAAATAATTGTCGTAAAATTTGTTGTTTTGTTCAGGGTCAAGTACTTCAAGGAGGGCTGCCTGAGGATCACCGCTATAATTATTGCCACTAACCTTGTCAACCTCATCCAGCATAAAGACAGGGTTTGATGTTTTAACTTTTTTAAGACTTTGAATTATTCTGCCTGGCATTGCGCCGATATAAGTTTTTCGATGGCCGCGTAATTCTGCTTCATCCCGAACACCGCCTAACGACATGCGTACATATTTTCTGCCCAATGCATTGGCAATTGATTTACCAAGAGAAGTTTTGCCAACTCCCGGAGGGCCAACAAAACAAAGTATTGGCGATTTCATATTATCCTTTAGCTTAAGCACAGCAAGGTGTTCAATAATTCTGTCTTTTATCTTTTCAAGTCCGTAATGGTCGTTATTGAGTATTTTTAATGCGTTGTTTAAATCCAGATTATCTTTTGAAAACTCATTCCAGGGTAATTCAGTAAATAGGTCGAGGTATCCTAATTGTATTGAATATTCGGCTGCTGCCGGATTCATCCGCTGGAGTTTAATCATTTCATTCTTAAAAACTTCCGCAGTTTCTTTCGACCAGAGCTTTTTCGCAGCCTTTTCATTTAATTCCCTTATTTCACTGTCGTGGGGGCCGCCTCCAAGTTCGTTCTGAATAGTTTTAAGCTGCTGATTTAACATAAAATCACGCTGCTGTTTATCCATATCAACTCGTACCTTCTTCTGTATATCATGTTTAAGATCAAGCATTTGAAGTTCTTTTGTCATGATTTCCAATACCCGGTTGGCGCGTTGTTCCAGGTCGGTCATTTCCAGAAGGCTCTGCTTTACATCGTTATCAACATTTAAGTTAGAAGATATAAAGTTCAGTAAAAAAACTGCACTTTCGATGTTGTTAATTGCAAAAACAGCTTCAGACGGTATTGCCGGTGACTTCTCGATAATTTGTATGCTGAGGTCTTTTACTGAAGATATTAATGCATTAAAGTTTTTGTCATCTGGTACATCACTTATGTATTCCAGGCTAATAATTTTGGCTTTATAATATGGTTCTGATTGAGTTATCTCGGTTATTTTAAATCGTTTTTTCCCCTGGATAATAGCAGTAGTGTTTCCATCCGGCATCTGCAGGATTTTTATTAGCCTTGCCATAGTTCCTGTTTTTTGCAGGTCATCTGTTTCAGGATCTTCAATTTCAGCGTCTTTTTGGGCAACAACGCCGATAGTTTTATTTCCCTGGTAGGCTTCTTTAATCAGCTTAATTGATTTATCCCTTCCAACGGTAATTGGTATTACCACGCCAGGGAACAATACTGTGTTTCTTAAAGGTAGAATGGGCAATTCATCAGGAACGTCTTCTGCATTCATCATTTCTTCATCTTCAGAAGAAAGAAGCGGAAAAAATTCTGTTTCTGTGTCAACAATGTCTGTTAATCCAAATATTTTATCCATATTTTGTTTTACGGTTCAGTCAATTTGTCAGCCGCCTGATTTTCAATTTCAGATACCGACCTGTAGTATTCATTAAATCAATAAGATAGCAGCCTGATTTTAACCACAGTCTTATTTGTAAAAAGATATTGAGTATTAGTCAATTAATATGCCAAATATCAAGGTCATACTTATTAAACTTATCATTTCGGCTGTTAGATATGTATACTCTGATCGGTAGAATTTTCATTTTTTATTGTGAGTAAGCTCGTAAATGTGATTAAAAATAGACTCTTCTGTTTGATCAAATTCCATATCTCGTCGGGCAAACACAGCTTTAGCAACATCAACAGATTTTTTAAAATTATAAGTTTTTAAACCATGTGTCCCTCCCCACATAAACGAAGGAATAAAGTTCCGCTGAAATCCAGAACCGTAAATGTTACTGGAGACACCAACAACAGTACCTGTGTTAAACATTGTGTTTATGCCCGATTTTGAATGGTCGCCCATAATAAGTCCGCAGAATTGTAATCCCGTATTAACAAATGTATTATAGTTGTATGACCACAGCCTTACAATGTCGTATGTATTTTTTAAATTGGAAGTATTTGTATCAGCACCAAGGTTACACCATTCACCAATTACTGAATTTCCCAAAAAACCATCATGTCCTTTGTTGCTGTACCCAAATATAACGGAGTTATTAATTTCACCGCCAACCTTGGAATAAGGACCAATGGTTGTTCCAGAATAAATTTTTGCATCCATTTTAACTGTACTGTGTTCGCAAAGTGCAAAGGGACCACGTATTTTACTGCCTTCCATTATTTCGGCATCATTGCCAACATAAATCGGTCCGTCGGTTGTGTTTAAATATGTATATTCTGCTTTTACGCCTTCTTCAAAAAATATCTTGCCAGGATCTCCAATTATAAAGTTTGTGTTAGAAATTTTTGAAGATTTACGGTTATGTGTAATGAGTGAAAAATCGTTTAATATGGCTTGATGGTTAAGTGAGAAAATATCCCAGGTGTTTTCAATTTTCAAAAAGTACGTCTTTGTTTCAATTAATTGATAATTAGCACTATTTATTTTATGAATGTTAGAAGTATCCGGTCTTATTGCAATTTCAAAATCTTCTTTTTTTAGTATCTGACCGGGTAACAAGCTTTCAATCTCTATAACCAAATCATGATTAGGAAGTACCGAACCTGCAATTAATACATTATCATCAGAAATTATTGTTGGATATTTTTTATTTAAATATTCCTCAGTTTTAGTTGAAGTACTTGCGTTTAAAACTTGCTCCCATTTTTCTTTGATTGTGAGAATACCAATCCTTATATCGGCAACCGGCCGTGTGAGTGTTAAAGGAAGAAGCTTATTACGAGCTGGTCCGTCAAATAATATATAATTCATAATCCGATTAAAAAAGAAATAAAAATACTACAAATTATTCAAGTAAGGTTTAATAGGATTTAAGCTCAAAAAAAAAGTCTTTGCGTTAAACAAAGACTCTTATAATAATTTTAGCAAATAGTTGATGGGCAATAATTGCTTTCTGAATAAGGTACAGCAATAAATCAAAGCAGTTGAAATACTTTACTCTGTTTTCTTATCGAAATGCTTTTTATATTTATTTTTAAACTTGTCAACACGACCGGCAGTATCAACCAGCTTCATTTTTCCGGTGAAAAACGGATGTGATTTATTTGAAATTTCAAGCTTTACCAGTGGGTATTCTTTGCCGTCTTCCCAAACAATATTGTCTTTAGTGTTTGCAGCTGACCTTGTGATAAATGCGTAATCGTTCGACATATCTTTAAAAACGACTAATCTGTAATTTGTTGGATGAATATCTTTCTTCATTTTTACTGATTTTATATGCTTCTTAAAAAGGGCTGCAAAAGTATTACCTTTCGTAATTATATCCTAATTTTTTAATCAAAAAATTCATTGTATCAACTCCGTCAGCATAATCCCATAACTGTGGCTGTTGACTAGTACCCGGTGATATGGATTCTTTAATATCTTTTGAAATTGAAACCACGCATTGAATTTTATGATCGTTAAGTTGTAACTGCTGGTTAACCAGCTCAATATTAGTATAATGCTGAAAATGAAGCACGCTTACAGGCGATGAAAAACTACTATTTTCTGTAAGTAACATGTTACCAGAATCGTAATGCTGCGTCCTGTTTACCAGATAAATAGCTTTGTTATATTCATAATTGTTAAAATACTTATTATGGATGTTTACCTTACTATTTGAAGAACAAGCATCCAAAAAAGGTGTAAAATTATAACCTTGAGGAACCATAATGTGTGAAACATTCCTGCAGCCTAAACCATAATACATAAAAATATCCTCTGTAAAGTTGTGCATGTCGTTATCTGTTTCATCACCAGTCAATACGGCAATACCAGCTCTGTTTTTTCTGATAATATTAGGATAACCACCAAAATAATAATCAAAATACCTGGATGTGTTGTTGCTTCCGGTTGCAATAATTGCATCAAAATCCTTTAGCTGATCAACTGTGAAGCTGATCGATTCTTTAAATCCGGGTTCAATATTAATAAGCAATTCAGCAATAATTGGAAGTAGTTTGTTATCATCCGCTGATAGTTTAGCTTTAATCTTATTTCCAGATATCAGCACACACAAGAAATCATGAAATCCAACAATTGGAATATTTCCGGCCATTACTACACCAATAGTTTTGGGTGTTGCAGTGTATAATAAATTTTGTTTGTATGGCTCAACCCAATCATTAATGTTCGCATACGTCAGGCTCTTTCCCAAGGAAGTAAGCATATACCTTACGTTATCTTCAATAAACCAACCGTTATGATGAACTGCCTCAACTACTGTTTTTTCAAGTTTATTTAATATTTCGTATTGAAATAACTTCTTTTCTTTGTTTTTTCCAACTTCCAGAAGTAACTCTCCAAGAGATGCGAAAGCCTGTATTCTATTATTCAGACTGATCATTTAGATTTTTTTGCAAAGGTATAAAATGATTGAATGAGAAAATGGATTCTGGATGAGTAACTATGGTTTAACAGGGATATACTTTAATCTTCAAAATTAACAAAATCTCGCACTTTGAATGGTAAGCCAACGTAATACAAATCAAATCCTCCCTTACCGCCTGGCCTGTTTGAAGAAAATATCATCAGGTCGTTTTTAAAATTCTCAACCTCAATTGTCACCGGTCTGAATTCGTCAAATTCTGTATTTATTGTCTCCCCAAAGTTAACGGGTTTCGACCATATTCCGTTTTCATACCATGAATAATAAAGGTCGTAACCGCCAAATCCACCTGAACGATTGGAGGTAAATACCATTAAACTGGCATTAACGAAAGGGCATTTGTCTTCGGATATCGAATTTACTGTAGAAATCCTGACAGGAGTAATTATAGTGTCACTTTTAAGCATTTCGATAAAATCATCACTCTCGGGAAGTGCAATACTGTATATTCCATTACTTCCATCGATGTTGGCGTTAAATATTAACTGCTCAAATTTGTTGGGATCAATATTCCAATAACTTACATCATCAATTTCTTCACTAAAGAAAGAGATATACTGAGCATCAGTTAAATAATCAATCATATGAATTTCAAAAGGTCCGTGATAAGTTCCTGTTTCACTACCATCAGATTGAAAATAAACAAACTTCGACTTGAAACTATTTGTTTCATAATTTGAAGAATATGTGATTAAATCATATCTGGCATATTCATTTTGATTGTAAGATGTCCAGTAATTTAATGCGTAGGGTCCAAATTCGTTAGCTGGAGTATTGATCATTTTAAACAAAGTATCAGTAAAATCAGTATTGTAGTATGTTTCAGAATTACTGATTGACAGAAGCCCGGTTTCCATGTCCCACCAAATGTGAAGATTATCTCCAATAACATCGAATTCTTGTCCTGCACTATTTCTGTTGGATGAAAAATAAAGATACTGTGTATGTCGAATTATAGGCAATGCCATATTATAATCATCGTATTCCGAGTTCACTTCGTAGAAATTAACAGGATATCTGGGAAAAAATCCCTCTCTATATAGGGGTTTATTATTAATAAACGGACATCCACTAAAAATAATAGCAAATAGGATAAAGATAGCAAATACATATAAGTTTTTCATTATAATTTTTTTCGGATATTAAAGAAAATACCATGCCAAAAGGATGAGATACTTTGCAACCAGGCAATTTAGAACGAGTTAAAACTATGTGAGGAGTGAAATTGGGAAAAAGAAATAATTTGGTTGAGGTACTATAATGTACTCTTGGTATTGATACATTTATTCCGTAGGATCGCATAATGAAAATGAACTGTCAAACTCGCTCACATTCATTTTTATTACCTTCATAATAATTAGCTCTGCCAACAAATTCTCTGTTTTAAATCTTGATAATTCTAACATAGGTATTAGTTGACTTAACAACAAGGAATTGTGTTTCTTTAATATTTCCATTAATCTTTTAACTTCTTCTGAATAAATCAGTTTAATGTCTTTGGTCCCAATTAGTTTTTGCCATATCTTCATTTGAACACCATTAGCAAGTATATTTTGATCATTAACCCGTACATAGGCTCTTAATTTTCCCTTGTTATCAGGGGCACGGTGTGGAGCCATGTTGCTTTTAGAGATATAAACCTCGAGCACTTTCTTCCCTTCTACTACCCACTCTTTTGAATTAAAATTAAGCACAGGAGTGCAATATTTAGCTGCAGCATTTTCAATCATATAGTATTCTTCCTCCAACCTAATCCCTGAAATATTTCCGTTATCCTTAACGCCAATTAGCAGTTTGCCACCCTCAGTGTTTGCAAAGGATACTAACGAACGCGCAATTTTCGGAGGATCGCTTACTTCAAATTTGAAGTCGAGATGTAACCCTTCCCCTTGTTCAATCAGACATATTATTTTATGCTTTTTTTTGATCAAAAGAAAAACTATAAATATTAAAGAAATTCTATATTTTCTTTACCCATTGTTTTCTCACAATAACGGCAGGCAAGTTTCATTATACCCCTATGATCTTCAATAACGCGGAATTTTGTTTTCACCGCCTGAATATTAGTAACACATTTCGGATTAAAACATCTTACAATATTTTCAACAAACTCAGGTAGTTGAACCTTCTCCTTCTTAGTAACTTCATAGTCTCTAATTTCTATCAGAGTTGCTGAAGGAGCTACTAGTGCGATTTTCTTAATTTCATTGTCCGCAAAATATTTACCACTTATTTTTATAATTCCTTTTTTACCAAATTTTTTACTTTCAAGCGCCGTGCCAAAATAAATCTGATTTTCAGAGGCTTCCAGATTTAATATTTTGATTACCTGAAATGTTTTATCTGATGGAATATGGTCTATTACAGTGCCATTGCGAAGCGCTGATACTTGTAACTCTTTTCTTTTTTTGTCCATGATCAATTTTTTTGAAATATTACTTAAGGTCTAAAATTGCAGCGATTAATGCCTGTCGAACATAAACTCCGTTTTTTGCTTGTTGAAAATAATAAGCCTTAGGACTATCATCAACATCTTCATTAATTTCGTTAACTCTTGGAAGCGGATGTAGTACCCGCATATTATCTTTCGATCCCTCAAGCATTTGTTTATTAAGAATGTAAGAGTTTTTAACTTTTTCGTACTCGAGTGGATCGGGGAATCGTTCACCTTGAATGCGTGTCATATAAAGTATATCAGCAATTGGCATAACATCCATAATATCTGAATATTGATGGTACTCCAGTCCTGCGTTTTTAATCCATGTTTTAACCGAACTTGGCATTTTTAATGATTCCGGAGAAACGAAGTGGAAAGTGGCACCAAATAGGGTAAGAGCCTGAACCAGTGAGTGAACAGTTCTTCCGTATTTTAAATCACCGATCATTACAATATTAATATTCTCCAAACTGCCCTGTGTTTTTCTAATGGAATAAAGGTCAAGCAAGCATTGCGTGGGATGTTGATTTACACCATCGCCTGCATTAATTATCGGAACGGGTGATACTTCACTTGCGTATCTGGCACTGCCATCCATTGGGTTACGCATTACAATTAAATCGGAATAGCAGCTCACCGTGAGAATTGTGTCTTTTAAGGATTCACCCTTTTTTACACTTGACGTGTCGGCACTGGCAAACCCAATTATGCTACCACCCAAATACTGTACAGCGCTTTCAAAGCTAAGACGAGTGCGTGTTGAAGGTTCAAAAAACAAAGATGCAATTACATATTGGTCAAGTATTTTCTGCCTTTGGTTTTTTTCAAACTCTTCGGCCAAATCCAATATTTGAATTATTTCATCCTTACTATAATCGGTTATTGAAACCAGACTTCTGCCCTTAAGCATATTCATAATTTTTTGGTTTTAGTTAGTTATTGCAAAAAAAAAGACGACCGTAAAAACCGACCGTCTGAAAAATATTTCGAAACTGCAATATCTTCTGCAGCTATATTTGTTTGGCTATTCCTGATCAAAAAATGTTTTTTCATCTCAGGGTGCAAATATACTACAATAAACAGCGTTCAAATTATGAGTTTTCGACAAACGAATGTGAGTTATTAACAATTTGTGATTAAACTTTCAGTCCCCGCTTGAGGCAGGCTGGAAGAGACTATTATCGCGTTATCGCCTTGTCGCGTTGTCGGGTTGTCGGGTTGTCGCGTTGTCGCGTTGTCGGGTTTTGTTCTTACATTTGCATTCTTAAATATTCGCCATGCAACAAAACATCCGTATAAAAAATAAGAGGACCTCATGGGAGTATTTTTTAATAGAAAGGATTGTTGCAGGGATTGTGCTCACTGGTACCGAGATAAAATCGATCAGAATGGGGAAAGCAAGTCTGGCCGACTCGTATTGTTATTTTGAAAACGGAGAGCTCTTTGTGCGAGGAATGCATATTTCCGAATATAGTTACGGTACTTATAATAATCATTTGGCCAAGCGCGACAGGAAATTATTACTCAATGTTAGAGAGCTTAAGAAGCTGAATATTAAAGTTAAAGAAAAAAGTATGACACTTATTCCGGTTGTGCTATTTATAAATGATCGTGGGCTGGCAAAACTTGAAATTGCGGTTGCCAAAGGGAAGCATTTTTATGACAAACGTAACACATTAAAAGATAAGGACCATAGGCGTGAAATTGACAGGCATTTGAAAAAGTAGGTCAATACGGAATTTTATTTCCATTTTCATTCCAGGCTTCAAAAACTTTTACAGCCTCATCACGCATTAATTGTAACGATGGTGTTGACCGCTGATCTTTTGATAAAGAAAATTCTTTATAAATAAATGAATCATCAAAATCAGCTTTTGCAGCATCATCTTTTGTGGCTGCATAATATAGCTTGTCAAGCCTGGCCCAGTAAATGGCTCCCAAACACATCGGACAAGGTTCACAACTTGTGTAAATTTCACAACCGCTCAGCTCAAATGAGCCTAAATTAGAGGCAGCTTCCCTAATCGCCACAATTTCGGCATGAGCTGTGGGGTCGTTAGTATTTGTCACCATGTTAGCACCTTCCCCAATTATCTTACCATCTTTTACAACCACGGCACCAAATGGTCCGCCTTTGTTTTCGCTTACATTGGAAAATGCCAATTCAATGGCTTTCTTCATGTGTAATTTCTTCTCTTCCATTAATATTAGTTATTAGTCATTGGTAATTAGTTGTTGGTCATTAGTCATTAGTCATTGGTCATTTGGTAATTAGTCATTGGTCATTCTTTTGTTGTAGCCTATACCAATTCAATATTATATTTTCTATAATCAATTTATGTAATCCCAGCTGCCGTTAATACTTTTTTTATTTACTGATCCAGTCAGCAAATGTAAAAATTCTTTTCTTTCCATACTATCGGCTCCCATACTCTTGAGGTGATGAGTTTCTTGCTGCACATCAATCATATCAAATTTCCACATTTTTAACTGTTCAACCAAATGCCATAATGCTACTTTAGATGCATCAGTCATGGTGTGAAACATCGACTCACCGAAGAAACACTTTCCCAGTGACAGACCATACAAACCTCCTACAAGCTCTTTTCGATAACTAACTTCAACCGAATGGGCTATTCCGATTTTGTGTAATTCAAAATAAGCTGTTTTCATTTCATCAGTAATCCACGTATCACCATCCTGTCCCTTACGCGGAACTGAGCTGCATCGTTCAATAACCTGGTCAAACATTTTGTCGAAACTTACCTGAAATTTTTTGTTTTGAACAATTTTCGCTAAGTTTTTATGCCTGATAAAATTTTTTGGTAATAGTACCATTCGTGGGTCGGGCGACCACCAAAGTATAGGTTGCCCTTCTGAATACCATGGAAATATGCCCAAGCTGTAAGCTTCTATTAACCTTTGTGTACTTAAATCTCCACCGATCGCTACCAGGCCGTCAGGTTCGGCAAAAGCAGGATTAGGAAATATTACACTGTCATTTAGTAGATAAACAGGCATTTCGATATAAGGTTGGATTAATTCAAAATTACCATTTTTAATTTTGAGATATTGTTATTGTGTCCAACAATCACAGTATAATATCCTTTATCTAGTTTATTCCCTGTATTAATAATTTCTCCTGTATAAGCTTGAGTTACAAAAACTAATTGTCCGACAGAATTAAAAATCTTGATTCGTATCTCGCTATTTTCATTTTGCCTTATGATTGCGAATTTGCCATTTGAAGGATTTGGTACTAATTCGAAATCATAGGTGTTAACATAAGTTTCATCGATATTAACAATATCAAACCAGAATGTGAAGTTCCCTTCAGGAGCTGATAACGGATAAGTTGTTGTGGTTGATGAAGAAATAGCCTCAATGTAGTAATGTACAGTATCTGTGGTTTGTAGTCCTGCAATTGTACCAAAATGTTGTGGACAGACCAGATGGATTGTTGTTTTTGTATAGGAAGTATCATTATTTAACTTGTAGTATAACCACATTTCCTCAACCTGATTACCTGAGGCTACCAGGCAATTTATATGAAAATCTGAGATGAATTCTTGAGGTCCGGTTACTTTTTCGTGTAATATTCTTAAAAAATTTGATTGCGGAATTTCTTTTGTAATCGTGTGAATACTCCCGTAATTAGGCGTTAATAACCTTGCATCAACCATATATATATTATATCCAGGCATGTATTTTTCATAAATATTATATGCTGCAAAATCAAATTCCGGTAATCCATATGAAGGAACAATAACTGTATTATTTAGTATTAAAGAGTTTGTATATGTGCGCATTTCATCTTCAGGGATTATGGGATAATTACCATTATCATTTGGAGGCGACAAAATCCGAATTATTTTGTAGTTACTACCATAATAGCTTGAAATGGAGGATAGTTCAAATACGATATCTTCAATAGCTGCGTAATCAGGAAGGGTGTCAGGAATCGACGCTACGAGTATGGTTTCAGAATCGAGGAGTTTCATATACATGTCGATACTATGAAAGTTGCCTCCCCCGCTTTGATCTAGTGAAGGTATAAAAATCACTTCCCCTGTGCTATAGTATGAATTAAGTGCAAAACTAATTTCAACTTCATCCATAGGAATATTTTGTTCGATTATATGGTCTCCAACAAATAGATTCCGCAATCCGTCGTACTGAACATTTGTGCTTTCGAATTCCAGATTGTACTCTGCAAAATCCATATTCCAAAAATTAGCAAGCTGAACAGGAATACTGTCGTCTGCCGGCCTATTGTAGCTTGAAAAACCGGGATTCCCTAAATATTGAACAAGGCTATCAATAAACACTCCGTATCCTGTTATCGGTGAGTATTGCCTTAGCCAATATGTATTTGAAAATGCTGGAATAAAACTTACATTTTCGTTATTAATACCCATATTAGATAAAAAACTTCTAATTTGTGTTGTGTCGAACTGAGTGCTATCAGGATTATAAATTATCTCAACATTAACAACTTGTTTTGCAATTCCGGTAATTTCACCTATGATGGAATCAACTCCTGAAAGGTACGGCCAAACAAGGATAAGTTTATCATTTTTTTCATATTCGGCAGGTATAGTAATTGCAACTTGCGCTTTGGCAGTGATTGTTATTAGGGCTATTATTAATGTAAGGAAAATT
Organism: Bacteroidota bacterium; assembly: GCA_014382445.1. GTDB lineage: Bacteria > Bacteroidota > Bacteroidia > Bacteroidales > F082. The sequence continues at coordinate 14,793 of JACNJS010000011.1, forward strand.
TTTGTTATTGTCATTTTACAATTATTAGTTAATTATCACACATCTCCTGTAAACTTATTATTATTTTTGATGCAATTAATTTGATTTCATCTTCAGTTATGGTGAGGGGAGGTGCAATTCTGAAACTTGTTTCATTAAAGAGAAACTGATCGACAATTAATCCGTTTTTAAGGAAAATACTAATTAGATCGGATACTGTGTATGGAGAAACAATTTCAACTCCCAGCATTAAGCCCATTTGTCGTATTTCTTTTATAGAAGGTTGATCAGTAAGCAAATCAACAAATAATTTACCCTTTTGGTTTGCTTTAAGGTGGAGTTCTTCATCAGTTATAACTGCAAATCCTGCCAGTGCTGCAGCACAACTTACAGGATGCCCTCCAAAAGTTGTAATGTGCCCTAAAGCAGGATTGTGAGTTAGTAGATTCATATTAGCAGACGAGGATATAAATGCTCCAATAGGCATCCCAGCACCCATTGCCTTAGCTAGACAAAGGATATCAGGAATAATGTTAAAATTCTCAAAAGCAAATAGTTTCCCTGAGCGACCGAAACCCAATTGCACCTCATCAAAAATAAGCATGGTTCCTGTTTCATCACATTTTTGCCTGATTGCGATTAACCATTCAATATCAGGAATTATTATACCAGCTTCAGTTTGAATGGGTTCCATAATAATACAAGCCGTTCTTGATGTTATCCCTTCAATAACTTCGTTGTTACTAAATTTGTAAAAGTCAACACCGGGGAGAAGTGGGCGAAATGCATTTTTCATTTCTTCGTTGCCGAGCACACTTAATGCACCATGTGTACTACCGTGATATGCATTATTAAAAGCAATAATTTGTGTTCTTCCGGTTATTCGTTTTGCTAATTTTAATGCCCCTTCAATAGCTTCACTACCGGAGTTTACAAAATACACAGAGTTTAAACTATCAGGAAGTTTGTCAACCAGCTTTTGAGTTAAAAGGACCTGTGGCGATTGAATGTATTTTCCATAAACCATTAGGTGCATGTACTTATCTAACTGGTCTTTAACTGCTTTTACAACCTTTGGGTGCACGTGTCCCACATTACTAACGGAAACTCCCGATACGAGGTCGATATATTTTTTACCAGTATCATCAAATATATAAATGCCTTCTGCTTTAACTATTTCCAGAGGATTCAAAAGTTTTGCAGGAGTTGCAAGATGCTGCTGAAAAATCTGTCGGTTTGTAAGTTGCATAATTGATTTCTCTTATAACCCACCAAAAATACAATTTTCTGATTACCATAGATATTTAACCCAGATTCACTTAGACATATCTTTCTTCGATTTTTTCTTTTTTTCCTTAATAAACGATTTAAAAAGTGAGTCGTATCGCTCTGAAAGTTCTTCCGTTAATTCTAAAAACCTGTTATGAGGCTTTGATGATTAAAAGCCTAAAGATACAAAATTAAAAATAGAAAATCAAGAAAATACAGGCGAATACTTGTTTATGCAAAAGCTCTTATTTCTATAAACTGAGAAATTCGATCAAGCAAATGTGCCGATTTAAAAGGTTTCGCAATGAATTCGTTTACACCTGCTTCGAAGCAATTTCTCTTATCATGTTCCATTGCAAATGCCGTAACAGCAACAATAGGGATACGTGATTCCGTTTGCGTTTTTTCTTCATGGTTTCTAATTCTTTGCGTGCACTCAAGGCCATTCATAATAGGCATCTGAATATCCATTAGAATCAGATTGAATTTGCCTGTTAAATATAAGTTATAGGCAATTTTACCGTTTTCAGCAATAGCGTATTCAATGTCGTGGTTTCTGAGAATGGCGCAAACCAATTTAAGGTTTATTAAATTGTCGTCAACAACAAGGACTTTAGGATTGCTTATGTCTGTATTTATTTCCATGGTATTAATTTTAAAAAACTAATCTCAATACTTATGCCACGATTCACAAATGCATCATAAACAAACGTTTAAGAGGGGATTATTGTTAATTATTATGTTAAGAATTGGGAATAAACATCTATAAATGGGAAAATTGTTTCACTATTCGACAGATTATGCTAACTGACCTTATAGCCGTAAGTATTAACTGCTTATTACAGTGTTAATAGATTTTATTAGTGAACTTTTAATAATTGGTTTGGTAATATACTCATCAAAACCTTCCCCCATCATAGTTTGCCTGTTTCCGGATATTGCATAAGCTGTTTGAGCGATAAAAGGTATGTTATTGTAAACAGGCCATTTGGTTCGTATTTCCTTCATTAAACTTATACCATCCCATGGGGCTGGAAGGTTTATATCCATTAATACAAGCTGATAGTTATTGCTGTTTAATTGTTTTTCTACTAATGCAAAAGCAGTTTTACCGTCTTTGGCTATATCAAGGTGGTGTGCTTTTTTCAGCATCTTTCTAAACAGTATCTGGTTCATCGTATCATCTTCAACTACCAAAACAGATAATGGTTCCCAGGGCATTGTTTCCTTAATAGAAACTTCACCTACTTCAGGTATCTTGTCAGAAATAGCAATTTCTGGATCGCTTTTGTATGCAGGAAAGCTAAGAATTATCGTGGTTCCACTTCCCTTTTCCGATTCAATGTTAATGTTACCACCAACTTTTAAAGTCATCTTTTTTGCCAGCGGTAATCCCAATCCTGCACCCTGGTATGATGTAGAATAACCAAGGCTCTCTTGTCTGAATGGTTCAAAAACCTGATCAATGTATACTTTATCAATGCCAATACCGGTATCTTTCACAAATATGTTTATCATATTTTTTTTATCATCATAATCGTGACTGATTTTTATGAACCCTTTTTCAGTAAACTTAACCGAGTTGCTTAATATTAATGAAAGTATCTTGGCAAATAGTTGATTGTCGGTGTGAATTTCCGGAATGTCCTGTGAATCGTATATGAGCTTAATCCTTTTTAAGGATGCCTCATGGAAGTATTTGTCAACAGCACTTTGAATCAGTTCTTTAGTATTCTGCCTTTTTATGTCAAGTGCCATTTTATTCGAATTTAAACGGCTTATATCTAATATATTGTTGAGAAGCGACACAAGACTCAATCCGCTTTGAGTTATGCTGGTTGAGAATTCCAGGAGTGTATTATCTTCAAGCAGTACCAGCTCGGTTTCAAGCATAGATGAAAATCCCAGAATGCTATTTAAGGGCGTTCTTATTTCATGACTAATTTTTGAAAGAAATGTATCTTTTAAATTATTAATATTATCTAAATTCTTAAGCGAATTGTTAAGAACAGCCCGTGTACTCTCGTTACTGCTAATTTCCTGTTCAATCTCAAGAATTTTATATTTTGTTTTTTGTTCGACTTTTTCACTTAAATTAGAAATATTTAATTTGAAGGCTTCAAGTTCAGATGTGCTTTTATTAACTGCATCGTTGTGTATTTTTCTTTTATTTCTAATCTTAAACAATAGAAGAAATACAATTATAAACATCACAGTAATTAACAACCAGAAAACGAATTTCATTCCAAACATTTTCTTTTCCGTAGCATTTTCATTTGATATGGAAATAAGAAATTTTTCAAGGGCCGTACTTTTGTCTAAATTTAATGAGTCTTGTAACATTATAAAGTTATGTAGCTGAGCAGCAGCCTCCAATTCATTATCAATTGCCGTATAGTAGTGGTTTAATATTAAGAATGCATCAGCTTTAAGGTATGGGAATGAATCATTTTCAGCAATTTTTATTACTAAACTTACTTGTGATAGTATACTATCCATTAAACCCAATTCAATCTCAATTTTGCTTAACAATAGGTAATTTAGCGCAGCATAATAATTATATTTCTTAACTTTAGCCATATAAATTGCATCTTTAAAAAATTTGGCAGCTGTTTGATAGTTGCCTAAAGAACTATTTACCTGACCAATGTACGTGTAGCATGTTACAATCCCAAGGCTATCGTTCATCCCGGAAAACTCACTAAGTGCTGAATTATAGTACATCAATGATTTACTGAATTGATCATTTCTGAAATAAACCTGGCCGATATCAAGTAGGATTGAAGTAATATTTTGGTTATTACCAGAATTCTCAAAGAAAGCAAGTGCTTTTTTTAGATTAGTTAAAGCCTCCTCAGTATCATTATTCTTTGATAGTACGATTCCCAGTTGATGATTGCATTGGGCAATTAAATAGTCGTTATTACTTTTTAGAGATAAATTATGTGCTTGCGCGATTGCATCGAGGCTTAAGGTTAAATCAAGTTTTTCTACTTTTTTGGATGTGCTAATAAGAAATTCTACTTTTTTCTCAATATTAATAATGCTGTCAGTATTTAATCGAATTGTATTAGTTGGCTCATTACCAAATACATAAAATATTGCTGCTAACATTAAGAATAAAATTAAAGCCGCCCTTACCTTAAATACTTGCATAATTGAGTAGTGATTATTTCTTTTTGTGTGCTATAATTAGTTTTTCATCTTTGTTTAATGCAAATCGGTTTAGTTCGTCGGTAATATCATTAAATACAGGGTAGTATGACTGTACCTTAAACCCTGCATTTTCAAGTCGTTTTACATAATCTTTCCCATATATTCTAACGTGGTCGAATTGTCCGAAATGCTTTTCTCTAAGTTTAGGACATGTTATTGAGTAATCTTCGTATGAAGTTTCCAGCAGATTTGATAAGGGCACCTGTAGAATTGCAATACCGTTGTGGGATAATACTCTGTATATTTCCGACATAGCCTTAGTATCGTTAATAATATGTTCAAGTATATGATTGCATATAACCATATCGTATTCTCCATCGTGGGATGGCAATTCTAACAGGTCCATTGTATCAATGTCTTTATGATAATATATACCCTCTGTATATTTTACTCCGGTTACATAAAATATGTTACTATGTTTTTTAAGGCGGTTATACAACGAAGGTTCGGGGCCTATATGTAATATTTTTACTTTATTTTTAAAAATTTCGGTTTCGTGTTTTAAATACATAAATACTAATCTATCACGATCAGTGCTTTGACAATTTGGACAAATATTGTTATTTCTACGCCCGCCCCCAATAATATTTTTTTCCTTAATTACATCAAGGTCAAACCCTCCGGGAAGCATTTTACGAAAATTATATTCACAAATCGGACAATTATATTTATTACCAATATAATAATATCCCCTCATTTTCAAGTAGATTTTTTTTATCGACCGTAAAAATTGATCGGGTAATAAATTAAGTATTAAATCTTTCATATTTACTATTTTATTATTATTATCGGTCGGTTTACCGATTGATTATAAGCAGTGATTGTAAGTATATAGTTGCCAGGTTGCAGATATTTTAAATCTACTTTAAGATTACCAACCAACAACTTGCTACTACTAAACGTTTTTTTTAAAACCGTTTGTCCGGTTAATGAAGTAATTCTAATAATAACATCTTCATCTATATTAGGATTAATCGGAATGTTTATATAATCTTTTGTGGGTACTGGATAAGGTATACCAAAATCATCATTATATTCGTTTATATCAGCGTAAGGATCGTGGCATTCGTATGCTCCCGCATCGAAATAAGTATGGAAGGGTCTGAATCTGTTTTCAATATCAAAAGTAATTCCCTCAGTTGTTAATGATTTTCCATAATTTACAGCCGGTGAATTAGGTTTCAGATCAAAATTATTATCATCGTAATTAACAAATTTAACCGTTGAATTAGCAGGCACATTGAAGTTATTACTTATATCCACTTTTTGAGGATTAACCATAACATTTATATAAGGGTAATTTTTTTCGGATGATAACAACCCGGGATCAGTAATAAGGTTATTGATTATATAGCCCATTGTTGCATTATTATTTGCATACTTCATGCCATTTGACTTTGGGCTAATAATAGTGTTATTATAAAGTTTAAAAGTTGCGCCCGGCGTAGTAACCAATTCTCCAATATAAATTCCGTGTTTATATTCAGAAGGCTGGCCAGGTTTATAAGTTCTACCTGCTCTTACTATTAAATTGTTATAAATTTTCATAAACCCTAACCCAAATATATCAATACCATCGCCCTTCCCGTCATAAATTTGATTGTTGTAGCAATCGCATTTTGCACCACCACCTATGAGGATTCCTGACATTTGGTATTGCTCCTCAGCATACGAATCGTAGCGAATGAGGTTGTTGAAGATATTACAATCATCCGGAGACGAACCTATCTGTATCCCATCCCATCCTATATTTTCCAGGATGTTGTTATAAATTTCCACGCCTAGTATAATATGAGGGAGGACAACTATATTGTTGCATTGAGGTATAGTTTGTCCGGTATATTTTGAACTCCCTACATATAATCCTTCATCGGCGATATCGTGCAAATAGCAATCATGTATTTTCAGATCGTACATGGTGAAATTATCCCTGGTAACCAAATTATCGCAATCTCCCTGGTAAGGTTCTGTTTTTGCATAAATGCCACCAATATCAGTGTTTGAAATTTCAACAAACCCAATTTCAATATTTGTTGACAAATTATCAACTGACATACCGGCACCATTGCCAACACGATTAACCTGTACACCATATTGTATACCTTCCTGACCATTGCCAAGGAAAATAACATGTTTGCAGTTTGCGAATTTTACTCCGTAAAAATGATCATTATCAATTACTATTGCACCCCCTTTGTTAATAATTGTAATTGGTTGGGATTCTGTTCCCTGAACATCCCTTATAAGGAGATACTCTTTATTTCCGGATAACATACAAACAACATCACCAGGATTAATACTAGCTCCATCAATCAGGAATTCATTTCCCGGAATTTCTATAGTACAATTAATTTGTGATATTCCGGTAAATGGGAAAAGTACCGTTATTATTAAAGCAAATAAAATATTTACGAATTTTTTCATGACCCACGTTTTGCGCGCTCCCAGTTTACACTTTGCTGTCCTACAAGATATCTTCCAAAACCAAGAAATACAGCATAATTCATAATAAAGAAATAGTACGGAATGAATAAAAGCTTGATCTTGATTTTTCGGTTTTCGAAATACCATCCCAGTAATGACGCAGCGTAAAAAAATACCTGAGTATAAAATAATATAATATATATATTTGAGAGATTATCAAATCCATAATTGATAGCTAAAATAAAATTGATGATAAAAATGATTGGGAGTGCTAAAGGTGCTAATGTCCAGCGTAGTACTCTGTGCGAAATATACTGGAAGCTTAAAGTCCCGTACTTAAAGGGATTTAAAAGCGGGCTTAGACGAACAATGGATTGAATACCACCTGCCGCAATACGAATTTTACGTTTCAACTCCTCTTGTACGTTTGCCGATGCACTTTCAATAGCATAGGCTTCCGGATCGTATTGTATCGTATAGCCTTTCATGGCAATACGTATTGAGATTATGAAATCGTCGAGAAGGGTATCTTTTTCAACTTCTTGAAACAGCTCAGTACGAACCGCAAATAACTCACCGGCAGCACCAACTACTGAATATAATTCCGCATCCCATTTCTTTAATGTGGATTCGTATTTCCAATAAATGCCTTCACTGCCAACTGCACTGTCAGTATCTTTGCTTAAAATACGTTTTTCACCAGAAACGCAACCTACTTTTGGGTCTTTAAAAAGATTAACAATCCTGTTAATGGATTCTTTTCCAAGCATTGTATTGCCATCAGAAAAAATAACAATGGGCGTTTTTACAAACTGCATGCCTCTGTTCATGGCGCCAATTTTACCACCTCTTGCTTGTTCATGATAAACTTCAACGCCTTTATCAGCGAATAGCCTCAAAGCATCCGGTGTTCCATCATCCGATCCATCTGTAACCCAAACCTGTCGTACTTTTTCTTTGGGATAATCTAATCCAAATGAATTCTTAACTTTCTTATCAACATAATCTTTTTCGTTGTAAGCAGCTACAAACAACGTAACTTCGGGTTCAAAATCATACTGAATATTCGATGATTTTCTACTAAAAATCCTTTTAATCCTTACTAAGAGAAACAATAAAATACCGTATCCCAGATAAGTGTAAAAAACAATTCCTATCAATACCCAAAATATGATCTCCAAATAATTCATGATAAAATTATTTATTCTTTTTTGCAGCCATGTTTAACTCGTCAACTTCCAGAAATTCAAAATCTGCAATACTGCTAAACAACTCCTTAAGTTTTTCATTACCACTATGAACCGACTCAATAACTATTAATAAGTTAGGGTGGTTTTTGATAAAATTAACTGCACCTAGTATAACATCAGGCTCCATCCCTTCAACATCAATTTTCATAAATACTTTATCGTCGGGTTTAATATTCAATTCGTGGATTATATCATCGAAGCGAACAATTTCAACGTTAACAAATTCAGGATTAGATATTTCTTCTAAGAAGTCGGAATTTTCAGTAAGATGTGATGCGCCAGTATTAACAGGGTCGAATGTAAAGCCTACATTTCTTTTCTTTTCACCTAATCCGAATGGATAAGCTACTACCTTATCTTCAATTTTGTTTAGTTTAAGATTGGTAATCAGTGCATCGAAATTTGATATCACAGGTTCAAAAGCAAAACCGGTTAACCCTTTATTTGCAAGCAATATTGAGTAAGTTCCAATATTTGCACCTACATCCAAAAATACGTTGTAATCATGTATATGTTTATAAACGAATTTCTTAACCCCCCATTCGTAAGCATAGTTACCAAACTGAAAATCTAAAGTGCCTTTACGAACAAGGAACTTACCCAGGCTGCTCTTATAATATCGCGTTTTTCTAGTTGTTTTACCAAGTAGCACATACCTAACGGAAGAAAGTACATATCTATATTCACCATGCTTTAAAAAATCTTTAGTGTATTTTAAAAACGTTCTAATTTTACCCATTATAAATAATTTTATTGTTGAAAATGAAACTTATTTTATTTACTCTTGTCGCTATTTACCTTATCCCAGTTTTTTGTTTCGCTGTTGTATTGTTTTAAAATGCGCCCTGGATTACCTCCTACTATTGAATAAGGTGGTACATCTTTAACAACAACACATCCTGCAGCAACCACCGAGTGCTTACCAATTGTTACTCCAGCTGTAATTACAGCATTAGCGCCTATCCAAACTTCGTCTTCAATTGTTATTTGACTGGTGGTAACAGGTTGTTTAGTAATAGGCATGTTTATATCAAGGTAACCGTGATTAAGTCCCGATGCTACAATATTTTGCGCAAACATGATATCATTACCAACGGTAACCGGTCCAATCAGTGTATTACTCATACCAATCCTAACACGGTTGCCGATTATTATATCGCCCACTCCATTATTAATAGTAGAGAAATCTTCTATTGTGGAATCGCGTCCTAACACAAATTTGTTGTAGGGCATAACATCAAGCCTTACTCTTCTTCTAATAAGCGAGCCTTTTCCTCTTTTGTGTATAAATGGGTTTATAAACAATTTTATCCACAATCGTGGTCGCGCCTGGTTTTTAGGAGATAATAGCCAAAGGGCTAATTTTTTTATTTTCGGGTTTGATTTTATTTTTTCTTTTAGTCCCATAACTTATTCCTCTATAGTATTGCTTATGGCCTGGTAAATGGCATTAACATTATTTTCCCATGTATGAGTACGAGCAAAAGTTATTCTCGATTTTGCTAATTCCTCAGAATCCTCCTCAAGAGCCTTAGTAATTAGCTCAACATATTCTTCCTTATTTTTGGCAAGATAGGTATAATCCGCAAATACCTCCATAGTTTTGGTAAGAGTAGCAACAACAGGTTTTCCCATTGCCAGGTATTCGTCAATCTTTCGCGGGTAATTTCCAATAGTTAGCTCATTTAATGCCTGTGGATTTAGTGCAACATTAAAAGCATTTAAATATTTTGGTAGTTCAATTTCCTTTTTTGAACCCAAAAAATGGACATTTTTAATATTGTGGAGATTACTGTTTGCAAAAGCTTCATCCTCGGGTCCAACAAGTACAACATTCCATTTTGGATTACTTAAAGCAATGTGCTCTATCACAGCAATATCGAGTCTGGAACTTTTCAGAGCTCCTATATAACCAATAACAGGTGATGGTATAGTTTTAATATCTTCAGGTACTATGGTTATTAAATCTCTGTTAAATAATGTAACATCACACCCCTGGCCTACATAAACAGAATTCGGATTATTTACTTTTGCAATATCATTTAAATACATTGAGTTTGAAACCACTAAGTCGGACTTTTTTATAAGTCTGTCTTCAAAATACGCTCCATGTTTTTTAAAGAATGGTACTTCTCTCAAATTATCACGTGTGTAATAGATCATGAGAGATGGCTTAAGTGATTCTTTAAAATAAAAAGCACGATAGAAGTCGCCATCGTTAAACATAATATAATTACTAAAGCCAAGCTTGTTTATAGCTTTCAGAATTTGCTTAGAATATCTCTTGTTGTTTATTTTGTTTAAATAAGAGAATATTGGCCTGAAATTGATACTACTTATTGATTCAAGTTTAGTTTGTGGATTCAGGTACCACATATTATCGTTAACCTTAACCAAATCAGGTTGCTTTCCGGCTAAAACTTCTTTCCTTATTTTTATTAACGAGTTTGCCGAGTGTCGTAATAAAGTTAATCTGGATACTGGATAATTAACATATAGAACCCGATTGTTTTTTGCAAATATTTTAGCAATGTTAACGCAGTTGCTGCCTATAGGTGAGTCGAGGCTTTGCAAACCATAAACTATTATGTCTCTTCCTTTAATCATATCAGTAATTTGTGGTTTAATTATTTTCTGTTTCTTCGATGTAACGATATATTTTATTTACAAAATTTTCCCAGGAATGCTCTCCAGCATATTTTATCCGTTTGTTTTGCAGCTCGGGGGAGTCTTCTTCAAGTGCTTTTTCAATTTCTACAACATATTCTTCTTTTGTAGTTGGCAGGTAAGTATGGTCTTTAAAATATGCCATGAAGGTTGTTTTTGTTGCAACAGTGGGCTTGCCCAATGCAAGGTATTCATCAATTTTTAGGGGATAATTGATATCAGTAACTTGGTTAACTGCCTGAGGATTTAAGGTAACATCCATACCTTTAATGTAACCTGCTAATTCATTAGGATCTTTTTTCCCAAGAAAATATACATTACTTAGATTATGGAGTTTGCTATTTTTAAAATCTTCATCTTCGGGACCAACCAATACAATACTCCATTGTGGGCGTTGCTCAGCAATGTAAACCAGCACATCAATATCAAGCCTTATAGTTGTTAGAAATCCTACATAACCGATAATTGGTTTGCTGATATCTTTGATATCATCGGGAATTGCAAGTTTGCCATCTTCATCATTGTACATCTTCAGATCGCAACCCTGGCCGATCATATAAGATCGAGGGTTAGTTTGCCGTTCATAATCAGCAAAATAGTCGGAATTAGCTACTGCAAAATCAGCTTTTTAATAATAAGTGGTTGTAACCTAGTTCCATGGCGTTTATGATAATCCACATGAATAACTGCATCGCGCAGCAAGTACACAAAAACAGCAGGATTGAGAAGCTCTTTAAAATAGTAACCCGTAATCATCGAGTTATCATTAAAAAGTATATAATTACTGAAATTTAGTTTCTTAACGGCTTTAAGAACTTCCCTGGCATATCTCTTATCATTAATTTTATTGAAGAAGTTAAATAAACGAGGTGATCTAATCCAGTTAATTGATTCAACAACAGTTTTTGGATAGAGAATCCAGAGGTTTTCACTCTCCTGTACCAGGTCTTCTTCTTTACCACTATTTATTCTAATCCTTTTTTGGATTATTGGGTCGTTTTTCTGGAAAAATGTTGAGCTACGTTGCAATGGGGGATTAACAAATAATACTCTGTTATTTTTAGCCATTTCAATAGCAGTGTAATTGCATGTTGTTGCGATGTTAAAATCCCAGGGTGCCAATCCGTAAACTATTATGTCTCTGTTTTTTACCATTTATTTCATCAGTTTGAATAATGATTTTCATAAACTGACCTATAAAGATCCAGCACATCTATCGCCATATTTTTCCAGGAAAACTTTTGAGATTGTTTATTTCCTTTTTTAATGAGATCGTCTCTAAGTTGCTTGTTATTCAATAGTTCAATTATACCCTCAGTTATTTCTTGGGGTTTATATGGATCGACGATGTAGGCCGCATCGCCCGATACCTCCGGCATTGAGGAAGTGTTGGAAGTTATAACCGGAACGCCACAACGCATAGCTTCAAGCATTGGTATTCCAAAACTCTCGCGTAGCGATGGGTATAAAAATATACTACATAAGTTGTAAATAGCCGGTAAATCAGTGTTTACAACATAACCGGTTAATAATATTCTTGATTTGAGGTCTTTGTCACCAATTTCAGAGAGTATTTTATCCAAAGCAGATTTTTCAAAATCCAACATAACAAGAAACATATCATCTCCTGTTTTTTTCAGGTAATCAGAAAATGCTTTTAACACTCCGGGGGTGTTCTTCTTAGGATCGGTATTGCCAAGGAAGAAAAGAAACTTTTCAGGAAGATTATAAAGTTGTTTAACCCGATTTAGCTCATTTTGGTCATTAATATGTCTAAAATGTTCAGTTACACCATTGTAAATAGCTACAAGCCGTTCATCGTTTTCAGGTATACTGAAAAAATTGGCAATCCTTTTTCTTTCGAATTTGGAAACTGTAATGATACTATCACTTTTTTTTACAACCCGTGGAACAACAAAACGCCTGTACATATTACCTGTTTTCTGGTACCATGTTCCTGCCTTGCTAAAAATACTGATGCTTTCCATGTATATTATATCATGCAATGTTGTAACGAGAGGCATGCCGGGAGAAATTGGTGCCGTATTACTGGTACAGTGTAAGATGTGGCAACCTTCTTTTTTTGCAGCTTTAGGGAGCGCTATTTGTTCCCAGATAGGGTAGGGTCCTCCGTCAAGTTCAACGATTTTAAAATTTGGAGTTACTTTAAGTGCACATTTGTCTTTATCAGGTTTTACAAAAACCACGTATTCGTTTTCTTTGTCCAGTTTTTGGAGTTCATTAATTAGCTCCAATGCTACCATATCCATGCCATGCTTCTTTTCCCGAAACAGTCGCTGACCTTCAATTCCAATTTTCATGATAGTTAGATTTATTTATCAATGATTAAGTACCATGCTCAGTATGAATAAATTTCTTATTTGCACCCCGGATATTACATAATGAGAGAAACATTAAAAAGAAGGCTAAAGGTAATGTAAAAATCGCTTTTACTGTATTTGCGTTATAAAATTTTACAGGTATCGAAAAAATAAGTGCAAGAATACACGTTACTAAAACTCCCAACCAGATAAAACTCCATTGTATTGGATTAATAAATATGGAAATCAAATTGATAAGTAATAATAAGCCTAGTAGCATTACCCTTGGTGGTTGAATGAATTGAATAGCTTTATCAAAATAATCAAAATTACCGTACAATATTAAATGTTTTATTGATGTAATAAAATCCATACTAAAATAGTGTAACTGTGCTGAAAGCCACCTTCTTCGCTGTTTTGAGAAAACTTCAGCTTTTTGGACCTTTTCATCATAAACGATTGCATCATTAAGAAACTCAATTCTGATTTTCTCCCTTAGCATTTGCAGTTCAATTTCCTTATCAAAGCCACCCACTGCCTTGATAGACTTCATCATTTTTTTAAAATATTTATAATCCATAGCCATACCCGAACCTATTAAAGCAGCTGATAATCCCAATACCCGATGCCCCTTTCTAAAAATCTTGTTATTAACTTCTTCACTTATCGCATCTAGAATAGCGAAGGGTGTATTAAAATTTTTTGCAACCCTATGGCCCTGAACTGCAATATATCCTTCACTAAATGCATTGTTAATCTTAGAAATGAAGTTTGACTCCATCAAATTATCAGCATCCAGTACTAAGGCAACGTCATAAATATCGGGAAGTTGATCCATTGCCTTATTAAGTGCTTTTGACTTTGTACTTAATTTAAAGGATACTTCAATAACCTGAATTGGTAATTTGCGTAAAGCTTCTATTGTTTCTTTTCTGAATGAGTCGGCTATCACAATAACATCGTACATTTCAGTTGGGTAGTCTTGGTTAAGTGCATCCTGGGCTACTTCAATTATAACCTGATCTTCTTTGTAACCCGGAATTAATACAGCATATTTTAGTTTTTTTGCCGATGTAGTTTTTTTTGTCCGGGCAGAAAAAAGACTGGCAAAACTGAATATAAATATATAAAGTGCTGCAAATCCTAAATAGGCTAATAAAATGAACTGGATAATTTGAAGAAATATCATAGCTATAGATTTTTAATTCGTTCTCTAATCCTTTCATTCTTAGTATGGTTAGCAGTATGATGTGGTGTTGGGCTTAATCTATTATGACCTAGTTTAATTTTAAACAACGCAAGCGCCATCATTAAAAACCCATATGGTAAACTTAGTAATGCAAGCAAGGTTTGTTTATTATAAAATCGTTTAGGTACTGAAATAACTAGAGCCAAAACAAAAGCTAAAAAAACGACGAGCCAGGAATAAAAAAGGAATCCTCTATTAAAAAATGAAGATAGTACCGCAATAATAAAAGTAATTCCAAGCATTAATATTCTGGGGGCGAGCAATAATTGAAGCATTTTATCAAAAAAATCGAAATTTGAGTGCTTAAAAAGCTCATAAATTGATTTAAAAATATATGTACGAGCATAAAATATTTGTGAAGAAATCCACCTGGAACGTTGCTTAACAAAAACTTTAGAGTTAGTCACCTTTTCATCATAAACATAAACATCGTTAAGAAAATCGATCTTGATTCGATTAAGAAATAATTTGATTTCCAGCTCTTTATCTTCATCTGCGTAGGTGTCGATAGTTTTCATTATTGACCGGTACAGTTTATATTCAAATGCCATTCCTGAGCCAATTAATGCTGAAGATATACCTAAAGCGATATGTCCTTTTCTGAAAATAGTATTATTAATTTCTTCACTTAAAGCATCTAAAATGGCAAATGAAGTATCCTGGTTTTTGGCAACACGATGGCACTGGATAGCTTTACTTCCATTTGCCATAGCATTATTAACTTTTAGGATAAGGTCATCATCCATTATATTATCGGCATCCAAAATTATCACTCCATCATATTCTTCAGTTATTGCTTGTAATGCTTTATTTATTGATCTGGCCTTAGTACTAAGCTTAAAAGAAACTTCGATACATTGTATGTTATCTTCATTTTGCAGTAACTCAATTGTTTCGCGTTTAAATGAATCAGCAATTACATAAACATCGTATAAATCAGAAGGATAATCTTGTTTTAATGCTTCGGTTGCTGTATTTATAATTATTTTATCCTCTTTATAAGCAGGTATAAGAATTAAAAATTTTCTCAATCTATTTGTACTTGTTTTTCCGCCATATTTATAAAAGAATGAAGCAATTGCATAAAACAATAAATAAACTGCATAGAAACCTGAATATATCAAAAAAAGATATTGAATAAAATTTAAAAAGTTCAATGCAGTCATGTAATTTAATTTTTATTTAAAATTAAAGATAATATTTAAATTTAAAGTTTAGGGTTTTCATATATTTCCTGATTAAATAAATTCTTCAGATGCCATCCAATTGCCTTATAATATGCCAAAAATAGTATAACTTTACCTTTAAGTAGGAACTTAAAAGCATTTTTTGGGATGGCTACAAATAGCTGGTATCCTAACCCAAGATAGAATTCACGACCATGAATATTTCGCCTCATAAAAACAAGGCGGTTTCGGTTTTGATAATAAATTTTTAATGCACTTAATTTCCCGGTTGATATCGACTCTTTATGAAGTACGTAGGAATTATGAACATAAAACATGGAATATCCTGCGTTAGATATTCGTGCGCACCAATCAGCTTCTTCATAGTATAAAAAGAAAATGTATGACATTAGCCCAACTTCTTTTACAACCCGAATTGGCACCATCATAGCAGCTCCGTGGGCGTAGGCAGTTTCCCTGTCTTGTTCAAACTGACCTGTATCTTTTTGGCGAAAACCGATTGCTGTATTACGCATTGTGATGTTGTTAATTGGAGTGAAGCCTGCGTATTGTATAGTGTCGGGTTGGTAATAGAACTTAATCTTCGGACTCACAGCGCCAATTTTCGGATTCTTTTCAAGTTTTTCAATTAATGGTTCCATAAAGTTTGGCGGAACTTCAATATCATTGTTAAGCAACATAACATATTCACCTTTTGCTCGCATTAACCCAAAATTATTTCCTGCTGCAAAGCCGTAATTTATAGGGTTAGGTATATATATTATATTTGGATAGCGCTGTTTAATTATCGAAGGGTCATCCTCTGTAGAATTATTGTCGACAACTATCACCTCGAAATTAGGATATGATATTTTGTTTAACGACTCGATAAAGGCACAAGTTACCTCCGATTGGTTGTAGTTAACCGTGATAATTGAAACCAGAGGGTAATATGTTCTTTTAGTTGCCATTAACCTAAATTATATACCATCGGATTTTAGCGCAGGTAGCTCAAATATAATACCACTGCGATGGGTCAGATTCCACCAAACAGCTTTCCAGAATGCCCATACAAGATCGAATCTCAATATCATTGCATAACCTAATGTAATTCGTGGGGTGGATAGTACGTAAATATAAATTAAGGCAAATATTTTTCTAATCCCAAAAGTATTTCTTCGAGCAAATAAAATACGGCCCCGTGTTAAATAATAAATTTTAAACGGACTGTCGTTACCCGTTGATACGGATTCTTTATGATAAACAAGTGATTTTCCCTGATAATATGTGCTATAGCCTGCTCGTTTAATATGAGCGGCCCAATCGTGTTCTTCGTAATACAAAAAGAAAATATCAGCCATCATGCCAACTTCCTTAATTACTTTTAAAGGAACCATCATTGCAGCCCCAAAAATAGATCCGGATTCGCTTACATTTGAAAATTGTCCTAAGTCTTTTTTCCCATAACCAATACCGAAATTCCTTATCGTTATAAAGTTAAATGGTGTATATCCACCGTGCTGAATTATCCCGGGCAAATAATAATATTGAACGCGAGGATTAACCATTCCAATTTTAGGATCCGATTCCAGTAGGTCTACCATTGGCTCAAGAAATCCAGGCTCAACCTCAGTATCATTATTGAGGAATAGAATATATTTACCCTTACAATGAGGGAGAGCAACATTGTTACCACCAGCAAAACCAAGGTTACTATCAGTTTTTAATAATTTGATATAAGGGTATCGTTCCTTAATAATATCGGGATTATCACTTTGTGAATCATTATCAACAACAAAAACCTCAACATTTTCGTAAGTTATACGTTGGAGTGAATTCAAAAATTCACAAGTTACTTCCGATTGGTTATAATTTACAGTTATTACTGAAACCAATGGTTGACTAATTTTTGATTCCATAGAATATTTAAAGAATTAATCTTTTATAAAAAGTGATTGAGGTGACTTACCGATAGATTCCAGATAAGAATATTCGCGGTCTAATTGTTGAGCCATAAAAATGAATGTCCAGCTTAAATACACTATTATACCTGTTGGCATTTGCCCTAGAACCCCATTGCCATAACTTGCACCCATGATTCCTGCGTAGCCGGCAATAAGTGCTCCAAGTATTCCGGCCAGTTCAACATTCTTAACTCTAACCATTATCAGGTAAAACCCTTTCAAAAGTATGTATGAAAGAATTAACACATGGATGAATAATCCAACAATCCCCATTTCGGCCCAAATCTGTACATACCAACTATCGGTAGCAACGTTTGCAAGGAATCCTTGTGGGGAGAAACGTAGTCCCCAGTTACCAGCAGCCCCCACTCCGCCACCAAAAGGTTTATCAGCTAAATACGCCTTTAATATTGCTCTGTTTTCAAGTCGAACTTGGTAAGATGCATCGAGTTCGGGTCTGAAGGCTGTTCTTAACCTTGCGATTTGGTAGTAATTATCTCCAATAAATGTGAAAGCAAAGAAAACGTAAAACATCGTCATAAGAATTCCACCCAAAATAAATATTCGAAAGTTTCTTCTTAGAATTAAATATACAACTCCACCAATCATTGGAATAATAATTGCGCCTCGTGTACCCGACATAAACATGCCCCACATGCCCATAATTCCAACAATAAGAAAGAAAATTTTATTTCTCTTACCTTTAATACTTGTTGCCAATATTATACCAACAGTACCTGCTGCACCCTGTGCTGCGCCAAATTGACCAGCATCACTAAAAAATGAGAAGGAGCGTAGCCTGTTATCGATTAAGTGAGTAACAGCACCTACAGTATCAAGCCAATACTTTTCTGCACCATCGAGGTCTATATATAATTGTTGTGCTCCTTTTAAAGTACCAAGTATTGTAAAGATTCCCCAGATATATAATAAAAGATAAAGGAATCGAAGCCGGTTAAATACAAGCAGAGCCAGAGGAACTAATAGTAGAGGATAAAGTGCTAATCCCCTCATTGCATAAAACCATGCTGCTTGACTTAAGGCAAGAGGATTGAAAAGTTCAAGCACTGTAAAAGCAAACCAAAAAAACATTAAATATGTAATCTCACGATTAGCCTGGCCTATGTTTAATCCATCATAAAAATTCTTAAAAAAAAATGCTACGTATGTAATAACAAGTATGCCATCAATTCCTAACCCAAAAGGTACTCCTCGGATATAACGAGAAAGCCCGATGGCTATAAATGAGAATATTAACAAAGTATTAATTCCTATGGCAGGATTGTTGAAAAGGCGATTAAAGAATATTAACCCTGGTATAAGAATTATTAGTCCTATTACAATAAAAATCCCCCCCTTGGCTATCAAATAACTCAATAATACAGATAATACAATCATTGCTGCAATAATTGCAGGGTGTTGTAATTTTGCTGCACCTGTTCTATCTTTTATTGTGTCAAACATAGGAGCTAAAAATAATAAATTTATTTGAAACAGAAACTGTTTGGAAATTAGCGTTTTCGATTATTTTTTTATAAAAAAGTTTGCATAAAACATTAGCCCACCTGAAAATATTAATCTGATCTTAATGTTAAGCGCTTTTTTTAGGAAGTGAGTCCCAACAACAATTCCAACAATTGTAAAAAGAATTGTTACAACGGCAACCATATCAAGTAGAGTGATCATTGTAAACATAGAGGCCGTTTCTCCAATAATTTCAGGATTTGTGTACCCTATAAATAAAAGTGTAAGTACAGATGAGATAATCACTACATAATAAAGGCCAAAAACTACAATTGCGTCACCTATTATATTTGAAAGCGTCATATATACAACTTTAATAAAATTTTGTTTTGGCATATTCACACTGTCGAGCGCAACCCCGGTAAACCTATCAATAGGTAGAAGTAAACCGTAAAAACAAAAAATCCTGAATACACTTGCTGTTTCTCTGTATTCCTCTCCTCCAAGTATTGTTACCAACTCTTCGGCAAATATAAACGAAGCAGCTAATATTGGTATTAGTAAGAATGTAAGTCCTCCTGCATTTTGATAATATATTTTTCTAACAAGATCTTTCTTTCCTTCAATACTTGCTTTCGACATTTTTGGGAAGGCAGTCATGGCAAAACTCCTTACTGGTATTTCAATAATTTCGGTTAATTTAAGGGGAATACTATAAAGAGCAACTCCGGTAACGCCCATAAACGGGCTTAATCCAAGTATGAATGTATCAGCACTTCTTAACAGATTCGATCCAATAAGTGTTCCTGAAGTGTATTTTCCAAAATTTAATATTAATTTGCTTGTTCGTTTTGTTGCTTTTAAAACAAATAATATTCCATCCCAGTTTAATAAAGATGCAATTAGTGAACTAACTATATTTGTGATAACGTAGGCCCACATGATAACAAAAATGCCTGCGTGAAAATAGAAATAGTTTACTATCAGAAAAAGCATGAAAGAACCCACATTAATAATTCTGATAATGAGTATATAATCAAAACGCATCCTTGCCTGAAGTACTGATAAAGAATTATTAAATGGAAGGTTTATAATCGCTATTAAGGGAAACCAATTAAAGAATAGCAAGAATCCTGATTCCTGGATGTTTTCTGCAAATGAGTAGTTTATCAATACAACAACTATTATTAAAAACACAGTTGTAGTAAAGTTAATGGTATAGTTTGATCCTAACAGTTGTTTTCCTTCTACCTCGTCTGCACCAGATAAAAACCTAACAATTGCTGATCGGGTTAGCCCAAACCTAAGCATGTCAATGAAATTAAGGGTAGTAATAAACAGAACCCACTCACCAAACTCGTAGGTTGGTAAACTGCGAACGAGCACAACAAACGAAAAAAAGCCTAGTACGGCTACTAACCCGTTGTTTGCTAATGAAAGAAAATTATGGTTTTTAAATATTTTAGCTAAATAATTAGCCACAATTTTATGCTTTTCTATTGATGTGAATACGATATTTAAACGGGTATACTAATAATTGTTTAATTTTTCCTATGGTAGTATATTTTATTATCCCGGGCATATCAGAAAGTATCTCATCTAAGTTATATAATTCTACTGCATTAATAACAACCATTGGTTTATTTAATACTACATCATTATAAGTATCTAATGCTGTTTTGTCGGCTTTTGAAAGGTTGCTCGTGGCACTTATAACATAAAGCGATATATCAACAGTGCTAATAAGTTTTATAGGATATGTGTTATAAACAATAGATGGCAATTCAAGAAAAATAAAATCGTAAGGTTTATTTTGTATTCTTAAATATTTTGAACTAATAAGCTGTTGTAAATCTTTAATGTCCATAAAATTGTCAGTAATTTTATATGTACATGAATAATTAAAGTCTTCTTCAGCATCATCGTCAGAGGAATGGTTAAGATAAAGAACGTTATCACCAATTTCTCTTAATCGATTTATTATCCTTTCGCAAAGTAAAGTTTTACCAACACTATTTTGTGTACTATAAACCGCTATAAAGTATGGTCGGGTTTCTTTTTTCACAACTTCTTTAGAAAGTTTTAACTTGATATTTTGAATAATAATATCGATGAGCCGTTGACTAATAAAAGCGAGTTCATTTGCTTGACTTCTTGAACTGAGCCTTGGAAAAGCACCGGCAAGCTTCATGTTGGTTGATTTTACTACTTGTGATGGATTTTTCATCGACCTGTCGAAATATTCAAGTAATAAAATAATGAATCCTATTAAAAGGAATCCGAAAATTGCAGCACCAAGAACAATATACCTAGCCCCGGATGGTTTAGCAGAAATTGGGAAAAATGGTTCGTCAACTAATTTAATATTTGTTGCCATCTCTTCATTTTGCTGTTTCGTTTTGGCAAGGTTTAAACTTTTAAGCAATTCAAGATAGGATTGTTCAGCAACCTTTATTTCCCTTTCAATACGTGTTAACATAGCACCGAGAGGAGCAAATTTTTGATAGGTTCTCACAAAATCAATCTTTCTTCTTGCAAGAACTATTAAGGAAGCTTTTGATTCCTCTCCATTTATTGTGTGCTTTAACCATTCTGAAAGTAATTCTTTTATGGGTAAACCTTGCGCTGAATGACTGTACAAATAAAGCTGGTCAACATAAAACTTAATTTCATTTCTAAGCTGTAGTTGTCTGGTTCTAAGTATATTAAGCTGTTCAACTACCCTCTCATCATAATCAGATGCTAACTCATTAATGACAATACTTTCGGTAACTTGTGAAAGTTCTTTTTTCATTTGGGTTATTTCATCGCTTTTCAAATAAATACTATCGCGGGCAGTTAAATTAAGTTCTAATTCTTTTAGTGACGCTACAGATGATGCTAGACGTATTTGTTCGTTTTGATAATATAAATCTAAATCCTCTTTTTGACTTGCAATGGCTTTACTTTGTTCGTAATAATTAATAATGTTGTTTTTCATATTAAATTTTAAAAGTCTGTCCTCAGCAGCCTGTAGTTTTTTGTCGGCTGAATCAACTTGAGCTTCAAAATATTTAACAACTAAATTTGTTTGGTTTGCCCTAAGCAATTTGTAATTTTGCATAAATACTTTACAGACTATTTTAAGAGTTTGTTGACAAATACCAGGGTCATCCGAAGTAAATGTTAATCTTACAAGGTCACTATTGCTAATTCGGTATATAGATATCCTTCCTATTGATTGTTCGCTGTAATGCTTGCTTCCCCCGTAATGTAACAGGCCGTAAATATAATTTGAGTCGCTGCTATTGTAATAATAGGTAAGATTGTTAAGCGTTTGTTTAAAATCGGATGGATTAATGCCGGGCGGAATAATAGGGTCTTTTACAAATAATTGGCTATCATCATCATTTCCATTATAGTAGGTAGATGATGTTGTAATATAATTTGATTCAACAACAGCCGGGTCATCCGATTCTTGCGGAGAAACGCTCTTTATTGCATAATCATATGAATTAATTAGATTTCTCCCCCTAGTACTTTCGCTGATTAATATTTCTTGCCCGGGAGTGAGAGATTTGTTATCGATGCTATTTAATTCACGAAGTTTACTGATATTAACTCCATATTTTTTAGCAATTGAATACAGTGTTTCACCGGGTTTAACAGTATGATATTTACTATTTGAAACAGTTTCCTTTTTGATTATCAACGATTGACCGGGGTTCAAATTACTATCAGAAAGGTCATTTAGCGACATAATCTGACCGCGGGAAACACCATATCTGCTAGCGATCAGAGAAAGAGATTCACCCTGCTGAACAACATGATATGTAAACCCCGCTTCATCATCATCTACAGGAATGGCCTCTTTTTTAATACCGGTATTAATTTGATCGGTAGAATTAACGCCTAGTCCGTCGCGTATTTTTTCTTGAACAACCCGGTTTTTCTTTTTATTTATCTCTTTTTCAAGTGATCGTAATTCCTTCTCTAAATTATTAATTTGTTCTTGTTTCTCACGTTCAATACCTGATTTGTTGTTCTTCACAACCATGTCTTTTACACGCTTAGGCATAGAAGCTTGTAATCGATTAAAATTGTCCATCGAAATGTACTGAGGATTATATCTTTCAAGGGAGAGATCCTGAGTAAGTAAGAGAAGCGATGTTTCAATAAGCGTTTGTCGTGATCTTAGTAGATTAATCATATTATCATACTGAGCACTCATAGTAAAATAATCGCTTTGTCGTTGCGTTGCTGACTCTATTGAATAACCCGTAGTAATTCCTGTATAAATAACGGCTTCCGATTGGTATACTTTTTCCTGATTTCGAGTAAAATAATATGTAACTCCCGCAAATATGATAGGAACAAGTATTAATAATAACAAGTTACGTTTAAAAAGTTTTATTATTTGAATAATATCCATAATATCTCTTTAGCTTACCTTAATACAGTTATCAGATTAAACCTCATGCCAGTTAACACTTCTAACGATTGATAGTTTTTTTTAAAGGCAGAAATTGCCTGCAAATACAATACAGCACCACTTGTTTGAATCTCTTTCAATCTTGTATATTCTGCTGATGATATCTCACCGTTAAGAAATTCATTTTGTGCCATTTGCATCTGCATCATTGTGAATTGTTGATAATCATTGTAAATTCTGATTTCACTTTGCATGCTAACTAAATCATTATATACAATTATTACACGTTCTTGTAAATAACGTTTATTTATTTCTTTTTGAGTAAGAGATATCTCAATCCACTTTTTCTGTTTATTAATTCTGTTACGCCTGTCTACCATTGGTCCAAGTGGCATTCTGATATAAAACATAGCTGCAAATGCAGAACGCCAAGATGTAAGATTGGAATAATTTGAATAATAGGAGATGTTGCGCGGGTTTGATCGACTCCAATCGTCATAGCCCCACCTTCCACCAATAGCATCTAAATTTATAGTAAAATATTCGAGCCATTCACGCGCTGCAGTTATTTGCTCGTAATAATAAAATTCGGCTTTGAGTTCTTCATACTTTATTGTTGGTGAGTTATAAGCAGCTGAATCAACAAGGACACGTAACGGTGGCAAACGTTTTGTAATATCGTCTGTTAAAGGATTGAAATATATAACATCATCATTTTGAGTTTGCTGCCCAACTACATTTGAAAAATAAAACATTAATACTAATCCTGTTACTATTTTTGTTAAACAACCTCTCATCATTTATTATCGCTTAGTTCATTATGAAACTCTACATATTTAGCATGGCAAGCTACTAAAATATTTTCTGCCTGTATGTATGAGTTTTAATAGTTATTAATATTTTTTTAACATTTTATTTATACATCTTCCTTTTGTAATAGTGCGGGTATTGTTCGCAATATCAATTTGATATCTCCCCAAAATGAATAAGTTTTAGCATATTTATTGTCTAAGGCTTTCCTTTCTTCTTCTGACAAAGTACCTTTTTTACCTCGTAGTTCAACCTGCCAAAGCCCTGTAATACCTGACGGCCCCATAAATCTGCCGCTCCAGTCATCCGATGTTAACAGTTCCGCTTCATAAAGTGGAATAGGGCGATTACCAACTATTGACATGTCTCCCTTAAATACATTAATTAGTTGTGGAAGTTCATCGATACTCGTGTTTCGGATAAAATTACCAATTTTAGTAATCCTGGGGTCGTTTTTAATTTTAACAAATACAGATACATCTTGGTTTTTCTTTTGTTGGATATACCAATGTTCACAAATTTTTAACCCTTTAATATATAGTATAGGTGAACAATACTCTCCTTCACTCAGTTTAGCACACTCCGGACAATCAGCAGTTAGTTCATCATGCTCAGTTTCATAAGAAGAATATTGGTTAAGATGCTTTAGGTCTTTTAAATGTTTGTCAGCATCAATATTCATAGATCGAAACTTCAAAAAATCAAAAATCTTATACCCCGTACCTACGCGTTTCGATTTGTAAATAATTGCACCTTTTGATTCTATCCGTATAGCTAAAGCAATAACCAGCAAAAGTGGAGAAAGTAAAAGAAGTGCTATTGAGGAAACAACTATATCAAACGCTCTTTTCAAAAACGGAATTTTGTATTCTTTAAAGGCAGATTCAGGAGCTATATCGTCTTCAACCGTGTCGTAGTATTTAATGAGGTATTGTAGTCTAATATACAAATTGTTTAAATCAAAAGGAAATAAATAAACATCATCAACAATAGCTCTTGCTTTAAATGCTTCTTTGGTAAGGTTAACATCGGGTTCACAATTAAAAATAATAAAAGGTGTTTTAACGAAACCGGTTAAACCACGTATGATTTTCCCAATTTCGATGCCATTCATCCCTGGCAATCTGGCTTCACAAACTATTGCATCAGGAGAATTTCCTTCCTTTAAATACGCAAATGCTTTAAGACCGTTTGGTAATTGATAAAAATTAAATTTCGTATCAAAATTAGCAAGAGCGTTTATCACGTCAGGATTATTTCCAATATAAAGTAGGTTTAGCACTTAGGTACAATTATTTTTGTAATAAATTATGCTCCCCTTCTTGTGATCAGGTTTTCAATTCTAATGGCGAGTTCTTCGGGGTTGAAAGGCTTAACAAGGTAGTCATCAGCGCCTAATTTTAAACATTTTACCCTTTCATTACTGCTTTCAATCCCTGATAGCATTATCATAGGGATATTTTTAAAAAAACCACTTGCTCTAATATTTCGCAAAAATTCATAACCGTCGAGATTAGGCATTTGGATATCAGCAACTATCAAGTCAGGCATATTGCCTTGTTCAAGATATTTTAAGCCTTCCTGTCCGTCATTAACTGTATTTACATTATACGTTTTGCTTAA
>JACNJS010000045.1 GCA_014382445.1 Bacteroidota bacterium
TCTGGCAGGCTTATCCGAACAAGCAGGCTTTAGTTGTGAATTAATTTTTGAAGATGATCATTTTAACTATTTAGCCAGGTTATATTAAAAGAAAAATTATAAACCATATGCTATTTTAATACCAGCTATTACCATTCCGGTTCCTATTATGGCCAGAATCAACCCCATGAAGACAGGCGTATTAGCAATAGGATTCATTATAGCGAAAAACCCCATAAATACTGATAAAGAAAATGTTAGCAGTTCGCTCATCATATTTGAAACGTATTATATTATGTGTTAAGAAAAAACTATTGATCCTGTATTAAAGGAAATCAACTATGCATATTTGTACTAAAAACTATAATCTGCTATTCCTGTGGCAAATAAACTAATGACTAATGGTCGTGGTGGTGTTCGCCGTCATGGTCGTGGCCATGTGCGTCATCATCGTCATCATCCTCATCATCGTTATCATCGTCATCTTTGGTTATAACTTCTTTTTCCAAAATCGCACCAAAGGAATCCATTAGAACTTCGATTTCGACATCGCCTTTTTCGAGTTCAATCTCATAGAATATTCCATCGGTATTTTCGATCATTTCGGCTCCATCAATCTCAAAGCCTGCAAATTCAACATCCAGGATGCTTCTAACAGTGTCGGGGATTGCTGATATCTGAATTTCATATTCGGTTTCAATCCAACTGCCGTCTGCACCGAAGCAAGCCGAATATTCGATTCCGTTCATTTTGAATTTGGCTTCCCATTCAGTGTCGCTTTCTTTTTCCCATTTCACTTTTTCAACATCCGCAAATTTTTGGTCAAATGCAGTTACTACTTCTTTGGGGGGGCGTTCAAAATTTTGTTTGCAAGCAATAAAATTAAACATTGCCGCAACTGTAAGCATTAAAAATAAATTTTTCATGTTAAACAGGTTTTAATTATAATAATGATTTATACAAAAGTGATTCTCAAGTTAATTAATATTTTTGGCTAGTATTATAAGATTATTTTGGAAATCCACTTATAAAATACTAACAATGCAAAAGGGCGAATTTAGGTAAAAAACTAAAGAAAAATAGTTTAAGATGCTCAGATAATTTAATTTTAAATTTAATAATATGCAATAAGGGTTTTCGTTTTAAGAAAAAAGAGAACCATAAATCAACCCACTGATGGTAGCCATAATCGAAACTAAAACTATATAAACGATAGTTTTTTGAGTTCCGATCACACTTCGTATAACAAGCATATTAGGAAGAGATAATGCAGGGCCGGCAAGTAGCAAAGCAAGTGCCGGACCTTTTCCCATTCCGTTATTCAATAAGCCCTGTATTATGGGTATCTCAGTAAGAGTAGCGAAATACATAAATGCACCAAATATTGATGCAAAAAAGTTTGAGAATAAAGAATTTCCACCCACTAATGCTGCTACCCATTCACCCGGAATAATGCCCTCACCTTCAGCTGTTCCAAGCAATAATCCCGCAATTAAAACTCCGGCGGCAAGTAACGGCATTATCTGTTTTGTAAATCCCCAACTTTCGGCTAACCATTCTTGCGATTCACCGCCTGTAATTAAAGTAAGAACTGTTAATCCGATAACTGCAACAACAAATGGAATTAAAGGCTGTGCGGGAAAAATAAAGGCAGTTGCTATTACCGGAATTGCTGCAAGTATTACATACAATGGTTTCATTTTAAGGATTTTGATCAAGGAATAAATAAACATTAATCCGAAAAATGCAGTAATGTGCCATTTGTTTGCCCATATCCAGTACATAAAACCTTCAGTATTATCTGGGTTTCCCCAGTTAGCAAATACAAGAATTAATACTAAAACGAAAAAATGATATGAAACTTGCCACAACGGACGCCCCCCCTTTATATCAGGAAAATCCATTTTTTCAGCACGTTGTTTTTCTTCTTTACGATACAGAAAAGCCATTATTAAACCTATTACAACGCTAAAAAAAACTGCGCCAATAATTCGGGCTACTCCAAGCTCAAATCCCAAAATTCGTGCAGTTAGAATTATGGCGAGTATATTTATTGCAGGGCCTGAATATAAAAAAGCTATTGCTGGACCTAATCCGGCACCCCGTTTATGGATACTCGAAAATAATGGTAGTATCGTACAACTGCAAACGGCCAGTATTGTTCCTGATAATGAAGCGATAAGGTAGGCTTTCCATTTAACTGCCCTTGCCCCGAAGTATTTAATTACTGCCCCCTGGCTTATAAAAACTGCTATTACACCGGCTATAAAAAAGGCAGGTATAAGACATAGTATTACATGTTCCTGAGCATACCATTTTGTAAGTTCAAACGCTGCTAACAGTGCATTGTCAAATCTTTCTGTCCCTATTGGCATGAACCAGGCAAATAGGAAAAAGCCTAGTATCCACGCAAAAATAGTAATTTCTTTTTTCCACTCCACTACATATCTCTTTTAATCTGTTTACTTCTCGCAACACACTAAATTTGGTCTTAGCAATTCTCTTGTATCTCCTAATACATCATGCACCCAGCAATCATCATTACCTGCGCTTTCGCGGATAGTTAATGCAATTATGTACCCTATTTCTTTCGGTGTGGCACCTGCTTTAATGGCACCATTAAAATGTTTTTTTACACAAGGTGCTGAACGTCCTTTTATTGCAAGTGCAAGACAAATATATTGATATGTTTTTTCGTCAATCATTCGTTTCTCTTCATACAAACTATCGATGTTGTCGAACATCTGCGTAAATTCCGGAAAATTTTCTGCTAAGAATCTCATAAAAAATAAATTATTGAATAATATAATCCTACAATGATAAAAATTACTGATACAACTCTGCGAAACCAAATTTCGAAGGCTTTTACTTTATTATAAACTCCTCCTACACTACCAACGGTGTAGGCTATAAACCATGCAAAAATTATCACCGGTAAACCTGTTCCCAAAGCAAATATCAGGGGCAAATAAAGTCCGGAGGCACTAGTAATTGTGATTGGTATTAACATTCCAAAATATAACGCTCCGCTGTAAGGGCAAAAGGCAAGGGCAAACACAATACCTAACAATAGTACACCCCAAAAACCTGATTTGCTTTTTTTCTCCATTTTTTCGGTGAGTTTACCAAGTCCCGGGAAATTTATTTTAATAAAATCGAGCATGAGCAGTCCTATGATAATTAATAACGGTCCAAGAAGTTTTTCACCCCATTGTTGTACAAATCCGGAAATTTTAAACTGACTTGCTCCAAAATAAAATATCAGTCCTAACCCGGTATAAGTTACTGCCCGACCAAGAGTGTATACCAACCCGTTAATAAATACTTTGCGTTTATTATCGATATCTTTACCGATAAAGGCAATCGCGGTTATATTTGTTGCCAACGGGCATGGACTTATTGCTGTCATTAAGCCCAATATTAGTGCTGTTAAAAATGGGAGCTGGGAGCTTTCGAGTAAATAAAGAAGAAACTCCATTATCTACAGGTTTTTGTCAATTAATTCTGTTAACTTGTCCCTTAATTTATCGGGGTCGGTTGTTGCATATCGAAAAGCCAGCGAAGTAAGATTTATAACTTCTACTCCATTGTATACATACAACCCTGAGCTGGTTACTTCAAACTTTTCAACGAGGTCTTCGTTTCCGGGAACATCATAATCAATTTCCACAAACTCCACCTTTTTATTATTTCCGTATTTATTTTGCACTAAGGCTTGCGCCACCCTGCCAACTGCTTTGCAAGTGGTACATCTGCGCGTTCCGTGAAAATAATAAACTTCCACTTTTTCAACTGTGATGGTAGGATCAGTTTTTTCAGAATTTTCAGAATCTTTGGTTTCCTGTGCATTACATGAACCGAGGCTAAAAATTAACCCGATAGAAAACATTAAAATCAGTACTTTTTTCATAGTAAAAACTTTTAATTGGTTAGAATTTCTTTTATTTCTTTTGCGGAAGGGACCCTTCCTTTAATCACTACTTTTTCATCAACAACTAATGCAGGTGTTGTCATTACTCCATAATTCATTATATCCATAATGTCTTCAACCTTCGATACAGTGGCGTTAGAACCTAATTCCGCAACCACTTCACGCGTGATTTTTTCAAGTGTTTTGCACTTTGCACAACCCGGGCCTAAAATTTTTATTTCCATGACATTTTTGTTATTTTGTTATTCGTGGTTCGTAAAACTACGAACATTTTAATTAAACTTTTTTATTTATCAAATAGTTTACTAAACAATTTTTGCGCTGCTTCCCAGTTTTCTTTATTAAGGCAATATTTTATTTTTGGTAATTCTATTTCACCCTGTATTAAACCGGCATCTTTCAATTCCTTAAGGTGCTGCGAAAGAGTTGATTTCGCAATGGGTAATTCTTCTGACAAATCGCCACTATAACAGCAGCTTTGCTTTGCCATCAATTGAAGTATAAATATTCGTACAGGGTGACCTAATGCTTTGGCAAAACGAGCTGTTCGAATCTGATCTTCATTATATATTTGATTTATTTCCGACATTTAAATGTTTATTGTTCGCAATATTACGAATAATATTAATTATATTGGGTTTATTCTTAAAAAATTTCATTTTCTGAAAATGACGTTGTTAAAACGCTACCTGAAACCTCATTTGAAAAATATTTGCTTTCCCAAGGTTTTTAACATCAGAATAAACATAATTGAGGGCAACTTTTACTGCTGGGTTTAAATACCAGTTAATCCCTCCGGTTATATCACTCATAATTCCTCCATGTAGGTCTTCGTCATCAAGGTTGATATGTGAATAACGAAGCGACAGTTCAACAGCTCCAAATCCGCCAGCTTGCCCAAGGTTTTTTTTAGGTTTAACTCTGTCGAAAACAGTTTTTGACGCAACATAATTTTTGTGCTCGCCTGTTAAAAACCAACTTAAAGTGCCATAATATGCATAAAATTTATATGATGAATTGTTTAAAGCAGATGTAAACGATGGCTTAACCATAGAAACAGTGTATTCACTTTCAAATGATAACGACCCGAAAATTAAAAGGAACTCCGTGTTAAAATCATTAATCTCGGCAACCTTATCAATATTTAGGGTCAGATAAGCCGGAGCTAAATGAGCTTCGGGGCGAATACGGTATAAAACTTCTGTATTATCATGATATTGGTTGGCAAATGATGCTCCCAGATGCAGCACTTTGTATCCGTCATCAACAGTATAAACAGGAAGCCCCGTTAATCTGAATACTAAATTATACTTGTTTCCAAGATATTTTCCGGTATTGCCTGAAGGATAAAAATAACCTGCAAACCACGACAAACGCCTTTTCAGATGCTGGTTGAACAACATGAATCCAAGATTTCTGTCATTATCGAACGTGTTAACCAGAGGCCGTTCCATATCGGTAATAAAATTTGAACTTGTGAGCATTGACAGCCCAAAAGGCTCTTTAAAATTTCCTGCCATCAGATTGCCAGCCACAGGAATTTCTGTGAGCATTATATATGCGTCTTTAACAGCTACAGCACCTCCGGCAAAATCCAATTGCAATTTAAATTCGGTATTTTTATAAATCTTACCGGAAGTATATATTCTTGCTCTTCTAAATTCAGCGCCATTATTTGCATCAAAATGGCTATCTAACGAATCATCCTGATCTATCCACATAACATCATATTGAATACGTCCTCCCAATTGAACTTTTGTGTCTCCATCATGACTGCTTACCTTCATGGCGTTATCCCAAGCAACATTGAAATCTTTTTCATTTTGGCCCGTTAACAGATGCCCAAGAAATGTAAATATAAAAATTAATAAAGTTATTTTCATTGTAAGAGTTAAGATTAGCGTTAGTAATAACCAAACTTTGCCTTAATGTAAGGAGATTATTAGGCTAACATATTCATTTCTTCATAATTGATGCAAAAATGAAAAATATTTCGTCCGCCGCTACCTAAATAATGCTCCTTAAACGAGAATTAACCTAAACTTAATATGCAATTATCTATTCTCATGCACAAATTCCGCCAACATTAGGCACTGATTAGTCAGATTCAGTTTTGAGGTGAGCCTTTATATAAATCGGATTATGATCACTATGTTCAAATTTCAGGTCAATCACTTCAACATCTATAATTTCAATATTTGGAGAAACCAGATAATAATCAAGGCAGGTGGTTCCGTTTTCGCCAATAATAAATGGCTTATCATTTTGTCGATTGGTAGGAGCGCTATCATCATAAGCCCATGTCCATCCATTGGGCATAAAATCGAAATTCATTTTAACTATGGATGGAAAGAATTTATGCGTATTATAGTCGCCCGATGGCTGATACCCCGGAGGGTTTTGATTCCAATCGCCACCTGCAATTACATAATTGCCTTTGTTATATTCCGCAAGCATTACTTTTTTGATAATTTGCAGTTCTTCAATTCGCAGAACACTATCGTATACATATGCCGAGTTATGTGTATTAAATATAACCAGATCGCTTCCGTTTTCAAGCGGATATCTGTTTAATATAAAACACCTGTCCAATAAAAACAATTTATCGGGCCAGGCGGCAATTAATGGGTAAGCATACCTTAATGCTTCTGCAGGAGGGAAGTTAGAAAATGTCATTAATCCGGCTTCAACAAGTCCCATAGGGTTAGTAACCGGAACCGGCACAAACGGAACCTTGTAGTTCATTGCATAAACACTATAACTACCTTCTTTGGCATTTGTAAGCACGTTAACCTGATTTTCGCGATAGGTTCTTTTTGATTTCACATCAATTTCCTGCAACAACCAAAAATCAACGGAATCATTACCAACTACAAAATCAACAATGCTATTTAAATATTTTTCCGATAACTCTTTGGTGGGCCCAACGCCCTCTCCCCCATCATAAAAAAAGTCCATTTCCTGCCCGAGTCCTGCATAGCCAATATTCCAGTTCATCAACGAAAATGTATCCTGCTGCAACTTCTGAACGTTAGGATAGGTTCCTTCCTCAACAAGAACCTCAACCTGTTCCGGCTGATAATCGGTAATGGTTATATAGACTATAAATCCAGCAAACACAAGAAAAACAATCAATAACAACCATGCAATGAGCTTAAGTAATTTTTTAATAAATGTACACATATCAATATATTTTTGTGGGAAATTAAACAATTTTTCTCAATTTATAATATTCTCAATTTCAACATCCACTTCATCTTCAAATTTTATCATGGCGTTTATCAAACGGATTTTTATGAAATGTAGCAAGTCATCCAGCCGGATATCAGCTGTTAGAATTATTTCCTGTTTTAAAAGGAAGGCTCTCTGTGTACCTTTAAGTAATGGGAACGCAGGTGTTAGCCATTGTTTCCCATTGTAAAACAGCAGGTTGGAAAATGAAGAATCGGTTATTAGTCCGTTTTTTACAATGATAATATCATCTGCTGTACCCTTTTGTTCAAATAACACATTAATTTGTTGACGATTATAGTATTTATGACTGTATTCGATTTCATCACATTTAACAAGTTTTAAAAAATTTATATCAGGTAATTGATATGGAACAAATTCAACATTTTTTATATCGGTATCGTAAATAATACGGCATTTATAAAGTTGGTTGGTTGAAATTTCAGATGACCGGTTTTGAAGGATTGATTTAAGGTCTATTTTATCTGTACAATTAAACAACTCCATTCGCGAATTATTCATCCGGTTTTGATGAAAATTCAGGTTTAAAAATTCACCCTTTTCAGCGCGTATAGTTTCGATTAATTGCATTAATCAAAGCGGTATGTATATTTTGTCAATCAATTCCTGGTATTCTTCATCAACATTACTTTTGGCCGTAATTCCGCCACCACTTTTGTAAATCAAGCCATCGGGCTTCTGTTCAATATATCTAATCATCACTCCACTGTCGATATTTTCTCCATCAAAAATGCCAAATATACCTGTATAATATCCACGTTTGTATTGTTCGGCTTCTCTGATAATTTCAATAGTTTTCTTTTTTGGCGCACCGGATATTGAACCTGCCGGAAGCATTTTTATTAATATTTCTCCTATAATCTCGTGATAATTTTCCGGCAATTCTCCGCTTATCTCCGAGCTCATTTGTAATAACCCACCACGGTTAGTTTTTAGTTTATCAATAAATCTGAACCTGTCCACCTTCACATTTTTGGCTACCATACTGAGGTCGTTGCGGATAAGATCTACGATTGTATAATGCTCGGCAAGTTCCTTTTCGCTGTTAAGCAATTTTTGTTCCGCATCAGGCAATGCAGCATCCATTGTTCCTTTCATGGGAAAGGAACTGATTTTCCGGCCAATTGTTTTTATAAATATTTCAGGTGAAAACACAACAAATTGGTCTTTTACAAGGAGCTTGTATTTGGCTTTACTGCAAGCAAATATTTCTTTTAAATTCAAATTGGTTTCAATTTTGCTTGGCATGGTAAGGTTTAGCAAAAATGAATCACCATGACGGATATGTTTTTGAACATGGTTGAATGCAGTGAGATATCGTTCTTTTGAAACAGGACTGGCCTTAAACTCAATTTCTTTTGCGCATTCCGGATTGTTGCCGTTTATATTAGAAATGCCATTAACAGAATACAGAATCTCATCCGAATCAATCTCATTTAATGGCAAAACAATAGGCTTCTCCATATCGAAATCGATAATAAAAAGAAAAGGTATTCGTTTTTTGCCAAATTGATTAATCCTATTTATAGTAGTTTGCAATACCTTTACTTAGTTTTTTTACAAAATTACACTTTTGCTATTATACTACATTTGCAAAAACAATAAGTTTGAAACTCATCATCATCGATAATTACGATTCTTTTATTTACAACCTGGTTCAGTTAGTTGAACAGGCCGGGGTTAGTGATTATTTAATTTTGAAGAACGATGAACTTGATAAGCTTGGGGCGAAAGATTTTGACAGAGTATTAATTTCGCCGGGGCCCGGCATTGCAAAAGAAGCCGGACAGTTAATGTGGTTTTTAAAGAAATTTCATAGTTCGGTGCCAATGCTTGGCATTTGCCTTGGTCATGAAGCTATTGCTGAACTTTTCGGGGCTAAACTTGTTCAAATGAAAGAACCGATGCACGGCATAAAAAACAAGGCTTCTATTGTAGTAGCTGATAGAATTTTCAACGGATTACCCTCAAATTTTTTCATAGGTCATTACCATTCGTGGAATATCGACGAACAATCGATTCCTCATGAATTAGAAATAATACTGAGAGATGAAAATAATTTGAATATGGCCATCAGGCATAAAAAACTCGACCTTACCGGTTTACAATTCCATCCCGAGTCAATAATGACTGATTATGGTTTGGAAATGATTAAAAACTGGTTAGCCCAATAGTATTTCCAGCTATTTAGTCTTAGATAATTGCAATGAAATTACAATAAAGTAAATTCCATAAAATAACAAAGTAACCGAAATAAGCCAGATAAGCATCATGGCTTCTGCAGCAGGATATAAACTAATCCAGATTCCCCCCGCAAAAATAATTATCCCCATAAGCATATCAAACCAACTGCCAAGTACCTTGTTATTATGTTCACCAATGCCATTGAAAAACGTAAATATTCCAACAAACATCATCCAAAATCCAACAAAGAAAGGCAATACCTCGGCTGTTACAGCCGGATGTGAAATAAATATTGCCCCAATAATAACGTTGATAATACCGCTAAACATCAGCCATGGCCAGTTTGATGCTATGTGCTTTGACGACACTGAATAGCCAATTTGAAAGACGCCTGCTATAAGCGATGCCCAGCCTATAAAAAATGCAAGTTCGAGAATCGAATCTGCAGGATGTCCCCAAACTTTAAAAGCCAGAATTAAAAAAATAATTCCTGCGAGTAGTAATAACCACCAATTTGTTTTCATACTTTTTGTCATGATTTTTTTATTTAGTTAATAATTACATCATTGCAACGGCTTCAATTTCAACCAATGCGTTTAAAGGCAGCCCTTTAACAGCAAAAGCTGCACGAGCAGGGGGGGTAACCGGAAAATATGTTCCATAAACGGCATTCATTTCAGCGAAAAGGCTCATGTCGTTTAAATATATTGTGCACTTCAATATTTTACTAAGGTCATTGCCAAAACCTGCTGACTGAACAATAGCCTGGATGTTCTTCATTACCTGTTCGGTTTGTTCAGCTACACCTCCCGGCACAACGCTGCCGGTTTCTGGGTCAACCGGCACCTGGCCTGAAATAAAAAGCATTCCGTTTTGCTCAACTGCCTGGCTGTAAGGGCCAATGGGCGCAGGAGCATTATCAGTATAAATTATTTGTTTCATGTGTTATTATTTATTTTTTACGGGTCACATGGAATACGCCATGATTAACAATAATATCATCTTCTCTTTGTGTTTTTTGAATCATGGCTATTTCATATGTATAAAATTATTTCAACTTTTCACTTTTCTAGATATTTCTCAAATTTAATAAACTATTGTAATTGAGAGAATATTTTCAATCTATTCAAAACTCCACTCTGAACCGTCTTTGGTATCCTTAATATTAATTTTAAGCTTACTAAGGTCTTCTCTTATACGGTCGGCAGTAGCCCAGTCTTTATTAAGTTTTGCATCATTGCGTATTACAAGGATTGTATTCATCAATTGGTCGATAAGCAGGTCGCTATTTTTACCTGACTCATTTTTTAACCCCAGTACTTTAAATATAAAAACAGCGAACAGTTCCTTTACAAAACTGATGTCTTCTTTGGTTAATTTTTCTTTACCGTCGTTAACCTGATTTATCAATCTTGAGAGATCGAAAAGATAGGCAATAGTTATTGGAGTATTAAAATCATCGTTCATGGCCTCATAAAGCCTTGATTCAAATTGCCTTACATCAATCGTTGATTTTTCTGTGGGCACCAGCTTATCAATAATTTCAATTGTGTTAAATAGTTTATGCATACCTTTCTCAGCAGCTTGTAACGCTTCGTTCGAGAAATCGAGAGTGCTGCGATAATGTGCTTGAAGTATGAAGAAACGAATAGTCATTGGGCTATAGGCGCGAGTTAGTAGCTCTTGATTGCCGCTAAAAAATTCATCAAGAGTGATGAAGTTATTCAGGGATTTACCCATTTTCTGCCCCCCAATGGTAATCATATTATTATGCATCCAATACTTAACCGGATCGTGGCCACGTGATGCATTCGACTGTGCAATTTCCGATTCGTGATGAGGGAAAAGCAAATCCATTCCGCCACCATGTATATCAAACTTTTCGCCAAGGTATTTAGCACCCATAGCAGAGCATTCCAAATGCCAGCCAGGGTATCCATCACTCCATGGAGAGGGCCATTGCATTATATGTTTCGGGTCAGTTTTTTTCCACAGGGCAAAATCATAGCTGTTCTTTTTTTCATCTTGTCCCGCAAGGATGCGTGTATTTTCGAGCAAATCTTCTGTTTTGCGCCCCGAAAGTTTTCCGTATTGATAATCTTTATTATACTTTTCTACATCAAAATACACTGATCCATCCGCCTCATAAGCATAACCGTTATTCAGAATGGATTTAATAAGCTCTATTTGCTCGATAATATGGCCGGAAGCTGTGGGCTCAATACTTGGGTGAAGCACATTTAACTGATCCATATTTTTATGATAACGATCGGTAAACAGCTTCACTACTTCCATTGGTTCCAACGACTCAAGCCTTGCTTTTTTAACAATTTTATCTTCGCCTTCATCAGCATCATTCTCAAGATGACCAACATCTGTAATATTGCGAACATAGCGCACCTTATAACCGATGTGCATCAAATACCTAAAAACAACATCGAAAGTAATCGCCGGTCGTGCGTGACCTAAATGTGCATCCCCATAAACCGTAGGGCCACAAACATACATGCCCACATGTGGAGGTACAATGGGTTCAAACTTTTCCTTTGTCCGCGATAAGGTGTTATATATTTGCAGATTGTTGTTCATTGATTTGATTTTAAAGATGCAAAATTAGGGAAAAACAGGTAATTTAGATTTGAAATATCGCCAAGCTGCCAGATTGCAAAGAATAAACAAATTAGAACTCCTTAACAAAACATCTCCTACGTTTATGTTGAATGTGGTCGTAATTTTTCCAGGTTGTGGAGCCTTTAAAGTTGGTTTCAAACATTCCGGTGGTTTCAACATAGCTTACGCCTGTATCAATTAAAGTTTGCTGTAACTCGCTTATTAAAATTGCCGGTAATCCAAGTTTTTGATAACGTGGATCAACTCCGGTAAGAAGTAAATCCATTACTTCAGGATTTTTAAGCGCTTTTTTGATGTGTATAAACCCGAATGGGAATAACTTTCCATTTGCCTTTTGCATTGCCTTCGACAAGCTTGGGAGGCCCACAATAAAGGCAACAACCTCACTTTCTTGTTTAATAATGACAATATATTTGGGCGGTAATACCGCTATGTATTTTTTAGTGGCGCTATTTATAAGCTTATCCGTAAAAGGAGTAACATAGGGCAGTTCCTCA
Organism: Bacteroidota bacterium; assembly: GCA_014382445.1. Classification (GTDB taxonomy): domain Bacteria; phylum Bacteroidota; class Bacteroidia; order Bacteroidales; family F082. Next base: position 12,475 of record JACNJS010000045.1, read on the forward strand.
AAAGCACGATTCAACAAATGAAAAACATCTTTAAGATAAAGTTTCATTTCACGTTTTTCCTTAAAGTGAATAACTTCGAGGTTATTTCTTTTTTTGATGATCTCGACAAGTCGGGCAGCTTTTTCGGGTATCTCTTCAATTTTGAGCCTATACTCTACCCAGTCATTTTCCTTAACATAACCAAGGTCTTCAATTAGATTTTGCATGTAAGGATAATGCATCACCGAAGCAATTGAAGGGAGGTGCTCAAATCCTTCAATAAGTAAGCCCTGATTATCAAGGTTAGTAAAACCGAGGGGGCCATGAATGCCAATCATGCCCTGTTGTTTAATCCAGCTTTCAGCGGTGTGGAATAATTTTTTTGTAACATCGCTATCATCAATTACCTCAAAACGGGTAAAGCGACCCATCTCTTTGCCGGTTTTTTTATTGTAATCTTTATTAATGATGGCGCCTATTCTGCCAACACACTTTCCATTCCTCCAGGCAGTCCAGAATTTTGCATCACAAAAATCAAATGCAGGGTTTGTTTGTGCATTAAGCTGTTTAATTTCATCGTGTTTAATTGGAGGTATCCACATATTATTACCTCTGTATAAATCAAACTGAAAATCAACAAATGCCTTTTTGTCCTTATTGGATACAACTTCTTTTATTTCAATCATATTAGCAGGGTTATTTTATTTCAATGCAAATATACTACATCAATATCAAGTAAACAGATAATGTGGTAGTTTTTGCAATAGTTTATAAATTTCGACCGGGATTAACATCCCGTTTTCTTTCCAGACCCAATATAAAATAGTGGAAAAAGAAAACCTCCAAAACATAAACTTTGGAGGCTCCAATTAAATTTACTGTAACTGATCAGTACGCTTAAAATGTTGATTCTAATGTTATTAATATGTCAATCTATTTTAGAGGATCACGATTCAATAAACTAACTATAAGAAATCCCGAGTTTAGCGCTGATTTTTTCCATCATATCGGCAACCATCTCCTCTAGTTTGTATTTTGGATTCCAGCCCCATTCTTCTCTGGCAGCAGAATCATCCATACTATTGGGCCATGTAGCCGCAATAGCTTCTTTCATGGGGTCAACATCGTAAATCATTTCAAAATCAGGAATGTGCTTCTTTACTTCAGCTGCAAGTATTTCCGGGTCGTAACTCATAGCAGTAACATTAAATGCGTTCCTGTGGATCAATTTCGAGGGATCTGCCTCCATTAAATCAATAGCACAATCCAATGCATCCGGCATATACATCATATCAAGGAATGCCCCTTTTGGTAATGGGCATGTAAATTTCCTGTTTTTGATGGCTTCGTAGTAAATCTCCACGGCATAATCTGTGGTTCCACCTCCGGGTAATGTAACAGATGAAATAATTCCGGGATAACGCAAACCACGGGTATCAACGCCAAAACGTTTATAATAATAATCGCTCAATAATTCGCCAGCTACCTTGGTTACTCCATACATTGTGGTTGGGCGTTGTATAGTATCCTGAGGTGTATTATCAAGGGGTGTGGTAGGGCCAAAAGCACCAATTGAACTTGGGAAGAATACGGCACAACCATGTTCACGTGCAACTTCAAGCACGTTAAAAACACCGTTTACCCCTACATTCCACGCAGCCTGTGGTTTTGCTTCGGCTACTGCTGATAGTAACGCTGCCAGATTATAAATGGTATCAATCTTATATTTTTTTACAATTTCATTTAACTTGTCGACGTCAGTAGCATCTACTCTTTCAAGAGGTCCTGAATTTGCCAGTTCTTCGGAAGGCTGAGTGCTGCGAAATCCGGCAACCACATGGTCGTTTCCGTAACGCTTTCTTAATTCCATGGTGAGCTCCGATCCAATTTGTCCTACAGAGCCGATAATCAATATATTTTTCATAATAATATTTTGGTGTTAGTTAATTAACAATGTGTGGCAAAAATAATTATTTTTGCACTCCATAAAATCATTTTTAATTACGATAATTATTTTTTTAAAATTAAAGTGAAAATTACAATTCCCTTTAAGCAATCTAACAACTAAAAACATAAACAACATGTACGGAAAAATTAAAGACCATCTTGCAGCTGAGCTAAAAAATATTAAAGAAGCCGGCTTGTTCAAAAATGAACGGATTATTAAATCTCCACAGGGAGCTGAAATTGCACTGACTACAGGACAAGAAGTATTGAACTTTTGTGCCAATAATTACTTGGGTTTATCTAATCATCCGCGCCTGGTTAAAGCAGCAAAAGACACCCTGGATTCTCATGGATTTGGCATGTCTTCGGTTCGGTTTATTTGCGGATGCCAGGATATTCATAAAACCCTTGAAGCTAAAATTGCCGAGTTTTTTGGTACTGAAGATACCATCTTATATGCTGCTTGTTTTGACGCAAACGGTGGTGTTTTTGAGCCAATTTTAACCGAGGAGGATGCCATAATTTCCGATTCGCTAAACCATGCTTCCATCATCGACGGGGTAAGGTTATGTAAAGCTCAACGCTTCCGGTTTAAAAATGCTGACATGGGAGACCTTGAAGAACAATTGAAAAAGGCTTCTGAAACTGCCCGTTTTAAAATTATTGTTACTGATGGGGTATTTTCTATGGATGGAAACGTAGCTCCAATGGACAAGATCAATGAACTGGCCAAGAAATATGATGCAATGATCATGATCGACGAATGCCACTCAGCCGGTGTTGTTGGTAAAACCGGCCGCGGGGTAACTGAGTTATTTGATATCCGTGGGGAGGTTGATATTATTACAGGCACATTAGGAAAAGCCTTTGGTGGAGGTATCGGTGGATTTACAACCGGTAAAAAAGAGATCATCGAAATGTTGCGCCAGAAGTCACGTCCTTATTTATTCTCAAACTCATTAATCCCTGCTGCTGTTGGGGCCGGAATTGAGATGTTTAACATGATGGAGGAAACTACTGAGTTACAAGATAAGCTGCATTGGAATTCCGAATATTTCATCACTAAAATGAAGGAAGCCGGATTTGACATTAAACCGTCAAAATCCGCAATTTGTGCAGTAATGCTTTATGATGCTAAACTATCGCAGGATATGGCAACCAAATTACTGGACGAAGGTATTTATGTAATTGGGTTCTATTATCCGGTAGTTCCGAAAGGGGAAGCACGTATCCGCGTTCAGCTATCAGCCGGCCACAACAAAGAACACCTTGATAAAGCCATCGCAGCATTTACAAAGGTTGGTAAAGAGCTGCGTGTGATTAAGTAATTAGCACTTGCCAGAAATCGCCAATTTCTTCGTTATGCTCGTGTAGAAATCCTGTCATTTATAATAGTAAACCCTTGATTTTCTGCACTTCGCAAGCCTCGAACTTGACGATTTCTGACGAAGCACTCCAAATTTTAGATTTCTTGGGGTGATTAAAGCTAATTGGGATTCTCCTTTATAATAACTTTTGCTGCAAGAGGCAACAAAGTGAAATGCAAAGGTGAGTGTCCTAACGATTCCCCATCGGTTTCAAGAAATACTGACTTTTTAGGCACCGCAGTTACTGTAAACTGATTTCCTGTAAAAGTTTCAACTTCTTTTATCTTAATAAACGAACCATCATAAAGGTTTTTAATATTTCTAAGAACCTTTAAGCGCGATACTTTTCTGATAACCGTAACATCAAAAAGGCCGTCATCGGGTTTGGCAAATGGTAATTGCATCATACCACCGCCATTGTATTTGCATATTCCCACACTCATGCTAAATACCTTTCCGGAAAAAATACGTTCGTTCTCTGTGTCAATTTCTATAAAATTGTAAGTAAACTGAAACAATCCTGTAATCAAATTGAACATATAGGAAAATGCACCACCTGCCCCTTTTTGTTTGGCAATATTGGATTTTTTAGCAACCAATGCATCGAAGCCCATGCCGGCGATATTTATAAAATAATGTGTTTTTTCTTTGTTATGATGCAGATATTTTACTTTTCCAACATCCTGCAAAAATGTATTGTTATGTTTTATTATTTTAATTTGCTCCAAATAATCCTGAGGTATGCCGTACATGCGGCCCCAATCGTTACCTGTTCCTACGGTTATTACTCCAATCGCTATATCAGTAGTTGAAACTGTGTTTTGCGAGAAAACCCCATTCAGCACCTCATTTAGAGTGCCATCTCCCCCAACAACAATAATCTTTCTAACACCATTTTTTTGAACAGCTTTTTTAACAAGCTTAGTGGCATGATATTGATATTCGGTAAAAACGCATTCCATGTTGAACCCCTCTGCCTCCAGTAATTTTCTGATATCCGGCCAGTCAGCCCGCGTTTTATTATTGCCCGCCTGCGGGTTTACTACAACGTACCATTCTGAATTTGAGTCTTTTTTCAAAATATATTTTGGTTTGGTTTATCAATAATAAACTACAATTATACAAAACTTCTTATAGATACAACAATCCTTTTTATCCGATACCTGATCTTTGATGTTTTTTTAAGCAAAACATTTTCAGGATATTTGTGGATATACTCCTTGCCCATGTTCAAGTATTCAGAATAATATGTTCTGGCTGATAACCCCCATTTAAGTAAAAACGTATTACTGCCCATATTTTTTTTTACTCTGCCTGTCGATTTTTCTCCGAAATGATAAACTTTGCTTTTTCCCACGCCGTAAAAAATCCTAACACCTGCCTGCCATAACTTCATCGAAAAATCAGGATCGGAGTACATGCCGGGTGTAAATTCAATGCTAAAACCGCCAACCATGTCCCATGTTTTTTTATGAATAACAGTTGGTGGCCATGAACTTCCACACCAGTTTTTCATTAGCAAATTATTACACTCCAACAATAGCTCTTCCTCTTTAAAAGTTTGTATTGAATTTCCGAAATTTTTAATTATAGCAACATAATTAGGATTTGTGGTCTTAACCGGTTCAATGAGGGTTGATGATAATAAGAAATAATCGGTATCAAGTTTGTTTATTTCATTGAGCAATTCTGCATCCCATCCCGGGCAGGCATACATATCATCATTCATGTAAACAATATAGTTGGTGTTTACGTGTGGTCGGCATGAATTTACTGCGTAACAAATGCCAAGGTTTGCTTCCGAATGAATATAGTCAATCTCTTTCTGGCCATCTATCCACTCTAAAGTTCCGTCGTTCCCCTCATTCACAGCAACGATAATCTGATTATCGAATGAAGAGTTCAGTCGAAGACTTTTAATGCATAATTTCAAATAATCCAGATTATTCCATGTTGGTATAATAATGGAAAAATTCTCTTTATTTTTCGACCTGATATTTTCAGAAATATCTATCATTCAGATTTTTGTTTTTTCTCAGATTTATAAAGATCTCTTAATTTCCTGTATTTAGTGTGGGTAGCACCCGCCGAGATATAACATATTATAAAACCAGTGCGGCCATCCATAAAGCCAAGCCTTATAAAATAACTCTGAATAAACTTAACTACCGGTCCTAACCATATCTTGTAATACGGGGCTTTTTTTCCTTTCTTAAAATCGGCCTGGGCACCAAGAGTGGTAAATATTTCTGTCTGCTTCTTCTGGTCGGCCACCGAATGAAATGAATAGTGCAGTAGGTCGCCTTTCAAATGTTCCGCCCTTCCTCCTTCCTGCAGCTTAAATTGCTCATGTATTATCACGCCTTCCCATTTTCCTTTTCTGCGGTCAAACAGGCGCATTTTCCGGTCGGGATACCAGCCGCAATGATGAACCCACTTACCGGCATAATTGGTCATGCGATTCATTGTGTAGCCATCTGCATCAAATGCCATTTTAGCTTGCATAACCGAGTTTTTCAACTCTTTCGATAGTACTTCATCTGCGTCAAGCGATAAGATATATTCGTGCAAAGCCTTACTGTTGGCGTAGTTCTTCTGATTTACATAGTCAACAAAACCATGTTTAACAAAACTCACCCCATAACTTTTACATATTTGCTCAGTATTATCGGTTGAATACGAATCGACAACAACAATTTCATCCGCAACAGTCGATACTGAATCCAAACATCTTGCGATATTCTTTTCCTCGTTGAACGTAATTATGACAACCGATAATTTTACCATAGCATTATGAATGAGCCAAAGATATAGGATTTTTATTTCCTAACGATCTTTGTCTATTTTTGCAAACATTTTAATATAGATAAATGCACCTACAGGAGATAATAATATTTAGCGGTTTTCTGATATTCATCATACTCATGTTGATTATCGACATTGGTGTATTAAATAAAGAGGCAAAAGAAGTAGGTTTTAAAAGTGCACTTTACTGGACAATCGGTTGGGTGTCGCTTTCGCTGATATTTTGGGGTGTAATTTATTTGTTTGGTGATAGAATTCATAACATCCAAACTATTGAGGATCTCAAGCACATAGTAGAAAAATATGATCATCCTATAAAAATAACTACAGAAAACTTTGAACTACATATTGCTGACTACCGACGTAATTTAAGCCTGGAATATATTACCGGTTACTTAATTGAATATGCTCTTTCGGTTGATAATATTTTTGTGATATTAATGATATTTTACTCATTCGGATTAGAGAAAAAGTACTATCACAAAGTATTGTTTTGGGGAATCTTGGGGGCAATAATTATGAGGTTCCTGTTTATTTTCGTTAGCGCCGCATTAATCCAGCAGTTTGTTTGGGTGTTATACATTTTTGGACTTTTGCTTATTTTTACGGGGGCTAAAATGTTTATCGACAGAAATAAAAAGGGAACTATTGATACCGGAAATCATAAAATAGTAAAACTTGCCTCAAAAATCTTTTCAGTTGACAGGGAATATAAGGGACCTTTATTTTTCATCAAAAAAGATGGGAAAACGTATATTACTACACTGTTTATTATCTTGCTTGTTATTGAATTCACTGATGTTATTTTTGCAGTTGACTCCGTTCCCGCAATTTTTTCAATAACACATGATCCATACATTGTTTATTTCTCAAATATCTTTGCAATTATCGGACTGCGTTCTCTTTTCTTCCTTGTAGAAAACATTGTTGAAAAATTCAGGTATTTAAAAATCGGATTGTCGGTATTGCTAGTTTTTATCGGAGTTAAAATGCTGATTCATGATTTCTTTCAGATAAGCACAATGTATTCGCTATTAACAGTATTAGCAATTCTTACAATTAGTGTTGTGGCATCATTACTTTTTCCTATTCAGCGGTTTTCTTACCCCGACGCTGATAGTACCAGCTAACGAAAAATAATATCCCCACAATAAAAAGTGGACCGGAAATGCCAAAATAGGCAGAAATGTGAAAATTGCCCCATGCCCAAGCAATATAAAAAATTCCAAGCGCAAAATAAAATATTGCTCCAAATAACTCCCTTCGCCAGGCAATAACAAGCGAAACTAAAATTATTGCAGTAGGGATAAGATGAATCAGAAGTGCCATAATTGTATCCCAAAGTGTTCTGTTTTCCTCAAAAACATCTAAAGCAAATAAGCTGCTGAATGCAGCAAACCATATTACAAGGATCCTGGGTGTCCAAAATAAAATGTAGGATGAATGTTTCATATGATTAAACTTTAGTTGTAAATAATCAATAAAGATAATACAATACATAAAGTTTGTTAAATTAAATATTTTTTGAGGTTCCGAATTTAAGGTTTCAGGTTTGAAAACTCTCGTGTATATTTGCAGTGGCGAACTCATTTAAATTTGAGCTTAGTTACTTCAGAAAATCCAAATTATGAAACGAGTACTTATTGCAACAGGGGGTGGCGACTGTCCGGGTTTAAACGCGGTTATCAGGGCTATTGTACACAGGGCTTCCAAAGAAAATGACTGGCAGGTGCTTGGAAGCATACAGGCTTTTAACGGTGTGCTTTGGGAGCCCAATGAAATAGTTGAGCTTGATAACAAGAAAGTTGCAGGCATTCACTTTCAGGGAGGAACAATCCTTGAAACCACTAATAAAGGGGGACCTTTTGCATGGCCGGTTAAAAATAATGAGGGTATTTGGACGACTGTTGACAGGTCGGATGAGATGTTGCGCAAATTACAGCACATGAACATTGATGCTGTTATAAACATCGGTGGCGATGGTTCTCAGTCAATCTCACAGCGTTTATACGAAAAAGGACTAAATATAATTGGTGTTCCTAAAACCATTGATAATGATTTAAGCAGCACCGATACTACTTTTGGATTTCAAACTGCCGTACAAATTGCCACAGAAGCAGTTGACAAACTTGTTACTACAGCAGCAAGCCATAACCGGGTTTTTGTGTTGGAGGTTATGGGCAGGAATGCCGGCTGGATTGCTATCCATTCAGCAATAGCAGGTGGAGCAGAAGTTTGCCTAATTCCCGAAATTCCCTATGATATAAATAAAGTTAATGCAGCTCTTGAAAAGAGGTTTCAAAAAGACAGAGGGTTTGCTGTTGTGGTAATTTCAGAAGGTGCATATCCTGAGCATGGTAGTATTGTTTCAAAGGAAAACACAGAGATTGGATATGAAAATGTAAAACTCGGTGGAGTTTCACGGCAATTAATTAAAGAGCTGGCTGAGGCAGGTTTTAGGCACGATATGCGTGAAACAATACTTGGCCACTTACAACGTGGTGGCGTACCAATAGCATACGACAGGGTGCTTTCGGCCCAGATGGGAGTTAAGGCAATGGAGATGGCAATTGATGGAGATTTTGGCAAAATGGTAGCATATCACCACCCTGATTTTGTGTCGGTTGACCTGAAAGACGCAATTGCTCTTCCTAATCTTGTTACAAAAAATAATGCCCTGATCAGTACTGCCAGAGGCCTGGGAATTTGTCTTGGTTATTAACGGCTACCAGTTTAGTTCGTGAACAATAAAGTTTGTTGATCTATAAGATTCCAGAACTTGCTTACGGGAGGCTTCAGCTTCCCTTTTTGTTGCAAAGCCATTTGAAGTACGATGGCCACGATCGGTTTGTCCCCAGTTGGGCACTTGTTTTACTAATAGATCGTTAAACTTATAATTCAATTCGTATCTTTTATGTTGCAAATGTACATTACTTATATACATATGATAAGCCTTGTTATCACCTCCTTCGGGATCGCAATAGCTTGACGAAAAAATATAGTAATAAAAAGGCCCTACTGATAAATCAGGCATAGGAGCAACGATAAAAATATTATTATCCCTTTCTGTTTCCTTCTCAGGTGGATCTACCGAATTATTATAAATATCACCGATAAAATCATAACAAATTGTCAACCCCGAAAGTAAAATATCTAGGTCTCCATCTTTGTCATAGTCGCCCCATAATGCCTTGCCGTCAGCTACTCCGGGTAAACCGGCAATAATATTTTCAAATTCAAATCCGAGTTTGTTTTTATAAACTATAGTATAAGGGCGCTCTAACGATTCGCCGGTCATGATAATATCTAAATCATTGTCATTATCATAATCTCCCAAATCGATGCTGCAGCCTTTTAAGGGTCTTAAGGATACAGGGACTTCTCCAAAGTAGGTGCCGGATTGGTTTTTATAGATCATACAGATTGGATAACCTTCGCTATCTTCTCCACTAACAATAAAATCCATATACAAATCATTATCAAGATCGCCCCAGGCTCCTGCGCTGTTCATAAGTGGGATAAACTGCTGGCTCAATTTAACGAATTTACTGTTGTTGTTTTTATAAACGGCAGTAACAGGTAAACCTCCTGCATTTCCGGTTATTAAAATATCCAGATCTTTATCATTGTCGAAATCGCCCCAGGTTGCATTTCCATAATATACGCCGGGGATTCCGGGATTTGTTTCCGTAAATATTCCTCTATCATTACGGTAAATTATTGTTAAAAGTTGGTTGTCGAACTGTTTCCCGGTTGCAAGAATATCAAGATCATCATCGTTATCAAAGTCACCCCATTCGAGCGAACCATCAATTAGGGGTGTAAAAATTTCCCTGATCGCAGAAAAACGATTCCCGCCATCATTTCTGTAAAGTTTCATTAATAATTGATTATCAGGAGTGAGGCCTGTAACAATAATGTCTTCATCTCCATCTCCGTCATAGTCTGCTGATGCAGCATCACCCGCATAAAGTGCAGGAAGGTTTGTTGAAATATGCTTGAATTTATTTTTGCTTAAGAACGAGTTAGCCTGAGAAGTAACAAAATGCCTGTCATTCTTGTAATAGTCTCCGGCTAAATATGCTATCAAATTGATCTTGTCACCATTGTCGATCCAAGTGGAAACAGGTTGCATAACGCCCACAAAATCGGTTTTTACTTTCTCAAATACCTGCGCCCAAATATTGGTTATCCCACAAAACAGAGCCGATAACAATAAATATTTTTTCCACATAATTTTAAATATAAATTAATGCCTAAAAGTAATAACAATTTATTTAATTGCAATTCCTGTCAATTTTATTTTAACCCCTTAATCAATCCTTTCTGATTAATGCTAAAAGATCGAAATTAATTAGCTTGTTTGCCGACGCTATTATAATAACAGTTCCGGTAATTGAAATCACTAAAATGATTGATATCAAAAGTGTCCATGGGATTTCTACTCCGGTAAGTAATGAAGGAAGGGTGGCGATAATTGCAGGAATAGTGCCTGTAATTATTCCCGCAAACAGTATCATCAAATATTCTTTATATACCATTAAACGAAGCTTTTTTGAAGTAAATCCGCTTGCTATAAGAAAAGCATATTCTTTTTTCCTGGAGTCGATATTTCTCATCAAAATTAATCCCAGACCAAAAATACCCAGCAACATGCCCAGTCCGCCAAGTGTAATAAAAACAGTAAGGTAAGTATTTGTAACCTCGTAAAACGATGCAAGGCGGTCATCGGTGTATTCAACATTAATGCCATAAGTGTTAAATAAATTATCAATACTGGTTTTATAAACCTCTTTTTTGTCCGGATTTCCTCGGGCTAATAATATCGTACTGCCAGCGATAGAAGGCATAAAGCGACTAAAATTTTCACGTCCGATAATAACTGAACCCTGGAAGACCGACGGTTTAAGACCTCCTGCAAATACAATATGCAGGATTTCTCCGCTTTCAGCTATTATCGATAAAGTATCTCCAACCTTTAGTTTTAATCCCCATGTTAGTACTGTTTGATCGGCAATACCATAAATAACATTTTCTTTGGCCGGTATTTTGAGTGCGTCCCATGGGTTGTTAACCTGTAACCTCGTTAATGCATTTGCAAATGAAAAAGACTCAGAGTGAGCAAGGATATCACTATCAATACCCAAAACTGATGGCACTGCAATCTGGTTCAGGTTGAGACAACTGGCATCATCTCCCTCCATCTTTAATGCCTGAAGGAAAAATAATTCGGAGTAATCTTCATTATCGAGACCGATTTTTATTCTGTCGTCAGGAAAATTAAGGTTTTCTTTAATTGGCGTCATTGTTTCGCACCACAACAAATATCCTCCGGTACCACTTTGGTTCGACAGATAATCGAGGTCGAAACTCTTCCTGTTTGCCCCGGTAATTATGATAACGAAAAGTCCCGCCGCAATAAAAATAACAGGACTGAGTGCTTTGGAAGGATAAAAAGCATAATAAAGCCAGGAATATTTTTTCATTGATATAAACGACCCGTTATTTGCTCTGGTCGTAAACCAAATAACCCATCTGAAAAACAGTAGCAGGCTTATGAAAATTAAAGCGCCGCCAATAAAAAACAGCATTGTGGTTTTTTCGGATAAAAGAAACGTAGTTAAAAACGGAATGCTTGCAATAATAACAGAAAGCGGAAATAGCCAACGAATATATCTTGTATTTCTTTTATTGCTTTCCGGTAGTTTATCTTTGTTCAGCCCTAGTAAAAAGCTTCGCGTTTTAACCAATAAAACAATAATGGAGATAAAAAATGTGCTTATAAGGGCTATAACAAGCATTCCGGGATCCGTATATGAAGACAAGGTGTTTGTTTGTACGGCGCCTTCCCATACCGTATTAAGGGCATAAATTATCACATCATTAAAAAGCACCCCAAGGAAAACTCCTGCCAAGGAGGCTAAAAATGAAATAAACGCGGTTTCATACAACAATATCAATGCAATTTTACTATTTCTGAATCCCAATGAGAACAGAGTTACTACCTGGTTTTTTCTGCTTTCAAAGAAAGAAGAAACGAGCAGTGACAATAATAATATGCTTGAGGCAATAATGAAAAAGCTCAGGCTAAGAAACAGTGCTGAAAAATCAACACCATTATTTGCAGCCATCATCCCCTCGGCATAGGCATCACTAACAGAGAATCCAAGTTTTGCGGGATTAAGTTTTCCTGTAAAATCAGATACTATTTCTGCTTCTTCCTTGTCGATGGGAAAACGTAATGCCGTTGCCGGACCAAAATTATTCCCCCATATACTAACCCCTTCCTCGTAATTAATAAATGCTTTGGGCGTTCCTTTAAAATTATACCAATAGTCCTCGTCCTTTTCCCTGATATTATCGTAATTAATCGATACCCCGGCATCCCAATTTGAGCAACTTTCGCTACCGGCAATTCCGGGAAACTCAGGCATAAAATTTGGGTCACCCCAGATTTTATCAATACTCACAATCTTGTCAACAATAAATTCAGAAGAGTCTTCAGAAAGGTTGTTTTTACTATCGCTAACATAATACCTCAGCACAACCGTGTCGCCGGGTTTTGCAGCCAGATCTTCGGCAAGCCATGTATTAATTGTAATATTTTTCCCTTGAGGGCTTTCCATGTACAAATTTTCAGGAATTGCAGAAACAAATGAATATGGCGTAGATTTGCAATTTGCATTGATGCTGTTTGCCAGATAAGTGATCAGGGGGCTGGCCTGAGGAGTGGCAACCATAATCTCTCTCACTACATTCTCATCAATAAAAATCCTGTCGGAGACAATCTCATATTGATTTAACGTTTCTATCTTCCTTATGTGTAAGCCGGCATCTTCCGGCGCAAGAACCTCTTTTAAAGCGTTTTCTGCTACTTCCGGAGTAATAAATTTATTGTTTTCGATAAGCATGCGGTTAGTTTTCGCGCCACCTTCGAAGGCCTGTCCGAGATCGGAAAGGTTAAAAAAAATATTTAACGCTTTAATCTGACTAATTCCAAGTGTAAAATTATCATAAGAGTCATTATTGGCTATGGCGCCAACGGTAAGTATTATTGATTCGTGAGGGTCCAATTCCGGGGCAAAAGGTGCATTTAACGGAATGTTTGAAATGCTTTCAAAACGAACTATGATGTCGTCGCCGATATTTATTTTCAATCTATCGGCAAGTTTTTTATTTATGAGAGCTTCACCGGGTGCTAATTCTTCCCTTGAATATTCAGGGTTAAACCTGAAAAAATCATTCCACACACCAAATATCTGCACGTTTACAACTGATTCTCCTGTATTAAAATTGGTGGTATATCCTTTAAGCTCAAGTATGCTTGTGCATTTGACATTTATTTTCTTCTGAAGTTTATTGCTTAATTCAGGGTTGAAATACCTTAACCCGGAACTAATTACAACCCCTGCATTATTGAGCTTCTTTTCGGTATTTGCTTTTAATGTTTGTCGCACAGAGCTTCCGGTAAGCAATGAGCCTGCAATAATTGCAGCTAAAAATGCAGTTATAAGGAACTGGTAAAAAAGCGGTGCGCGGTAATAAACCAACGACCTTAAAACAATATTCAAAATCCCCTTTCGCATCAATTTACTATTTAGTTGGGTTCGTTTCATCCTTGTTTATCAAGCTGATGGTACAAGAACACCCTTTTCTATATGCATTTTTTTCTGCATTTTGGAGGCCAGATTTTCAGAATGAGTTACCACTATCAATGTGGTTCCAAGCTCCTTATTCAGATCAACCAATATATTGGCCATTAACATTGCATTATCCTCATCGAGAGATCCGGTTGGCTCATCGGCAAGGAGCAATTCGGGTTTATTAATTAGCGCCCGCACCAGTGTAGCCCTCTGCGCTTCGCCTCCTGATACCTGCCACGGAAATTTGTTTTTAATTTCAACAATCCCTGTTCTTTCCATTAACGTTAAAGCATATTTTGAAGCCTCATTCTTGCTGTTATTGCTTTCTTTATTTGCCAGCAGAGGAAGTAATATATTCTCATAAATTGTAAGATGCGGCAGCAGCAGGTGATCCTGAAATATAAATCCTATTTTCCGGCTCCTGTAATATGCAGCCCTGTCGGCATCCAGCTTTGTAATATCTTCACCATTAAAAAAAACTTCGCCCTTATCAGGTACTGTTAACATGCCTATAATATTTAGCAGCGTCGTTTTTCCCGACCCCGAAGGCCCCGTTATAGCAAGAGAACATGATTCTTTAATTTCAAGGTCAAGGTTATCAAGTACCTGTCCGCGTTGCTGATATGATTTTGATAGTTTATTTATTTTGATCATGCTAAAACATTTATAGTGTTTTTGTCAGCTTTTTATAGACTTCAATTAAACCCAATGCCATAGCTTTTGGTGTAAGGTTCTGGCTTATGGTTTCTCTGCCTGCTAATCCTATTTTATGCAGTTTCTCCCTGTCGTTAAGCAGTTCGTCAAGAGTTTCGGCAAGTTTTTCCACGGTATCCGGAGTATATGTAACACCCCCTTTTGTGGATTCTACAATTTCAGGAAAAGCACCAGTATGTGGCTGAACAACCGGTACAGCTGAAGATATGGCTTCAAGAAGATATAATCCATAAGCGTCGTGTTTTCTAACCGGAACACTAAGCAAATCGATGGAATTGAAAAATGACTGCTTTTGTGCACCGGAAAAAGCATTGTATAGGATTACATCGTTTTCCAGACCTTCTTTTTTCAACTTTGTTGTTTGCTCTTTGATAAAACCCTTTTCGTCGCTGGTATATCCTCCGCTAAGATGCAGCTTAAGGCCGGGATGTGTATTTCTTTTTCTAATAATTATATATGCGTCGATAATCTTATCCAGTCCGTTCATTTTGTTAAGACGGGAATAGTATCCTATTGATGGTGCCTCAGAAGAATTATATAGTTTGCGGTCCCGTACAACTTCAAGCGCCGACGGAACAACATAAATTTTGTCTTCACTAATCCCCGTTTTTGAAATTATGAGCTTTTTAAAGTAATGGCTTGTGGTAATAAAAAGATCAATGTGCTTTTCCTCCGCAGAGATAAGTTGCCAGGCCATGGTGCCATAGGGTTCTTTCATCTCGTCAATCCAGTCGTCTTCATTTTGCAAAGAACACACAACTGGTTTTCCAAGTACTTTTTTCAATTGTACGGCAACTCCCATGATTAACGCATTGGAGATATGAATTATATCTGTCCCTCCACTGTCATGAATAAATTTTGCAAGCCTGCTGATTTCTTTTTCCCTTGAAGGGTCATTGGTCCGAATCATACTCAGAGTAGTTTCTTCTAAACCAATGGGGTTTGTAGTGCCAGCCTGTTTGGCTGCAAAATTTAGCAATGATGGCGAGTCAAGCAGCCTGTCAACAAATGTTGGCATTGACCTGAACAAAGGAACTTTTTCTTTAAGATATAAGGAAACTGCGCCAAAAAACACTTCATTTTCTAACTCTCCCCCAAAATTTTTATCGCCCGGGGGAAGATATAACGGAATAGCAGAAACTTCAATATTTTCAATTTTCTTAAGCCAGGAAACATAGAGTGTGTCCCGCTGGCAATTGCCACAGTAAAAATTATCGCCTGAGCCAGGTATTAAATATGTGATTTTCATTTTTGATTTCCTTTCCCAAAAGCCATCAATCTTCCGTCTTCGGTAAGAACGAAAAATTTATTGTCGATTACGGCTGCCGTGCTGCTGATGGGCTTTCCGCTGTCAAAACTCCATATTTTTTCTCCATTATCCAGACTAACAATATAAATTTTCCCGTCGCGGCTGCCGAACAGAACTTTATCGTCAGATATTACAGCTGAGCTGGTTATTCTTCCGTCGGTTCTCATCTTCCACTCTACATCGCCGGTATTCATGTTGTAACAGTAAAGATATTTATCTTCGCTGCCAATAACAACCTTGCATTTATCAATTGCCGGTGTTGCAAGCAGTACACTCTGTTCGCTTTGTTGTTCCGACTTCCATTCCACTTTCATTGTATTTAGATTTATTCCGAAGAAATTACCATCGTAATCCCCAACAAAAGCTTTGTTTGACGATATTGCAGGTGATGAGGCAAGGTAAACTCCCAGGTCGCTTTTATTAACTTCTTTTCCGCTTACTGCATCAGCCACACGTAGATAACCGTCGCAACCACCGAACACAATTTTATTATGAAATATTGCCGGAGTGCCGTTAATGAAATTCTCCGTTTCAATTTTCCAGATGGCGTTCCCTGAATCAGGGTCGACGCAATGGAGGTTGTAGTCGTAGCTGCCAACAATTATGAGATTTTTTTCATTATCAGTCCACATGTTTGCTGAGCCAGCGATCTGGTTTTCGGTACGGTATTCCCATATAAGCTTGCCTGTTTTTGAATCAACTGCTCGTAATACTCCATCCAGTGCTCCGAAAACAACTTTGTTGTCGATTAACAACGGCGGTGCTTCTATAGCGTTCCCTGCCTCAAATTGCCACAGGATTTCTCCATCAATATTAATTGCAAATAATTCTCCAGCATTGTTACCGAAATAAATAATTCCCTCTTTTACAACGGGCGACGAAACTGTTCTGTTGTTGGTTTTTACTGTCCATAACAACGAGGGAGAAGAGGGAATAACGGCATCTGTTCTGCCCGAAAGATCTGCTCTGCCCCTGTAGTTAGGCCATTCGCTTTGCGAAAATTGGGCAAAGGATGAAATGTTGATTATTAAAAATAATATAACTAGTCTTATTCTATTCATTGTTTAAAAATCTTCGTGCTTACTTAATGCACCTGTTGGACAAACTTCGACAAGTATATCTGTTTTATTATTAAGAATGTCATTAAAATCATGAGTTAGCGGCTCCGAAATAATACTCTTAAATCCTCTTCCCTGGAAACCAAGTCCGGCGTTTATGGTTTCTTTATTTAACAACCTCACACATAATCCGCATTTAATACATTTAGCGTTTTCAAAAATCAGGCCACTGGTAAAATTAATTTTCTTTTCGATCGGGTGGCTGTACATACTAACTTTTGGATTGATAACATTATAATCACCCGAAATATTTCGTAACATACAATTGTTAAGCGCGCGGCAGTCGCAATGCAAGCAATTTTTTGCTTCTTCTATGCTTTCTTCTAATGAGATGGGGGTTTTAAATCTATTCGTTTCTTCGGGGGTTTCTTTAAGCCAGACCTTTTTTTCGTGATCTTCAATTTTTCCAATTACAGAGTTGAATTGCTTTACAACCGATATTAATCTGCTACTTTTCAGAAAGTTATTAATTGCCATAGAGGCTTTTTTCGCCTGGCCAATATCACGTATAATCTGTTTGTTTTGCTTCGCAGCTTTGCCAATTTTAAAAACATGCACATCATTCAACACCATAGAATCTCCTTTAAATTGTATATGATTTTCTGAGATTGTGGCATTTTTGAGATTATCGAATCCGGGAACGGAAATTACAACGCTGTCATATTCTTTTGTTAATGACCTTGATAAGATATCGTTATTCACCTCAATGCCATACTTCATTTCGACACCCAATGCAAGAACATTTTTTAATTCATGCTCAAATATATATTTTGTCTCTTCTTCAAGCGTATTTATTATTGCACCTCCTGCATGATCCGTTTTTTCGAAAATCACACAATGATGGCCTTCCTGTGACAAAAAGAATGAGGCAGTAATTCCTGAAAAGCCACCACCGATTATTGCTACCTTTTTGCCTGTTGATTTTTTGAGATTGCCCGAAAGAGGCTCTTTTAAGTTGTGACTTTCAGATGAATAGCGCTTAATGTTGACAATTGAAATTGTATGGTCAATCATTTTTCGCCGGCATGCATTTTCGCAATATGCCGGACATATCTTGCAAAAAGTTTCAGGCATTCCCATTTCGGCCATAGCCAATTCTGCTGCTGCCTTAATATCACCCTTTTGAATATGCCTGTTCATAAGGGGAATATTCAGCCCAAGCGGACACACAAGTTTGCAGGGAGCCTCACATTCAGCTCTGTGTTCCGATAACAACATTGAAATCGCTTCTCTTCGCAGTTCCAAAACTTCTTTACCTGATGCATCGATTACCATTCCTTCAAGTGCCTGAGCAGAGCAGGAATGAATAAATTTATCCGTGGTCTTATTCTTTACAAGGCATACAGAGCAGGAAGTATAATGAGGAAGGTCGTTGCGGTAGCAAAGCGAGGGTATATTGATACCGTTCAGTCGCGCAGCTTCAATTAATCTGGTTCCCTCTTTAACCTCTATATTTTTATTATTTATCTGTAGCTTAATCATATTTTTTGTTTCTCAATTGCATCAACGGTGCATACCTGAACGCAGGAATCACATTTAACACATAATTCAGTATCTATATGGTGCTTTTCATAAGGCTTAAACTCTATTGCGTTTACCGGACATGCCGTTACACATATTGTGCAGCCAATACAGTTGTCGTTTATCCGATAAGTAATAAGAGCGGGGCAACTTCCAGTAGGACAAACGCCATTGGCGTGAGCTTCATATTCTTCGCGGAAATATTTAATACTTGTAAGCACGGGATTGGGGGCAGTGCTGCCTAGTCCGCAAAGACTACCATTTTTTACCGAAATACAAAGTTTTTCGAGCTCATCTATTTCTGAAATTTCCGCCTCTCCCTTGCTGAACCTGTTGAGAATCCTGAGCATCTGTCCGGTTCCAACCCTGCAGAAAGTACATTTTCCACACGACTGATTATGAGTGAACGAAAGAAAATACTTCGCCATATCAACCATGCAATCAGAATCATCCAGAACAACAAGCCCTCCCGAGCCCATCATTGCACCAAGCTGTGTCAGCATCTCAAAATCTACAGGAGTGTCGGCAAGGCTCTCGGGAATGCACCCTCCCGATGGTCCTCCAATTTGCACAGCCTTAAATTTCCTTCCAGGAGCAACCCCTTCGCCAATTTTTTCAACAATTTTTCTAATAGTTATTCCCATGGGAACTTCTATAAGTCCGCCACGGGCAATTTTTCCGGCAAGGGCAAAAACTTTTGTCCCTTTACTGTTTGCTGTTCCAATGCTGTTAAATGCTTCCGGCCCGTTTCTGATTATCCACGGGATCATACATAAGGTTTCAACATTGTTAACAAGTGTCGGTTTGCCATACAGGCCGTTTTCTATTGGAAAAGGAGGGCGGACAACAGGGTTTCCCCTGTCTCCCTGTATCGATGCAATCATTGCTGTTTCTTCGCCGCAAACAAATGCTCCGGCGCCTTCAAAAATTTTAACCCTGAATGAAAATCCGGAGCCCATGATATTATCTCCCAGCAACTGCTTTTCTTCACAAATTTTAATGGCCTTTTTAACTCTGTCAACAGCAAGGGGATATTCGGCCCTGATATAAAAAATTCCTTCTTTAGCTCCAATGGCATATGCAGCGATCATCATTCCTTCAATAACACGGAAGGGAAAAGACTCGAGCAGCATCCTGTCCATAAATGCGCCGGGGTCTCCTTCATCGCCATTGCAAATAATATACTTTACATCACCCTCGGCTAAATAGCCAATTTTCCACTTCTCCCCTGTTATAAATCCTCCGCCTCCACGACCCCTGAGTCCGCTTTCGGTAACCAAATCGATAAGTTGAGACTGATTCATCAGGGTAATGACATTGTTAAAGGCTTTGAATCCGTCGTACTTTAAGTATTCATCGTATGAGAAGGGAGATATAAGGCCATAATGCTCTGTAGCAATATGTTTCTGGTACTGAAGAAAATTGTTCAGATATTTTTCTCTGGTGTCATCTTCCAGATTGACGGGGCTGAATAACATATCGTCTGTATGAAAAGTGTCGGCCCAGTTGTTAAGTGCAGTCCTGAGTTTGTTTTTTTTCTTTTTAGGCTTTATGTGATGAAGGATTATTTCACTAACCCTCTCTTCGGTCAGGTTTGTATATCTTATTGGCTCTTTGTTTTTGTAGGCTATTTCGAGTAAGGGCGTTTGATTACAAACCCCAACACACCCAACCGTCTTTACGTGCGCTTCAATGCCATACTTATAAACGGTTTTTTCAACCTCATTCATAATATCACGGCTTCCTCCTGCTATGCAGCATGATCCAAGCCCTACTCTTATTTCGGTATCATATTCACCGTCGGGAAGGATTACTTTTTTCGACACTATTTCTTTTTCGGAGTTTAGGAAATCTTTAATAATATTGCCGACTTTCGATGTAGTTGCATGTCCGTATGTTTTGTCATCAATTTGAACAACGGGAGCCAATGTACAACATCCCAAACAGGCTACTTCTTCAACAGAAAAAAGTTTGTCGTCGCTTGTGCTGCTGCCTTCACTTATCTTAAGCTCTCTTTTAAAAGCATCTAAAATAAGAGTTGCTCCCTTAACATGACAAGCTGTTCCGGTACAAACTTTTACAATATGTTCTCCTGTTGGCAGGTGCCGGAATTGAGAATAGAAAGTGGTGATTCCTGATATTTGTACCGGAGTAATATCTGTTAGTTCACAAATAAGTTTTAAAGCTTCCGATGGCAGGTAATTGAGCTTATTCTGCACCGCCTGAAGTATTGGGATTGCCTTGTTTTTTTCGGTGCCGATTTCTGCCACTACCGCCTCCACAATACCACCTATATCAACAGCCGTGGTTGTAACACAACTACATGAATCAATTTTTATTTCCTTAATTTTTTCCACTCTTATTTCCTAAAACCTTCAAGCTATTAACCTATTCCGAAATACAGTATAAATATTTTTCTCCTCTGATATAAATTTTTCCGTTAGAAAATGCAGGTGTTGTAACTACGCCTTCTCCTATTGGTGATTCTTCAATAATCGCAAATTCTTTATCCGCTTTAATAATGTGCATCACTCCTGCCTGATCGATCATGTATACTTTATCATCGCCAACCAATATAGGCGAAGAATAGAAACCGTAATCAAATTCATAGTCCCATAGCTTTTCGCCTGTATTCGCATCATAACATGCAATGGCTCCGTAGCTTGTTGCAACAAAAAGAAGGTGTTCGGTTGCAAGGGGACTTGCTACTTCGGGCAAATATTCATTATCTTCCCAAACAATGGAGGCGTCTTTCCCCGGCTTTATGGCAACAAGTTTGGCAAATTCATTTGCAGCAAAAACATATTTACTGTTTATACCAACAGAGGGTCCAACTTCGGCGCTCATGCACTTTGCCGACCACAGTTCCTCTCCTGTATTCGCATCATACGAAATCACAAACGGATCGGAACTTAAAATTACCTGAGTAATGCCATCGAAAACTGCCAATACCGGTGATGCCCATGATAGCGCAACATTACGCTTGGTTTCCCACAGTTTGTTTCCGGTTTTAATATCGAAAGCTATAAGTGACTTGGAAATATGATGATCATATTGAACAAGTATTTTGTGGTTATGAATTATAAGCGATGACGAATGACCGTAATGATTATCAGGAATTCCGATATTTTTTGCCCAAATTTGTTTTCCATCCATGTTGAGACAGATAAGGTTTCCTGTGCCAAAGATGGCAACCACCGATTCTACGTCAGTAGCGGCCGTAGGAGCGGCAAGGCCTGTATCCTCTGATGTGTCGGGAGCTTCGGATGGCTCTCCGGGAATATTGTTTCCTGGTGCTGTCCATAATATTCTTCCTGTATTTTTATCGAAACAGAAAATCGCTGCTTCCTCGGCGTTAGCGCCTGTTAAGAATAATTTATCTCCCCATATGATGGGAGAACTATATCCATGAATAGGAATTTCAGTTTTCCACAGGATATTGGTGCCCTGTTTACCATCCCATGTTATAGGATAATTGCCTGAACTTACCTTTCCCCTGCTTCCCTGTCCTCTGAAAAACGGAAAAACATCGTCTTCGGTTATCGTTATTGGAGGTAGTACAATAACCCTTTCGGGTTTTTCTTTTATCGTTGATTTATCGACTTCAATTTTAATATCATCTGGGCGTAGTTCTTCGCTTATAGCTACTGTTTCCACCGGAACTTCATTAGTAATAATTATAGGTTGGTGAGCAGGCGCTTCAATTATTGCACTAATACCTTCGGTAATAGCTTCTACGGGCACAGGCGTTGGGTTGGGCAACATGTTTCGCATCGAAAAGGAAATTACAATGGCTGAAACTATAATAATAACCGAAGCCGAAATCAGATATTTTCGTGTCTCTTTTTTTGTCCGCGAATCAGGAGCATCCGTTAAAAATGCAGGAGATTTTTTTTCATTATCACTCAAAATGCGCTGGCATAGAAAAAATACTATTGCGCCAAAAAGAAGAAGATAGGAACCCGTTTCAATTTGCCATCGAGTTGAGAAGTATGCTTTTCTCGCCATCAAATCCAGCGCCCTTATTTGCTCTTTCAGGTCTTCCTGATTTGGGTTTGCATCATACTGTATTTTAAGTTCAGTTAGGGCAGGGTTTTCGAGAGGCTTGACCAGGGCCAGCTGCATGAAGCTAAAAATCATGGTCATTGCGATCATTAACGAAAACATTGCCGAAGCATATGAAATCGTTCTCAAAAGCTTAATATTTTTTTCGGTCAGATTCATATTTATTAGTATTTCTCAGTATGCATCGGGCAATATTCGAAACAGCGGCCACAACTATAACAACTGCCCTGATCGGGCTTATATTCATCTCGTCTTTTTTTGATGGTTGTCAGCAATAAGGCTATTCCTAACGATAATCCAAGGAATCCGCCAACCCATGGTGCGCCTTTTCTAGTACGGGTTAATATTACCTTTTCTTCAGCGAATAACTGATCTAAAGTTACGCCGGACTCTTTAAACGTTACCGCGTCGATTGAAATGGCTTTAATTCCATTTTCCCTTTCCATACGTAGTTCATTTGCAAGCCTCACTTTTTGGTTAACCATGGCCAGATCATTTGAAAACATCTGTGTAAAAAATATTCCGCCAAGGGTAATTGCCGGTAATAAAATCAGATACAGGATAAATTTCTTTCTTGATTTTATCATGCTTTCTTTTTCCTGCAATATGTCGGACGGAATAATTGCATTATATGGGCATGAGTTTTCGCAGAGCCTGCAATTTATACATGTGGTGGGAGTAATTGTTAGATGTTTATTTGAGAATCGCGACACCCAATTGAGGATAACACCATAAGGGCATAAAAAGCGGCAATATGGCCTGTTAATAAACACCCCGGAAATTAACAGCAGAATCCCAAAAATCATTATTGTTGCCGGACCGTTCAATCGGAAAATGCCAACAAACGGATCGTATTTGCAAATGATGAAATGACTGTTGGTAGCAGCAAATAAAATCGATAATGCCAGGTAGATATATGGAACTGTTGATAAGATAACTTCGGCTGTTCTGGGCAGCTTAACTGAATAGAACCCTGTTAATTCCTGGATAGCGCCCAGAGGGCATGCCCCCGCACAAAACTGGCGGCCATAAGCCAGCGTAAAGAGTATTGGGATAAGGAAAAAAAGCAACACCGAAAGTGGCAGCGTATAGCCATCGTTAAACAATGCAAGGGCAATATTTTGTATTGCGCCTATCGAACATATGCATCCCACCCGAAAAAAGCCGAAATATATTAGCGAAAAAAGTGAGATCAGCAAAATCGATTTCCTCGACCGTGTTTTTAATGTGAAGCGGGTTGTTAAGGCGAGAACGACAATCAACACTACAACATCGATGTATTCCCACGCAGGGTTTCTTGGATCGGTAAGCTGGTATTCAGGATAATTGTAACCCGACTCGAAATCAGGCTTAGGGAATCGCTGTTGTGCATATATAGCTGCATTCCATATGAGCAGAACAAATAATATTATGTATAGAATCTTTTTATTCACGATTCATCAGTTTTATAGCCTTCCTTAAGAATATATGGTTTAGTGGCGGGAATTCGTTGAATAGCATCAGCCGGACAACTTTGGGCAATAGAACATTGATTACAGTTTACACAAAGCTCATGAATTATCTGAAGATAAAGGGATCCGTTACCAAAATCGGCACATCCCTTAACACATTTTCCGCAGCCATTGCACAGATTTTCATCGATGGTGTATTCGAAATAAGGGTTTTCAACAAACGATCTTGTAATTGCTGACGTTGGGCATAACTGTAACTCAGCACCGGTATTGAGTTCTTTAACACCCATTCGAAGGTAACCACTACATAAATCGCAATATCCACACATTTCATAGGCGTGCATACATTTAACTGCCGAAACGGTTTGCACACAGTTTGTTTCACACTGTCCGCACTGCGTACAGCTATAAGGGTCGATTTGCCAAACAAATTCCCCGGCAGTGGTTTTTGGCACCAGCTCCCATGCAAGATAGCCTATGGGTAAAGCAACCGCCAGTTTTCCAACTGATTTTACAAAATCCCTCCGGTTCTGATATTTATTTTTCCCGCTCATCGGTATTAATTTGATGATTCGATCTTACAATTTTCGAAATCAGTGCAATTGCTATACTCGGGGCATGACTTACAATCCTTTTTAAAAACAAGCTTTTTGCCAAGTATTAAAATTAGCGACGACATGAGCAGCAGCATTATCATTCTGATAATTTTATGTATAAAGTCTTTCCTGCTCATTGTACTAAAGATTTCTTATAAAGATATATAAAATTGAATCGGCCCCATTTGCAGCATAAATTTTGCTCTCTTTGCTTATCGCGATATCAAGGGGAAAGGATGGCTTAAATAAAGCTGATTGCTCAACCAGCTCGATCAGCTCTCCTTTTTTATCAAGCACTTTAATGCGGTTAATTCCCTTTTCGGCAGTAACAATTTTTCCATCAGGTAAAAAAGCAAAATGCGCCGGATTGCAGCAACCGCAGAAATCTTTCAGTTCTATGCCTTCCTCTCCGAAACTACTAATTATTTCACCGCTTATTGTTCTGAATTCAATTTTTCGTTTTCCGGGATTTGCAACAGCCAGGGTATCATCTCCAAAAAATGCAACATCGAAATACGGACTTGGTACAATAAACTGATTACGCGGCTGTCCGAAAAAATACTTTAAGGAACCATCTTTATTTAAAACGAAGACCATCTTATTTCCTGCATCAGCAAAAGCTATATAATTATTATTTGAGGTGATACTGGTTATGAACGAGCCATCATCATAAGGACCCCATTCTTCAATAAAATTGCCATCCAAATTAAATAAGCTAACCGTTTCTTCTGTGGCGGCATAAATAGTATCGCCAAATACCGACAATGCTATAATGCTTTTTTCGGCAGTAATATTCCATCGTAAGGATAAGTCGGCCAAATTGTAGGACGCCAGAAAATCTTCTCCTCCAACAATAATTGTATTATTATCACCAATGGCAACTGCAACTAATTTCCCAGTAGGTATTGTTAGCGTTTCCGCGATGGTCCATGCTGGCTTATGTGCTTCCGCAGATTCTTTAGCGTTTACCAATAATTTGTTCACCTGCTTTCCTGTTGTGGTGTCATAAACTATATAAGCTATAAACAGGATTATAACAGCAAGTGAAAAATATGTCGCAATTTTTTTATTCATAACGTGTTAATTTACAGACCAACGTATATGCTAACCATCCTGTGGGAATCCCTCAGAATCAAATACCCATCGATATAGGCCATTGGACCCCAGGCATCTACACCTTCTTCAAAAACCTTGTGTTGTGCCAGAAGTTGGGCGCTTTTGTTATCGATTATTTTATAGAGAAACAATTCCGAATCATCATTCATTAGAAACATTATATCACCTGCCAGAAGATAAGGACCTAGTCCATAACGATTTTCCTTGCCGCTTGTCCAAACAGGATAGGTGAGATCAGATACATGATAACAGGCAAGCTGGTTTCGCAACGCTCCCGCATCTTTTGGGTTTATTGTCCATATATATTCTCCGGTTACAATTGGCGTTTGTTGCTCACTTGCCAATCCTTCTTTCGGGCTGTGTTTTTCAATAAGTATGGCTTCATAACCGGTATCTGTTTTTAAAATTCTAAATTTTGCACCTCCGGCACCATAACCCGTTGTTACAATAATTTCATTATTGCCCGGAAATACAGGACTGGCAGCAACTACCGTCGGGCTCCATTCTGTTGTACTCCACAGCAACTGCCCAACATCATCACCTTCAGCAGAAATACCGGCAACACCTCCAATTGCCATATAAACGTAGGTTTTTTTTCCATGGAATGTAGTTGTAAAAACAGATGAATGCGACATTTTCCAATTGTCGGGATTAGGTGTTTCCCAAACTATTTCACCGGTATAACAATTAACCCCTACTGCAAGCTTTTCGCCACCAATTGCAATAACGGCTATGCTGTCGTCAATAAGAGGACATTGTGCCGTATACCATTGCGGAAGATCGGCGCCATAATTCCGGATCAAATCCATGCTCCAAATCAAATCGCCGGTGGTTGAATTTGAGCACATCACATGGCATCGCGGCCCGAAAGTTATTACATATTCGTTGGTTACTGTTGGAATAGACCTCGACATGCCGTGATTTCTTTTAATTAACACATTATACCATCTCCGCCATAATTCTTCACCCGTACTAAACGAAAAAACCCGAAGAGCATCAGCCTTGGCCTTCTCGTCGTAGTCGAGTACATATACTTTGCCATTATGGATAGCCGGGCCGGCATGGCCTTCGCCAAGATCTATTTGCCATACAATTGGAGGGCCTTCTAATGGCCAGCTTTCGGCAACTGGAGTTCGGTTGTTGCTGATATTATTAAAATCGACTCCCCTAAACCGTGGCCAGCTACCGCTGTTGTAAACATCTGGTTCGTTGAATATTTCAAAAAACTCGCCAATAATAACGCTGTCGTTTTCACCGATCGTTAAGGGTCGGTTATCCATTCCGGGAAGTGAGATAATAAAATCGCGGGTTGGCTGATTAAGTAAATACCAAAGAAATGCAGATGTAAAAATTATTATAATTACAATAATCAATAGCCTGCTGTTTAGTATCTTATCAGTCATTTTTTAAAAGACAGCCCTTTGGTAAAAATGGAAATATTAAAGCAATGCAAAGATGATGAAATATTACTTTATAGAATGCACCATCAGCACTTCGCCATGACGTAAATATAATCTGCCATCGCGGATCACCGGGTGAGCCCAGAAAGGGCCTTCCCCTTTGGTCATTTGGAAACTGCTTACGAGGTCAAACTTTTCAGGTGTTGGATTTACCAGGCCAACGTTTCCCGTTTTTTCTTCAAAGATATACAACATACTATCGGCAGAAATTATAGAGCCCTTGTTAATCCACCTTTCCGACCACATCGTTTCGCCCGTGTTCCAGTTTACACAAACCCAATTCCCCATTGAATTGCTCTCGTAGCTGGTAGCATAAATGTAATCGCCCAGCAGCAGCATTCCACCATGGTGGGGGCCAATGTCGCGACTTTCCCAAACCACCTCTGCCGCCGAACCATCCTCAGAAAGCTCAAGCATTACAGCAACATATTTATAACCAT
This sequence comes from Bacteroidota bacterium, assembly GCA_014382445.1. Taxonomy (GTDB): domain Bacteria; phylum Bacteroidota; class Bacteroidia; order Bacteroidales; family F082. The sequence goes on from JACNJS010000045.1 coordinate 40,006, forward strand.
TGGCAATAAATACTTTTCCGTCGTTGTACAGCGGCGTGTTAGTATGATTATTTCGCGCCCTTCCCTCCACTGCATTAAGTTCATTGTAATTAAACTTCCACAAAATCGTTCCGTCAACTGCATCAACGCCAATTATATATGTGTCGGTTAATGTTACTATCAGGCTCCGGCCATTATGAACTACCAATTTAGGATTTACATATTGAGGTGCCTCATTAAGGGGTGCTGCCTCCCATATTACATCACCATTTTCAATATTATAAGCAACCAGCGAAGCCTTATCCCCGCCGGGAGATGCTATTACTTTATTATCATAAACCAGGGGTGATTCGGAAACGCCAAAACGTAAAGGTTCTCCTCCATAAGTTTGGTAGTGATCTCTTTTCCATTTAATTTCTCCGGAAGAGTTCAGGCATACCAGCTCGCCAATTCCGCTGATAAGAAAAATATCGCCGTTATAATATGTTGGTGTTGATCTGGTGCCTTCAAAATTTCTTGTCCAGGCTTTTCCGTAAACTGTTTCCCATATTATTTCACCATCAAACGTAAGGGCGGTTATTACATCAAAGCTGTCTTTCCTTCCGGTAACATAAATAGCATCGTCAGAAATAGTTACGGATGAATATCCTTCACCAAGGCTGTCGAGTTCCCACAGTAACTCAGGACCACTTTCGGGCCATGTTTTTAGTAGTCCTGTTTCGTTATAGATTCCGCCGCGATCCGGTCCACGCCAGTCGTATAGCTGTGCATGAGAAAGTGAAAAACACGAAACAAAAAATAGTACGGCAATAATCCTAAAGTAAATTTTCATGGTAAATTGATTAAAGATTAAGAACAATATTTAATTGAATATAGCCTATGTTGTTAAGTAGAACGAAAGCGTAAAAATAGATGTTTTTAACACACATATGTATTTATTAACATCTATTTGTAAACTGCCTCTGGTACATCGCAATGGACTTAACTGGCTTGGTTAGATAAAAACCCGCCGAATGGAATTTCTCCGATCACATATCGTTAAAATTTCACATCATGTAAAAAAAGGTAACTAATCAGTGTTTTAAAGTGTTGTTTATATTTTTATTACAGAAATAGTTACTACCGCAATGACCGCCAAGTTATATGCAAAGAACGCTAAGTTGTTAAATATGTATTCTTTGCGAACTTTGCGGTTTACATTGCGAACTTTGCGGTTAAATAACTTATATCACTCACGTTGGTACAAAATAATTTACTCTAAACCCAAACTCTTTATTTGATTTTTTTGGCTAAATGTTTGGCAATCAAAAAATAATAATGTATATTTGCGTCAACCAAAACCTAATTTTAATTATTTATATGAAATAGTGATTAGAAAAAGGCTTACCAATGAATCCAATTAAAAAAATTACACTTAGAACAAAATTAATAATCACAATCTTTTTAATACTAGGATTTACATTCTTTGTTGGATGGCGCGGTATCGTTGGAATACATGATATCAATGAAGATCTCAATTCTATTTATACCGAACAGTATTTGCCTACGCGAATTATTGCTAACACAAACATTGCTCTAATCACATGGAACCGTGCTGTACTGAACCATGTTCTTTCCTTGAGCAGGGCTAACATGGAAAAGTACGAACAGATTATGTTAACTGAGGGTTACTTTATCAAAGAGCAGATCAAGGTATTATCGAATATGAAAAATCTTTCGGAGGAAGGAATGAAGATGATCAGCAAATTTAAAGATGGTTTTCAAAAGACTGATCTGGTCCGGGAGCGGGTGATTGCCCTTTCATCAGCAGGCAGGAAGGATGAAGCAATAGAGTTAATCCGAACAGAGTTAAGGCCAATAGTAGATGACAAGGATAAAAACATGACTGAATTTATGATGTTGCAGGAAAAACAGCTTGATGAAGTTATTGCAGATTCAGATACCAGATATCAGACCGGGCTTAGAAGAATCTTAATTATTATTGGAATTGTTCTCGTACTATCATTTATAACCATCTTCTACTTTTCGTATATTATCCTTAATAACATAAAAAAATTAAAGCAGGGGATGAAACTGGCAGCGGAAGGGAAATATAACCTTGCTAAAGTTAACATCCAAACAGAAGATGAGTTTGGTTATCTGGCTGAAGGTTTTAATAAAATGACAAATAAAATCGAACAAAACATTATTGAGATCAAGAGTGCACAGGAGGAATTGCAGAGCACGGAAAAATTTGCCTTATTAGGCAGGCTGTCAGGAAGTATCGCACACGAAATCAAGAACCCACTGGCCGTTATCGACAGTTCGGTTTATATATTGAAAATGAAACTCAAAAATGCCGACGATAGTACATTAGAGCATATCAACAGAATTAAAAACCAGGTTGATATTTCAAATCAAATTATTATAAGTCTGCAGGATTTGTCCAAGACGCAAAAATCTGTTAAACAACCTTTTGATATCGCCGATTCTATCGAAAAGAGCATCACTCTTGCAGGGCTGTCCGACGATGAGATAAGAATAATTAAAAAAGTTGAAAGAGGAAGCTGTACTATTAATGCCGACGTTAATCAGCTTGCTATCGCCTTCAAAAATATAATTATTAATGCTATGCAGGCAATGGGCGATAAGGGTACACTATTAATAACTGCCACGGGCATTGATAACAACATGTGTGAGATTTCATTTAAAGATTCAGGCTCCGGAATTCCCATTGATAAACTTGATCAAATATTTGAGCCGTTTTACAGTACCAAAACAAAAAATCTTGGCATTGGCCTTACGATTATCAAAAATATTATAGAAGAAAATGGCGGAACAATCGAAGTAACATCAGAAATTGGAGAAGGGTCTGTTTTTATTGTCCGTTTCCCTGCATCTAAAACAAAAGGAGGTTTATTATGAGTTCAAAAATTAAAATTCTCATCGTAGATGATAATATCCCATTCTGCGAGAACCTGGTCGAAATTGTGGAATTGCATGATTTTCATGCCGAATATATTGATGATGGGTACAAAGCCATCGAAGCTGCGAAGAACAATGATTTTGATCTAGTGCTGCTGGATATCAAGATGCCTTTGATAAATGGTGTTGAAACCTTTAGGGAGATTAAAAAAGCTAAACCAAAAATACCGGTCATCATGATGACAGCTTTTGCACTCGAAGACCTTATTAAGGAGGCATTACAGGAAGGGGTTTTTTGTGTACTTCATAAACCACTCGACATGGGAAAACTGTATTCTACAATAGAAATGGCAACACAGAAAAACACATTGATTCTGGTAACTGATGATGATCCGTTAATAGGCATCAGTCTTACAAAAATTTTGAAGGAAAAGGGTTACAATGTAAAAACTGCAAAAGATGGCAAAAGCGCAATACAAATGACCAAGGATAGTAAGTTTGACATATTGATACTCGACATGAAACTTCCAATTCTTAATGGCCTGGAAACCTTTTTGGCCATACGGGAAATACGCCCGTATTTAAAAACAATTATCATTTCAGGTTATTCGCGGGATAAAAGTGGAGCTGTTGATCTGGCCATGGAGAAAGGTGCCTATGCATTCCTTGAGAAGCCATTGAATTTTGAATTACTACTAAAGTATCTGGAGGAGATTGAGAAACTAAAAGCTTAGTCAAATGGAAACAAAATATCGAATACTTCTGGTTGATGATGATTCGGACCTGTGTGCAAATATTCAGGAAATTCTGGAAAACAACAACTATGAGGTAGATAATGCACATCGGGGTAAAGATGCTATTGAACTCTGCAAAAATAACCACTATGAACTAGCTATCATCGACATCAGGCTTCCCGATATCAAAGGTACCGAACTTGTGGATAAAATTTATGCTATTTCACCGGAAACTGAATTCATATACATAACAAGTAATCCTGAACTATATAATACCATTCAGGTATTGGCACAAAAAAACATAATTTCTTACGAAACCAAACCTGTTGATATTGATCATTTGCTTACAATCATCGATCAAATAACTAAGTGCAAGCAGGCGGAGGAGGAATCACAACAGATATGGAACAGACTTTTAAAAGCCCAGCAAGTTGCTAAAATGGGATTTGTCGATTGGAATTTTATTACCGGTGAAATTTACTGGTCAGAAGAAATCTACCGGCTTTTTGGGTTAGACCCTGAAAAAGTTAGTCCAACCCCCGATCTGTTATTAAACACTGTACATCCTGATGACCTGGAGTACGTGCAGGAGAATCTTAATCGCGCCAAACAGGGTCTTGCGGTAGATAATATTGATCATCGAATGGTGCGGCCTGACGGCACCATTATCTGGGTTCATGCACAGGGTGAATTAGCTCATGACGGGGAAGGAAATCCTTTTACTTTACTCTGTACTGTGGTTGACATCACTTCATGTAAAAATGCGGAAGCGGCGGCATATCTACAGTCCCGCATCGCCAACATCGCACTTACCGTCAGCGACTATGATATGTTTAATGAAGTACTGAAGGTAATCATGTCAGAAATGCAGAGCCCGTTGGGGGTTTTCGGATATCTCGACGAAGAGGGTGCGCTCGTAGTGCCAACCATGACCAGTCAGGTTTGGGACAAATGTATGATACCAGGGAAAATAACCCGATTCCCAAAGGATGAATGGGGCGACAGCAGCTGGGTCCGTGCAATAAGGGAGAAAAAGTCAAACTTCTCAAACGTAAAGTCAACGGAGATACCCAAAGGACATATTGCCATACATCGCCACATCTCCACGCCAATTCTGTTTCTCGATGAGGTAATCGGCCTCTTTCAGCTGGCCAATAAAGATGCTGATTACACCGAAAATGACATAAAAACACTGGAAACTATTGCAGTCCATGTCGCCTATCTTCTAAGCGCTCGGTTGCAGCGCGAGAGTGCACAGGCTAAGTTACTCACAAGTAAAGAAAAATACCGGAAACTTGTTAATGAAGTTAACGACGGATTTTATATAATCGACAAGCAGGGCGTTATTACATTTGCGAATAATGCACTTGCCATTATATTGGGGGTTGATAATTATAAAGAATTAATCGGCCGTCATTTTCTTGCGTTTGTTCATCCTGATCATGTGGCTGAATTTTCGGATAGATTCAAAAAGAGTATTGAAGATAAAACGTGCCAAAATAGTTTAGAAGTTATGATACTGCGAATTGATGGACAATCTGCATTTATCGAGGTATCGTGGTATCCAAATATAGAAAATGAAAAAGTTATTGGAATGAGTGGCATTATCCACGATATCACCAGGCAGAAAAGAGATGAAACTGAAATACGTAACCTTAATGCATCCCTTGAAAGTAAAGTTAAAAAAAGAACCAGGCAACTTGCAGCAACAAACACAAATCTTCAAAACCTGATTAATGAAAAAACGCAGTTAGTTGAAGAACTTAATGTATCGCAGGCAAAATTACAAGCACAGAATGAACAACTTCGCAAGACTCAGTCAGAACTGGATGATACTACAAGAAAATATTACGACCTCTATTATCTTGCACCGGTAGGTTATTTAACGATATCCCAAGAAGGAAAAATATTGGAGACAAATCTATTGGCATCAAAACTGTTGGGCGGTGAATTAAATCATTTTATTAACAAACCTATAAGTAAATTTATAGTTAAAGATTATAACGACATTTTTTATGTGCGTCAGACCCACCTTCATGAAACCGGTGAAAAACAATCGTTCGAACTAAAAATGAAAGGGGAACACGGCATTGAGTTCTGGGCACATTGTAGCATAGCATTATCCAGGGGAATTGATGGTAAGGATATTTGCAGCACAACAATTATGGATATAACCAAGTCGAAGCTGGCAAAAGAGGGTTTGATTGAATCGGAAGAAAAGTACCGCGATTTATTCAATAATGCCCAAATCGGAATGTACCGTTCAAAATTAGATGGTTCCGGTTTCGTAGCTGTTAACCGGAAATTCTGCGAAATATTGGGTTACACAAAAAAAGAATTGCTTACTATGCCTCGAAGTACCAGTGCATGGGCTATTCCTAATGACCGGAAAAAGATGATGTCGAAACTTAAAAGGAATGGCTCTCTGAAAAACTATGAACTAAATGTATTAACCAAAAATAAAGAGATTCGTGCCTGTCTTATTTCTGCGAAATTGTATCCTGATAACGATTATATAGAAGGAACTATTATTGATATCACCGAACGTAAAAAATCGGAAGAAACTGTAAAAAGTATCGAATGGCTTCTACACTCCATGGAAATTCGTCGTAAAGATACTTTTATGCCCCTATACGGTGATATAACCGCGTTAAATACAAACCGTACTATACTGAATGCCGTTGGCGAGGAGGCTTTACAAAACATTCTAACTGAGTTTATGAACTTACTGGGCACATCGGGTGCGATTTATGAAAAGAATGGCGATTATGCGGCAGGTATATTTTCATCAGGCTGGTGCCGTTTTCTTGACATGGCTTCGTTTAAATTATGCAATACCGATAAACTAAACAATGCACTTACTTGCGGTAGTTGGCGTTGCCACGAATCATGCTGGACAGATGGAGCAAAAAAATCAATCGAAACCGGACAGATTTACGATATTGAATGTAATGGCGGAATCCGCCTGTATAATACACCAATTCAAGTAGAAGATGAAATTGTCGGTGCTATTAACTTTGGGTATGGTAATCCGCCTCGTGATAGAAAAACACTTTCCGAAATCGCTTCAAATAATAATGTAGATTTTAAAGAATTAAGGCGATTATCAAATGAATATGAAACCCGGCCTCAATTTATTATTGATATAGCTAAAAATCGTGTTGAAACAGCGGCCGCCATAATCGCACTTATGGTTCAGTACCACAAGGCGCGCACATTGCTTTCGGAAGCAAAATTCGAAGCTGAACGGGCAAACCTTGCAAAGAGCGAATTTCTTTCGCGTATGAGCCACGAACTTCGCACACCAATGAATTCAATACTTGGTTTTGCACAATTAATGAAAATGGGAGAACTCACGCCTGCAAACAAAAAAGGCGTTAACCACATATTGAAAAACGGCGAGCATCTTCTGGATTTAATAAATGAAGTGCTTGATCTTTCGAAAATTGAAGCCGGCAAACTTTCTCTTTCGTTAGAAGCGGTTAAGATAAACAGGGTGATCCAGGAAACGATGGATATTGTAGGGCCACTTGCCAAAGAGGGTAACGTAACTTTAGAATTCGCTGAATCTCCGTATAATGAATTATTTGTATTAGCTGACAAACAAAAACTGAAACAAGTACTGCTGAATATAGCTGACAATGCAGTGAAGTTTAATCACGAAGGAGGGTTAGTGAAAATTGAATGTAGTGTGGGGAGTGGGAAGACGGAAGCTGGGGCAAGACCAAAGACAGCAAGAATAAGCATAATTGACACAGGTCCAGGCATTTTGCCTACGGAGATAACCCATCTTTTTGATCCGTTCCAGCGAATTGGATCTGAAATTTCGGAGGTTGAAGGAACAGGACTTGGATTATCAATTTCTAAAAAATTGATTGAAATCATGCACGGCACAATTGGCGTTGAAAGTACCCCGGGTACCGGAAGTACATTTTGGATTGAATTGCAGTTGACTGAAAGTCAATTTGAACATCACGATCGAAAAGATGATTTCGATGAACCCGAAGGTGAGGCATCTGTAGTAAGCGGAACACTATTGTATATTGAGGATAACATTTCCAACATTCATGTAATTGAGTCGATAATAGAAGCTCACCGACAGTCAATTAGCCTTATAACTGAAATGTACGGAAAGAATACAGTAAAGCGTGCCACTGATAACGCGCCCGATTTAATACTGCTCGATCTTGATTTGCCCGATATAAAAGGCAGTAAAGTGTTGAAGTTGTTAAAGTCGAACAAAAAAACGAAAGAAATTCCGGTGGTAATATTAAGTGCAGATGCCACACCGAAACAAATTGAGAGGTTGATGAAAGCAGGAGCTGCAGATTATATAACAAAGCCGTTGGATATTACAGAGTTTTTAAAGATAGTTGATGAAGTAATTGGCGGTAAAACTTAGTGAAACTGCGCTCGTTTGTAACGAGTGCATTGGAGTGCGATAATGTAACTTAAAATATAAACCATGATAAATTCAACATTAAAAAACGCCAATATCCTTATTGTGGATGACAAGCAGGCAAATATTGATGTTCTGACAGGGCTGCTTGAAATTAAAGGTTATACTGATATTTATACAACAACCGACCCTCGAAATACATTAAGTATTGTTAAAAAGCGTGAACCGGATTTAATATTACTCGATTTAATGATGCCACACTTAAATGGCTACCAGGTGATGGAACAGTTGAAAGCTCATCTCCCTGCCGATTCATATGTACCAATACTGGTACTAACTGCAGATTTAACCAACGAAGCCAAACAACGCGCTCTTTCAGGAGGAGCAGTTGATTTTTTAACAAAACCTTTTGATTTAACGGAAGTTGATCTTCGTATCAAAAATTTGCTTGAAACACGATATCTGCATCAACAGTTGGCAAACCAGAATAGTATATTAGAAGAAAAGGTTCTGGAAAGAACAGCTCAGCTTCAGGAAGCACTGGGCAACCTGGATAAAGCCAACAAAGAATTACAAGGTTTAGACAGAGCCAAAAATTCGTTTCTTCAATTGATAAGTCATGAAATAAGAACTCCCCTGAACGGAATTGTAGGTGTTGCACACTTGCTAACAGACATGCTTGATCACGATAATAACTTGTGTGAGCTGATTGATGTTTTAACAACCTCTGTTGATCGACTTGAACAATTTTCGACCACAGCATTAGTAATAACTGAATTGCAGACAAATAACTACGCTATTAAAAAAACTCCACATAAAATTGATGACATAATTAACGATTGTATTATTCAAATATCCGATTATGCGAATTGTAGAAATATTAATATCCAAAAGGAGCTCGGTGATAGTTTGAATATGATTGAGGTTGATGGGTATCTTATGAATAGAGTTATTCTCAGTTTGCTACATAACGCCGTAAAGTACTCACCTGATAATTCCACGGTTTTTATAAAAACGAGTTCCAAGGGCAATAGATTGATTTGCGAAATAATTGACAATGGCAGCGGGTTTACCGATGAGGCTATAGATAACTTATTTAAACCATTTAGTTTGGGAGAAGATCATATGGATACAAATAAAGGATTAAGTTTAAAGGCTGCTAAAATGATAATTGACGCACATAACGGGGAAATACATATTAATAAACTACCACAATCAGGAGCCACGGTAAAACTGGTTTTGTCAAATAACGGAGTTAAGTAACTTGAAATAATAAAGAGAAGTTTTTTTTGACCCGTTAAGTCCGGGGCGACTTAGCGGGTCTTCCTCCCCCACAAAAAACCCGATCCATATCTGTTTGATATACACCGGGTTTTAAAAAATTATTTGAGGTACCGAACGGATTCGAACCGCCGTATATGGTTTTGCAGACCACCGCCTAGCCACTCGGCCACGGTACCAATTTTAAAACGGATTGCAAAATTAATTAATTTTTAAGAGAATCAAGGTGGGCACGCCAATTTTTGTTGAGCCAACTCTAAAAATCCATTGATAGGCTTACAAAGTTCATCTTTCCACCAAGCGGTGGGTTAAGTTTTCTGATTTTAATAGTTGCCTTTTCAACCTGCGGAAATGTTGATTGTATACTGTTCAAAATCCGTCGGCCAACATGTTCCAATAATTTGGAAGTAATCTGCATTTCAGCTTTTACAATCTGGAAAACATGCTGATAATTAACCGTATCATGAAGTTTATCTGAGACTTCAGCTTTTGAAGTATCTAATGTTAAAAACAAATCAATATTGAATTTAGTTCCTATAACCTGCTCCTCTTTAAAACAGCCGTGATAGGCAAAAAACTCCATTCCTTCTATCGATATTACCGACATGTTTGATGTTTATTTGGTTATCAGTTCTCTATCCTCCCTATTTCATGCAAACCCTGTTCAATCCTTTCAACAGATGCTTCCTGTCCGATTAAGGCTACAATATCAAAAAGATGGGGCCCTTTTAATTCACCAACCAACAATAATCTGAAAGCGTTCATTACAGCACCCGTTTTATATTCATTGTTTTCAATCCATTTTTTAACAGCTTTTTCGGTGTTTTCAGCAGTAAAATCATCTACTTCCAATAGCACATCTTTTAGTTCAGCCATTTGATTATAGGATCCCTCTTTCCAGCATTTTTTAACTGATTTGTGATCATAATTCTCTGGTTGTTTGAAAAAGAAATCGAGATGATCCCATAATTCGGAAACAAAATTTACTCTTTCTTTCACCATGCCAACAGCTATGCTAAGCTGCTCTTTTTCAACTAAAACACCATTTTTTATAGCGATTGGCATTAAAAGCCCTGCAAGGGTTTCGTTGTCCACTCTAATTAAATATTGATGATTGAACCAGGCAGCTTTAACAGGATCAAATTTTGCTCCTGATTTTCCAACTCTTTCTATTGAGAATGCTTCTGTCAGTTCTTCCATTGAAAATAATTCCCTCTCATCACCGGGGTTCCATCCCAGCATGGCCAACAAATTAATAAAAGCATCAGCAAAATACCCTTCTTCCCTGAACCCGGTTGAAATATTTCCGGTTTTGGGATCTTTCCATTCAAGCGGGAAAACAGGAAATCCCAAACGATCACCATCGCGCTTACTTAGCTTTCCGTTTCCGTCAGGTTTTAACAATAGCGGAAGGTGAGCAAACTCCGGCTTTTCCCAGTTAAATGCTTCATAAAGGAGTACATGCAGCGGGAGTGACGGAAGCCACTCTTCTCCGCGAATTACATGGCTTATCTCCATCAAATGATCATCAACAATATTGGCCAGATGATAAGTGGGCATGCCGTCAGACTTAAATAGAACTTTATCGTCAAGTGCCGAGGTGTTAACTTCTACTTTGCCCCTGATCATGTCGTTCATTACAACTATTTTGTTTTCAGGCATACAAAACCGTATCACATATGGTTCGCCGCTTTCAAGAAGCTTGTTTGTTTCTTCTTCGGTAAGGGTTAAGGAATTCCGCAGTTTCTTTCTTGCAACAGCATTATAAACAAATGTAAGCTTTTGTAATTCGTAATCAGTGCGTATTTTGTTTAGCTCATCAGGAGTATCAAAAGCATAGTAGGCATGTCCGCTTTTAACAAGTTCTTCGGCGTATGCAGGGTAGATGTGCTTTCTGTCCGACTGTCTGTATGGGCCATAATCTCCACCAGAGGCTACACCCTCGTCAAATTCAATTCCGCACCACTTAAACGAATCAATTATGTATTTTTCGGCACCACTTACAAGTCGAGTTTGGTCGGTATCTTCTATTCTGAGGATAAATTTCCCTCCATTTTTTCGGGCAAATAAATAATTGTACAAAGCCGTTCTAACACCTCCAATATGGAGTGGTCCCGTAGGGCTTGGGGCAAAACGCACGCGTATGTTGCTGTTACTCATTGATATAATTTTATTGGCTGCAAAGATAATCGTCTTTGTAAGAATAAGATAATTTTTGTGTTAAGAACCAAATATAATTTCGCCTTATCCCGTTAATAAAATAATTAATATCAGGTTTTTAGTAATTTTGTTAAATGATTTTGACATTGCTTAAACGTTTAACAAAAGAATTTGATTTTCATAACATTTCATATATGTTATCGGGAAGTGTTGCCATGGGAATTTATACTGTACCCCGAATGACACTGGATATTGATATAGTGATTGAACTGGACAATAGTAATATTGATGTTTTTCTAAATATTTTTAAAGAAAACTTCTACATTAATGCTGCAAGTGTTAAAGAAGAAATTAAGCGAAGAGGAATGTTTAATGTTATTGACCATGATACAGGATATAAGGTTGATTTTATAGTAAGGAAAGAAAGTAAATACCGAAGATTGGAGTTCGCCAGGAAGAGAAAAGCAAATATTAATGATTTTAGTGTTTGGGTTGTTTCTCCCGAAGACCTTGTAATTTCAAAAATAGAATGGATTCAACAATATCCAAGCCCAAAGCAAATAAATGACATTGAGAATATATTAGATTACGAAGACATTGATAAGACCTATATTATTGAGTGGTGTAATGAATTAGGGTTAGTAACATTTAATTTATTATAAATAAGTGAAAGACACTACAGCCGAAATAGAAAAGAAACAAAGAGAAATTTTTATGGCAAAAAGCCCCGGTGAACGTTTGGCAATTTGTCTTGAAATGACAGATTTTGCTCATGCACTGGTTGAAAGCGGTATAAAAGCGAAAACCCCAAATATTTCATGTTTTGACTTAAAAGCTGAGGTTTTTAAACGGTTTTATAAAAATGATTTTGAAGGCGAAGAACTTGAAAGAATTGCGCACTGGTTGAGTACAGTACATTAACAAATTCATGGTATTCGTTACTCCAAATATTTTGTGTTTGTTTTTATATAAGTCTAAAAATGTATAGCTTTGCCCATATAATCATAAATGCATTTCTTATTCGTCTATCATAAAAACTATTATTATGAACAGAAATTTTTTAATCATCATAACGATGATTGGTATATTTTTGCTGGCCGCAAATTGTACTAACAGAGAAAAAAAGCCAATGACAGCAAAACAAATTCCGCTGGAAGATTTTTTTAAGAATCCCGAAAAGAGCAGCTATCAGATTTCACCTGATGGTAATTACTACTCTTATATGGCACCCTATGAAAAACGCATGAACGTTTTTGTTCAGGAAAGAGGTAGCGATGAAGTAATTCAGCTGACTGCCGAGACTGAAAGAAGTGTTTCCGGTTATTTTTGGCCAAACAGCGAACGCATCCTTTACCTGAAAGACACCGGTGGTGATGAAAATTTTAAGCTTTACGGCATTAATATCGACAGCACCAACCCAATTGCCTACACCGAATTTGATGGTGTTCGTACACAAATTATTGATGATTTACCGGATATTCCAAATGAGGTTATCATTGGTTTAAACAAACGTAATCCGCAGGTTTTTGACCCATATCGGCTAAACCTCGAAACCGGTGATATGAAAATTCTTGCCGAAAACCCGGGAAACATTCAGGGATGGATGTTTGACCATGATGGCAAATTACGCGTTGCTTTTGCAATTGTTGACGGAATTAATGTAAGCTTGCTTTATCGCGAAACCGAAGCTGATGAATGGAAAACTGTGCTTACAACAAGTTTTAAAGATAATGTGAGTCCCGAATTTTTCACTTTTGATAACAAAAATGTTATTGCCACATCAAACTTAAATCGTGATAAAAGCGTTGTTGTTTTGTTTGACATTGCCAACGGTAAAGAATTAGAGGTGCTTTACGAAAACCCTGATTATGACGTATCAAGCGTAAGCCATTCGAAGAAAAGGAAGGTTATAACTTCGGCAAATTACACGTCATCCAAGAGAGAAAAACACTTTTTCGATAAAGAAACCGAGGAGCTCTACAAACGCCTTGAACAGGACCTGGGAGGTTTTGAAATTGCCATTACCGGCCTTAACGAAAATGAGGATGTTTTTATAATCAGAACCTACAGCGACCGTTCACTTGGGTCGTACTATATATACGACAAAAACGAAGATGTGCTTGAGAAAATTACTGATGTAAGTCCGTGGATTGACGAAAACAATATGGCTAATGTTTATCCTGTTGAGTATAAATCACGCGATGGCCTTACAATTCATGCATACCTTACATTACCACTGGGTTATACTCCCGAAACGGCAAAAAATCTTCCAACAATCATAAACCCTCATGGCGGCCCCTGGGCACGTGATGGCTGGGGTTTTAATCCTGAAATTCAGTTTTTAGCCAACAGAGGTTATGCCGTTTTTCAGATGAACTTCAGAGGCTCAACCGGATATGGTAAAGAATTCTGGGAAGCTTCATTTAAAAAGTGGGGGCAAGAAATGCAGGACGATATTACCGATGGTACAAATTGGTTAATCGAAAAAGGAATTGCCGACCCTGACAGGATTGCTATTTATGGTGCCAGCTACGGTGGTTATGCTACATTAATGGGGCTGGTTAAAGAGCCTGAATTATATGCAGCAGGGGTTGATTATGTAGGGGTTTCTAACATGTTTACATTTATGAAAACTGTCCCTCCATATTGGGAGCCTTTGCTTGCTATGATGTATGAGATGGTTGGAAATCCTGAAGACGACAGCCTGATGTTGCGCGAAGTTTCTCCGGTTTTTCATGTTGACAAAATCATTGCTCCGCTTTTTATAGCTCAGGGCGCTAACGATCCACGTGTTAACATCGATGAATCGGATCAAATTGTTAAAGCAATGCAAGATCGTGGCGTAATTGTAGAATATATGGTTAAAGATAACGAGGGCCATGGTTTTCATAATGAAGAAAACAGGTTCGATTTTTACCGTTCCATGGAAGCGTTTTTGAACGAACAACTAAAAGTAGCAAAGGAGGAATAATACCTCTGCTTTGAGATGAAAGAGGCCCCAAGGGACGGGGAATATGACCCAAGAGATCCTTCGCATTTGCTCAGGATCAGTTCGGCTAATTAATTCCAGTTCACTATCGTTCATGGAATCAATGCCTCACTGATTTAACAAACTTTTTGGTAACAGTATTACTTCCGTTAGAAACAGAAATAAAGTAAACTCCGCTTCGCAAACCGGAGGCGTTAAATTCAAAACAGTTTTCGGTTGTTTCTGCCGTAAAAATTTGCTGACCCCCAATATTGGTGATATCAATAATGCGTGGAATAGAGTCTGTGTTTAAGAAATAAACATTTAGCTTGCTTTTAACAGGATTGGGACCGAGAGTAAAATACAATGGGGACATTGGAACTTCTTCAACAAGTGAAATACTGATAACTTCCTCCATTGTCCATTGCTCAGGATCCACATCAACATGGTTAACTTTTTTGTTAAACGCCATCGAAAATACATTTAGGTTTTCCGTTTGCCTGAACTGAACTAAAGTATCGGTACCATCGGTAAAACGCAACCTGAAATCAAGTAACATATCATACATGGTAGTATGCACTGAAGAGGTTGATTGCGTAGAGCTTAAATAGAATGTATTCTGCTCATCAGTCCAATACTTAAAGTTATACAACGGGTATCCCTGTCCGTAATACCATTGATCGAAAAACTGACCGAAGTCCATACCAGTTATGTCTTCAGCAATTTCCTTAAAATCTTCGCCTGTTGCGGTGCTTCCTCCAAAATTTGTTTGAAAGGATTTTAGAACGTCAAAAAAAGCATCGTCATTCTGAATTTCGTGCCTTAACATATGAATAATCGCGGCTCCTTTATCATAAGACAGCCTACCGGAAAATATCCTCCATTCATTCCCAGGATAAATTTCATCCAAAGGAATATATATACTTCCATCAGGAAAGGACATTGCATTATTTTGGGCTTTACTGATAAAAGCTTTTCCTGCTTCCCAGCCAAATATAAATTCATTTGCAAGATAATCTGAATAAGTTGCAAACCCTTCATTTATCCATATATCACTCCATGTAGCGCATGTAACGTTATCGCCAAACCACATGTGACCAAGCTCGTGCGCTATTAGATGGAAACTAAAGTTACCCATGGTTGACATTGTTTGGTGTTCCATGCCTCCGCCAAGTTGCGTTTCGCAATGTCCGTATTTCTCTTCATAAAAAGGGTATAGTGTATACAAATCGCAGTATAGCTCCATAATTTCAATGGTACTATCGAGTGGATCTTTTTTTATTTCAAGATTACCCGGAGCGTTATAAATAAAGTTTTGTATTAAAATTGAGTCGCCTTCCATTTCGGTGGGATAGGCGTAGTTGCTATAATCCTGGTAATCGGCAACCGCAAATGAAATAAGGTAATAGTCGATCGGATATTTTGTTTTCCACTCATATCTTAATTTATCATTTCCTAATTCAACAACGTTTGTTAACAAGCCCTGTGAACCAACCATATTTGATGATGACGTTGTTAAAAAAACCCAGGCCGAATCGGCCTTGTCTTGCAGATCTTGCTTAACAGGAAACCAATATTTTGCACTAAAGGGTTCCGACAATGTCCAGGTTACATTTTTTTGCCAGGCCGCCGATGAATCATTTGTTACTCCTGAAAAAAAACCACTGGTAGGAGGTTTTCCGTGATAATAAATTTGTGTCGAAATGCTTGCTCCTGTTGACACTTCTATAACCGGAACCAGCACATTATCCCCTTCACGATAGTAGTTTGTGTATTCTGTTCCGTTGAATAATATACTATCTATCTGATGTTCCGGAATTAGCTCAAAAGCAAATGTATCGAGTGGCACTATTGCGGTGCAGTTAATTATCACATTTCCTTCAACGAAAGTTGTTGTGTCGCTTACCTCAATATCAATGATGTATGAAGACACATTATAATCAAACAAATATTCACTTTGCCAATTATAATCGGGATTAAAATTTATCTTTTCAACTACAGTACTGGCATGTGAACATTTTCCTTCGATATTAAAGTCTTCGTTCCACTGCGCTCCTGCCAATATTGCAGAAACAAGAAAAATAAACAATGTTGCTATGCGTTTCATAATCACATATTTTTTAATGACGTACTATTTAAATATAGCGCAATATGCTCATTGTGCCTTTCAGCCGTTGAATTTATATCTTTGCCAAATGTAATGATTAAAAAGACAAATTAGGAAACGTTAAAGTTGCCATGAACACAGCATATGACATATTAATATCAAAACTTAACAAATTCATACGAAAGTATTATAAGAATTTGATAATTAAGGGGGCGATGCTCAGTTTTGGCCTAATCGTTATCTTGTTTATGCTTATTAGTTTTTTTGAATATTTCTCGTGGTCAGATATGCTAACCCGAACTATAATTTTTTATTTATTTGTTGTTTCCGTCCTAATTATTTTGGTTTATTATGTAACTATTCCTTCGTTAAAACTAATTAAACTTGGCAAGGTAATTTCATATGAAGATGCAGCCAAAATTATAGGAGATCATTTTTCGGAGGTTAACGACAAACTATTAAACACGCTCCAATTACACAATTCAGGTGATACTTCTAATATAGAATTGCTGTTGGCTAGCATTGAGCAAAAATCGGCAGCCCTCAACCCTATTCCTTTCAGAAATGCCGTTAAATATAGTACCAACTTTAAGTATTTTAAATTTATAATTCCTCCTGCTATATTTCTGTTATTAATTTTTGTGATTACTCCCGAATTTATTGCGGATCCTGTAGATCGAATTATAAATCATAATACATATTTCAGCAAACCTCTGCCCTATTCCATTGAACTGTTAAATAAGGATCTTACTTGTGCTCAATATGAAAATTACAGTATAAAAGTTATGATGCGAGGTGAAACGGTTCCGTCAAAAATATGGATAAGTGCCGGAGGTTTCAAATACCGAATGGTTGAAATTAAGCCAGGGGAGTTTGAATATGTTTTTAAAAACCTGCTTTCTGATGTTTATTTCACAATTGTTACCACTGAATATATTAGCCCGCAATACCTGTTAAAAATATATCCACAACCCGTTATATTTAACTTTGATGTGTTGCTTAAATATCCTTTTTATCTGCAAAAGCAGGATGAGAAAATAGAAAATACAGGCGATCTGGTTGTTCCTGAAAACACAACAATAATGTGGGATTTTTTTACCCGTGACACAAAAAAAGTTCTTTTTATTACTAACGACAGTACAATTACACTATTCGTTTTGGGAAGTAATGTTTTTAAGCATTCTTTAACGGCAATACATGATTTTAGCTACACATTGGTAGCCATTAATCAATATATGCAAAGTGCGGACTCAATGCTTTTTAATGTACAGGTTATTGCTGACGAATATCCTACGATAAATGTAGATGAATACAAAGACGAATCGATCTATGGTGTTGTTAATTTTAGCGGAACGGTGGAAGATGATCATGGGTTTTCAGGTCTTTACTTTTTTTATCGCAAGGACAGTATCCCCGGTGCTTCCTGGAAAAGGGAGCAGATTGATGTTGAGCGCAATATTACGCGACAGCATTTTGACGATGGGCTAACAGCTTCAGATTTTAATCTTGCTCCAGGAGATGCGATTAGCTATTATTTTGAAATTCGGGACAATGATGCTGTTAATGGATTTAAGAGTGCAAAATCAGAGATGTACTATTTCAAATTACCCGAGGCTTCGGTGCTGGAAAAGAAGATTGAGAACAGCTCAAATGAAATGAAAAACAAATTAAAAGAATCTATAAGCGAAATTGATGAGCTGAATCGTCAGATTGAAGAAACAAAGCTTAGTTTATTTGAAAAAAAAGAGATGGGCTGGGCTGATAAACAAGTTCTTGATGACATTCTTAAAAAGGAAGAAAATATTAAAGCGCAGATTGAACAATTAAAAAAATTGAATGAGGAAATAAAAGAACTTGAAGACCTGCTTAAGAAAAAACTAAGCCCCGAACTTCTTGAGAAACTAAAGCAATTAGAAGAACTTTTTAATGAGCTCATTAAAGAGGAGCTTGAAAAACTAAAAGAAAATCTTAAAAAAGATAATATCAGTGAGTTTCTTGAGAAAATGAAACAGCAAAATGAGGAACTTAAGAGTGACCTTGAGCAAAATCTTGAGCTATATAAACAGCTTGAATATGAAAAACTGATTCAAGAGGCTATTGATGAGCTAAACAGGCTGGCCGAAGAACAAAAGAAGTTGGCCGAACAAACTGCTAACAAAGAAGTTGCAAAAGAAGAGTCGATAGATAAACAAAATGATGTTCAGGAAAAGTTTTCTGATTTAATGGAAAAGCTTGAAAATGCCGACAAATTAAATAAAGAACTCGAAGACCCATACAATATGGAAACTGACACGGCAACAGCTAATGATATTAATGAACAAATGGAAGAGGCCGGAAATAACCTTGAGAAAGGCAAGAGGAACAAGGCATCGGAAAATCAGGAAAAAGCAGGTCAAAAAATGAAAGATATGGCAGATGGTCTGTCGCTAATGATGGAGGCCGCTATGGAGGCCCGCATGGGCGAAGATATTGAACAAATAAAAAACATGCTTGATAATTTATTGGACATAAGTTTTGCGCAAGAAGGTCTTATTAATGATCTTCATAGTACATCAAAAAATGACCCGAAAAACGCTGATATTCGAGAGCAGCAAAAAGGCCTTAAGGATGATTTTGAAATAATACAAGATTCATTAATTAGCATGAGTAAGCGGCAGGCTGCTATAAAGCCATTTGTTTTAAAAGAATGTGGGAAAATTAATAATCATATAGAAAAGGCGCTGTTGATGCTGCAGGAGCAAAATAAAGGAACGGCCTCGGGTGATCAGCAATATGCAATGACATCCATGAACAACCTGTCGTTGATGCTTGCCGAATCTCTCGAACAAATGAAGCAGTCAATGCAAATGTCGGGCGGCAAAAAAGGTAGCAGCAGGTGTAAGAATCCTGGCAAAGGCAACTCGCCTTCAATGTCAGAAATAATGAATCAGCAAAAGGGTCTAAATCAGGGAATAAAAGGGAAATCGGAGAAAAATGGATTAAATGGCAGTGTGGGATTGAACAGTAAAAGCGAAGAGCTTGCCAGGATGGCTGCGGCACAAGGCGAAATAAGAAGAATGTTACAGGATTTCATAGAGCAGCTTGAGAGTGAGGGAGGAAACGGTAACGCTCTCAATAAAGTTGTTGAGGAAATGAAAAAATCAGAGGAAGATATTATTAACAGACGGTTGTCGTTGGAAACTTTAGAGCGCCAAAAAAACATTGAAACTAGGTTGCTTAAATCGCAGAAAGCTTTGCAGGAAAGAGAAAAGGAGAAGAAGAGAGAATCAACAGAGGGTAAAAACCGAAAAACTGGTAACCTAAATAATAAAATTGAGTATAAGCCAATAAATACTAAACAAGAGGAAATATTAATTACTGTTCCTCTTGAGGTTTCGCCATATTACAGAAACCTGCTTAAGAAGTATTTATACAAACTTGAAAAAGAAAAATAAGATGGTAAATAATAATCAATCGGTTTCAATTAAGCCAAAACCCGAATCCATTAGAGATATTGAACTTTTCGTTGATACTATTTGCGACCAGCTGTTTATTAACGACACATATTATGGAAATATCCTTATATCGCTAACTGAATTATTTAATTATTTACTCGCAAATAATCAAATCCATAATATAAATATTGCTTATAATTCTGATTATAAAAGCATTGTTATTTCGTTTCAACGTGTTGACTATCTGATAATTAAGGCTCTTTCGAAAGCAATTTCTTCAAATGAAATTATTCATCAGGATTGCGATAAAAATATCTTTCTTATTCACTCTTTGGTCGACAACATTACATTCGACAGCAAGGATACTCTTTCATTTGAGTTTGATATTAGCGCTCTTCATAATGAAATTTATAATAAGCGATCGGCTTTATTAAAAAAATATTTCACTAAACAAACCAACGAAAAGGTAACAAAGGAAAATGATTAGCTTTACTTCCCTCCTACCTAACAACACCGAAAATTTGAAAGAGTCTCTTTACAAAAACTGGCTCAAAACTGTTATTATTAAAGAAGGGAAAAAAACGGGTGATGTTCAATACATTTTTTGTGACGATTCTCATCTGTTAGAAATTAACAAATTATTCCTTAATCACCATGAACTAACTGATATCATTACTTTTTCAACAACAGCTAACGCCAATATTATTTCTGGCGAAATTTACATTAGTCTTGATCGGGTAAAAGAAAATTCAAAAACACAATCTGTTTCTTTTGAAGAAGAGCTTGGCCGGGTAATGGTACATGGCATACTTCATCTCATCGGCTATAACGATCACTCTGATTCTGATAAAAAATTAATGCGAAGCAAAGAGTATTATTATTTACATTTGCACCGTTAATTTTCCCGATTGTTCCACGTGAAACAAAACACCATGTTTGATCGCTATGATGTAATAGTTGTTGGTGCAGGTCATGCCGGAGCAGAAGCTGCTGCATCTGCTGCAAATCTTGGTTCAAAAGTGTTGCTCATAACCATGAGCTTGCAACGCATTTCACAAATGTCGTGTAACCCGGCAATGGGGGGAGTGGCTAAAGGGCAAATTGTTCGTGAAATTGATGCTTTGGGTGGGTATTCGGGACTTGTGTCTGATAGCACAATGATACAATTTCGGATGCTAAATAAATCCAAGGGTCCTGCCATGTGGAGCCCAAGAACACAAAACGACAGGGTTCAATTCTCTATCGAGTGGAGAAATATGCTTGAAAATACTCCAAACCTCGATTTTTGGCAAGACACGGTTACAAACATAATTGTTGAAGATAAAAGGGTAATTGGTGTTCGAACACAAATGGGCCAGAAGATATTTGGCAATTCTGTTATTCTTACAAATGGTACTTTTCTAAATGGTAAAATTCACATTGGGCAAAATAGTTTTAATGGAGGAAGAATCGGAGACCCTTCTTCAACAGGATTAACTGAGCAGCTTAAAGGCTTTGGCTTTGAGTCTTTACGCCTTAAAACCGGAACTCCTGTAAGGGTTGATGGAAGGACGATCAATTTTTCTAAAATGGAAGAGCAAAAAGGAGATGAAGAACCTGGGGGATTTTCGTTTCTAAAGAAAACCAGACTTAAAAAACAAAGAAGTTGTTGGATAACTTACACCTCTCCTATTGTACATGATACCCTCAAACAAGGCTTTTCAGATTCTCCAATGTTTGCCGGTAGAATTGAAGGAACAGGGCCCAGATATTGCCCCTCAATTGAAGATAAAATTGAACGATTCTCCGACAAAACAAGGCACCAATTATTTGTTGAACCCGAGGGGTGGAATACAATCGAATATTATGTAAATGGTTTCTCTTCGTCTCTTCCCGACCATATTCAATTAAAGGCATTACGACGGATTGCGGGTTTTGAAAATGCCAAGATTTTCGTTCCGGGTTATGCAATCGAATATGATTATTTTCCACCCACTCAGCTAAAATATACTCTTGAAACGAAATTAGTAGAAAACCTTTATTTCGCTGGTCAGATAAACGGCACAACCGGCTACGAGGAAGCTGCTGCTCAAGGTTTAATGGCAGGAATAAACGCCCATCTAAAATTAAACAATAAATCATCATTTATTCTTAAAAGACACGAAGCGTATATCGGTGTGCTTATCGACGACTTAATTACAAAAGGTGTTGATGAGCCTTATCGCATGTTTACATCAAGAGCTGAATACAGAATTCTCTTGCGTCAGGATAATGCTGATGTTAGGCTGACCCCAATGGGATATGAACTTGGCCTTGCCTCTAAAGAAAGGTATGAGGCTGTTGTTCACAAAAAGAAAACAGTTATTGAAATTGTAAAATTAACAAAAGAACAAAGTATTAGCCCGGATGAAGCAGAGTCATTATTAAATATCCGAAACACAACACCTCTTAAACAAAAAGTTAAACTTTCTGATCTACTTCTTCGCCCCCAAATAAATATCGACGATTTAATTTCGATAAGCAAACCGTTTAGTAATGCTCTAAAAATATTATCGCCTAGTAAAGAAGATTTGGAAAATACTGAAATTCTCATTAAATATGAGGGTTATATTTTAAAAGAAAATGAACTGGTTACAAAGCTCTCAAAACTTGAAAATATTCCACTTAAAGAAGATTTCGATTATCATAGTTTAGTATCTATTTCGACAGAAGCGAGAGAAAAGCTATCAAAAATTAAACCCTCAACGATTGGTCAGGCTTCTCGAATTAGTGGAGTCTCGCCATCAGATATAAATGTAATTGCCGTTTTTATTGGCAGATAAAAATTGTTTCACGTGGAACAAAATACTAAATTATTAGATATTCATGCCTGCCCCTTGTGCGCCGGAGATAATTTTATACATTTCCTGAATACTAAAGATTTCTTTTTTACACAAGAAGATTTTTCCTTATATAAATGTGCAGATTGCAATTTTGTTTTTACTAATCCTGTTCCTACATCGATTTCTAAATATTATGAAACACCCGATTACCTTTCACATAATACAAATGGAAAAGGTGCATTAGCATGGCTGTATTATTTGCTCAGAGAAATAAATATAAAAAGAAAATATCAGCTCGTCACAAAATATTGCAAACAGGGAAATATCTTGGACATCGGTTGTGGTACAGGGGAGCTTCTTAATTTCTTTAAAAAAAATAATTGGCTGGCTTTGGGTGTTGAACCAAATTTAACCGCTCGTGAATTTGCTGCCAATAAATATCTGATTGATGTTTTTGAAGAAAATAAACTTGACGAATTTGATCACGGAACATTAGATGTTATATCAATGTGGCACGTGCTGGAACATGTTCCTGACCTTCATCGCAGATTATCGAAAGTTTCAAAACTTCTAAAAGATGACGGAACAATTTTTATTGCAGTTCCTAATATAGATTCACCAGATTCGAAAAAATACAAAAAATATTGGTCTGCACTTGATGTTCCCCGCCATCTTTACCATTTCACACCAGCTACATTCGAACATTTAATTTCCAAACACCAGCTCAAGCTTGTTCATGCAGAGCCGATGAAATTTGATTCCTACTATGTAAGTATGTTAAGCGAAAAATATCTTAAGAACCGTTTATATTTTCTTTCAGCCAGCTATTATGGATATTTATCAAATTTAAAAGCTAAAAGAAATAACAATTATTCCAGCATGATTTTTGTTGTTAAAAAAGATTAGTTTTTTTGTTACCTTTGAATCTCATTAATTATTGCATTCTTGCTTGGAGTATGCATATTACTTATGCCAATGTTTAAGTCGATAAATAAGAAAATATCATCTATTTTCATCTCTCTGTCTATATTATTTTTTCTGTCGTATTATCTCACGCAATATTTCCATAACAAAACTCATACAGGTCCTGTAGAAACAGAAATATTGTCCAAACGAATTGATTATCAGGCTGTTAGTCTGTTAAAGCTCATGGGAGACACTAAAGATATCCTGACTGAAAACTCTAATAATTATTGGCAAAAATTGGATAGTATATTTTATAAAAACCAGTACGTTTGCTTTATCACGAAATACGATAGTATTAATTACTGGAATACTAGCAAAGTTAGTGTGCTTGCTTTTTCTGATTTAATTTTAGATAATAGTATACATGTAATTAATTTGCCCTCAGGTTGGTACTTATATACTGCTGCCTCAATTCAAAACTATAATATTTACATCCTGTCATTGATCAAGGCTGATTTTCAGGTTAATAACAACCTGCTTAATCCCGAATTCAGTACTGAATATTCAATTTGCCCTGATTTAGACCTTACTCTTAACGCAGAAGAAGCATCGCATATAATTTACAATACTAACAGACAATTTTTGCTCGGCACTACATACAAAGCTGATCAGGGCGGCTCAAATAATATTAATTCAACCATTTTCATATTATTTTTCCTTGCATATCTTTTTCTCATAATGTTTTTGTTTC
The DNA here is from genome assembly GCA_014382445.1 of Bacteroidota bacterium. Classification (GTDB taxonomy): domain Bacteria; phylum Bacteroidota; class Bacteroidia; order Bacteroidales; family F082. Next base: position 64,430 of record JACNJS010000045.1, read on the forward strand.
GGTCAATAACTAATTCAAAATTCTCGATCAGGAAGCCCATCCTTGGTTTCATGTCCTTCATCATAATTGTTGCATTAATAAGAATTTTCGATATTTACTTCCATTTTCCTTCTGAACTGAAGTCTACTCAAATATTTTCAAATAATATTTTCGTCATACCTTTTACAGCCTCTATTGGTGATCTAATTATCAATACTGCCTTATTGATAATATTTTCTTTTTCATCGTTTCGGTTTTTCTCAAGAAATATAATGCGCCCGTCAATTGTCAAAATTATAGTAAAATATTCGATATTATGGGCTTATATTTTAGTAATATTATTTGTTATATATCATACTATTTACGACCAAAACATTTCATTTTTCTCAGAAAGTCTTCTTAATAATTATAATTTATTTATTTCCGTTTTAGTAATCATCGGACTTAACATAAGCCTTTATTTTGCGTTCGTTACGTATTTAGCTTCCTCTAAGGATGAAATTGTTCCCTTTTTCATCCCGTTCTTAATATCGTTAGTTGGAATTTTTTTGACTTATTTTTTATCAGATATTCCATTAGTGCTGCTTATAATAACTTTAATAATTACATTTATTTTAATCACCACGAAACAAACTATCTGGAAATATACTACCGATTTATTTCTAAACCACCTCGTTCTGCTGGTACTTCTTGCAATAGTTACGTCTGTTATCATAAGTAATTCGTACAAACTTAAAAATGAAAAATATCAGGAATTTATAGCCCAAACATTAACGATTACCAGCGATTCAATTTTTGAGTATTCATTTGATAATATAGTTAAAAAAGTGAAGAATGATAAGCTTATAACACAGTTGCTATTTACTGATACAGTTGCAACTGATGCAAATTTAGAGGAATACATACGGTCGAATTATTTTAATGAATATTTAGACAAATATAATATTCAGATTACAAATTGTGTTGAGGATGAATTACTTGAAATACAACCAGCTGGCGAAATACATGATTGTGCTGATTATTTTAATTCCCTGATTGAAGAGGCTACAATTCCGGTTCTTGATTCGTTTCTATTTCGATTTAACCTAGGTACAGAAAGTATTTATTATATAAGCCGATTCTCTTTTATAAATCCAGATAATCCCAGCCGAATCCGAAATATTTTTATTGAATTCGTTTCTTCACACGTGCCTGAAGGCCTTGGATATCCCGAGTTGTTAATTGATAAACGGTCGAACACTTTAAGCCTATCAGAATATACTTTCGCCATTTACTCAAATAATCACTTAACGTACAAATTTGGTGACTTTCCCTACAGTACGTATCTTTCACCGGAGAAAAGTTTTCAATTAGAAACACACTATGACTACAACAATTTCCATCACTATGCAATGCTTATTTCGCCAGATAATTACCTGATAGTTAGTAGGGAGAAAACAAGCACAACTATGACAATCGTTTTGTTTTCATCCATATTCATTCTGTTATCATTAATATCAATTGTGGTTTATATAACTGTATATGCGAGGAGAGCAATTAATTTATTCAGAGTAAACTTCAAAACCAGACTACAATCTTTTGTAATTGCAACATTAACGCTAACGTTTGTACTTATGGCGATTACAACGTTTATTTATATTCAAGATAGCAGCCGTGAAACTCTTGAAAAACAATTAACCGAAAAAACAAACTCTGTATTAATAGAGCTTCAGCATAAACTTTCCGCGGTTACAAATTTACAGAGCCAGGATGTAGATTTCCTACATCAATTACTTCGTAAATTTTCATTAGTGTTTTTTTCAGATATTAATCTTTACGATCAATCGGGATATTTAATTGCAACGTCAAGGCCTGAGATTTTCGAAAAAAACCTATTATCAACATACATAAATCCAAAGGCTTATAAGGCAATATTTTTCGATAATAAACTAAATTTCATAACTGAAGAAAAGATAGGTGCGCTTAAATATTATTCATCATATGCCCCGATAACTTTAAATAATGATTTCCCGATAGGGGCCGTAAACCTCCCATATTTTGCACGACAAACTGAATTCACAAAATCATACTACATAATGCTATCATATTTGATTAATATTTATGTAATTATTGGAATAATTGGCGCGCTGATTGCGATTATTTTTTCAAGGTATTTAACCCGGCCATTGGTCTTGCTTCAGAAAAGTTTGGCGACAATAAGAATTGATAAACATAACGAAAAGATACAGTGGACCAAAAATGACGAGATTGGTATGCTTATAAATGAATATAACCGCATGGTAGATAAGCTGGAACAAAGTACCGAACTGTTGAAGCATTCTGAACGAGAAAGTGCCTGGCGTGAGGTTGCAAGGCAAATTGCTCATGAAATAAAAAACCCTCTAACCCCAATGAAGCTAAATGTCCAATATCTGGAAAAATCATTTAAAAATAAAGATCCTGAATTTGCTTCAAAAATTTGCTCAATAAGTACGTCGTTAATCCAACAAATAGATACGCTGAACAATGTTGCTGAGATGTTTTCTGATTTTGCTAAAACCAAATCTTTGGATTTTTTACAAGTAAATCTTAATAGTGTTATAAGCTCATCGGTAAATTTATTTAATAAAAATACAAATGTTTCAATTTCAACAACTTATGCAGAGCCTGAAAATGACTTGTTTACGCTTGGTTTTGAAAAAGACATATTGAGAGTGATTAACAATGTAATTAAAAATGCAATTCAATCAGTTGAGAAAAACGAAAAGGCTAAAATCATGATCAGCGTTGTTCGCAAATCAAAATTTATTACCGTGGCTGTTACGGATAATGGCATAGGAATTTCAGAAGAAATGAAATCGAAAATATTCCATCCTTATTTTACTACCAGAACAAGTGGTACGGGTTTAGGCCTTGCTATTGTTAAAAACATCATGAACGAAATAGGAGGGGAGGTGCATTTCGAATCAGATATAAACAAAGGAACAACCTTCTTTCTAATATTTCCAGATGCATCTTAGGAAATTTTTTGTATACTTTTGGCGACATGAATAAAGCCATCAATCCTGTTAAAAAACTTGCCGGAGAAACAGCAATATATGGACTTGGTACGATGGTGCCAAGATTCCTAAATTATTTGTTAGTTCCTCTTTATACCATTTATGTATTTACTAAGGCAGAATATGGCCAGGTTACGCTTCTTTATTCTTATGTAGCTATTCTTTTGGTCTTGCTTACCTTTGGCATGGAAACGGCATTTTTTAGATACGCCAACAAAAGTAAAAATGCTAAAACCGTATTTAATACTGCAACATCAGCAATATTAATTGCTTCACTTTTCTTCCTTTTATTAGTTATTGTATTTCTACAAGATATTTCAACATTAATACAATATCCCGCACATAATGAATATGTATTAATAATAGCAATTATTATTGTGCTTGACTCTATTACAGCATTACCGTTTGCTTTTCTGCGATATCAAAACAAAGCAGTGAAATTCTCGTCCATAAGAATAATTAGTGTTGTTATTACTATTTCCTTAAACCTTATTTTTTTAGTTGTAATTCCTAATTATTTTGGCGATAATTATAAGGACTTACCTATATATCGAAGCACAAGCCTGGTTACATTCGTTTTTATAGCAAATCTAGCGGGTTCGCTTTCAACACTTATTATGCTAAGTAACGAGTTTAGAAGATTTAATTTTAAGATAGACGCTGTTCTGCTCAAAAAAATGCTTAGTTATGGATTACCTATTCTAATAATATCACTCTCGTTTATGATTACCGAAGTTGCAGATAAAATACTTCTCAAGTATCTTCTACCAGATAGATCGTTGGCCGATTCGCAACTTGGAATTTATGCTGCCAGCTACAAGCTTGCCATTATAATGATGCTCTTCATACAAATGTTCCGATATGCCGCAGAACCCTTCTTTTTCTCGGAAGCCGATAAAAAAGACGCAAAATTAACATATAGTAGAGTAATGACATTATTTGTTGCATTCACCTGGTTTATTTTTTTGTTGGTAATGCTTTATATAAATCTCTTTAAACATTTTATTGGTGAGGCATTTTGGCAGGGACTTCAAATAGTACCAATTATATTATCTGCAAAATTGTTTTTAGGTGTGTTTTATAATTTGTCGGTTTGGTACAAGCTCACAAACAAAACTTTCTACGGAGCAATTATCGCAATTGTAGGCGGACTAATTACAATTATTTTAAATGTGTTGCTAATTCCTAAATACGGTTATATGGGATCAGCCTGGGCAAACTTTGCAAGTTATTTTGCAATTATGATTATATCATATTTGTGGGGGAGAATGATATTCCGTATTAATTACGAAATTAACAAGATAATACTTTATACAATTACGGCATTAATTATATATTTTATTTCAATTTATCCATTTGATTTTCAGTTGTTTAATCATTATATTTTTGTAACTATACTTTTAATATTTTACATATTGATAGTATTTTTAACACAGCGTTATGGTAAAACTAAAAGCACGATTTAGATATTGAAATGAATATATTCTCAATATTTCTATTAAGTAAATATTTAACTTTATATATTTGCTGTATTCACATCGAAAAATCCAATAATTATGCTGCCTTTTTTTAAAAGAAACCAAAAAAAAACTTCCAAAAAAGGTGCCTCTTTTTACCATAGGGAAAATATAATTCAAACAATTGAAGAGTTAAACAAAGTACTTAGTTATTTAAACTCACCGGATACGATAAAATCAAAAACAAATATTATATTTAAGGGTTATGAATTAGACACAATTAATGAAAAGAATTTAGAAGATAACTTTGGTGAAGAATCTTTTTTACTTGAACCCAAAAGTGGACTTGAAAACCATAAAGTATATTTCTACCGTATAAACCAAAAAATGAAAAAACAATATGCGGGTTATGCCAAACCTGAAGCAGGAGGGGAGCTTAAAGAAACATTGGAAGACTTAATATAGCTATGTTATTACGTTAACTGCAATTTTAAACATTTCTTAAATTATCATCAATACAATTTGGCAGGCATTTATATCCATATTCCCTTTTGTAAGCAAAAATGCCACTATTGCAATTTTTATTCTACTGTATCTCTCAAATATCGAGACGTCTTTTTTGCCTCTTTAGTGAGAGAAATAAATTCAAGAAAGAATTATTTAAGAAACGAAAAGGTAAACACAATTTATTTTGGTGGAGGAACTCCATCCCTGTTATCTCCCGATGAAATATCACTCATAACAAACACAATAATCAATTCGTACAATGTTGCTACAAATGCCGAAATTACGCTTGAGGCAAACCCTGATGATCTCACCAAGGAAAAAATATCTGATTTTAAAAATTATACTCGGGTTAATAGATTGAGCATAGGTGTTCAAAGTTTTTTTGATGATGATTTGGATTATTTAAACAGGATACACAGTTCCTATCAGGTTAAAAACTCGATTGAAAATGTATTAGAAGTCGGGTTTAACAATATCACAATCGACTTGATATATGGCATTCCATCACTTACGGAAAAAAAATGGAAAGAAAATCTGAAGATATTCTTTGAATACAAAATACCTCATTTGTCATCATATTCACTAACGGTTGAGCCAAAAACGGCTCTGGATGTGCTAATCAAAAAAAAGAAATTTGAAAACATAAACGAAACTGATAACATAAACCACTTTAAAATACTGTTGGAAGAAGCTGATAAACACAATTTTATTAATTACGAAATTTCTAATTTTGCTTTGGCGGGTTATTATTCAAAGCACAACAGCATATATTGGCTTGGTGGTAATTATCTGGGTTTGGGTCCTTCGGCACACTCATATAACGGGAAATCGCGACAATGGAATGTAAGTAGCGTTAAACAATATTGTGAAGAAGAAATGCCAGAAAATATTATTGAAGAAAGAGAGGAGCTTGATAAAGATCAATTGTACAACGAATATATTTTAACTTCCCTTCGTACTTCGTGGGGCTGCGATATTGAACACATAAAAAATAAATTTGGAGAAAAATACAGCAGTTATTTAATAACAAATATCAACAATGTATTAAAAGAAAAGAGAGTTATCCGAAAAGGAAATGTTATTACGTTAACTAACAAAGGAAAACTTTTTGCCGATGGAATAGCTTCCTCGCTATTTTATGGCTTATAAAGCCTTTGTGGCAAATTTAGTAACAAGGTATCCAACTACCGGTGAAAAGATCATGCTGAAGAAAAAAGACCATTGTACGCCCATTTTTCTCTTCTTGCCTAACGTTTCAGAAATTATCAGCGAAAGCACATACCAAGTGATAAATATAAATGTAATCCAGTATACGTTCATAGTCTAATAAAAATAAATAAACAAATAAATAACGGGTATCAAAATTCCAAGTATCGTCATCCATGCCCCACGTTTGGTAATACCTAGTGCCCCTCTTGGTATTAAGATTCCTGTAATACCCATTAGTATAAGCGCTCCTGCAAAAATATCAGAAAACCACGTCCAGTATTTAATCGGGTTGTAGTGGAGATAATTAACTTCTCTGAATAATGCTCGGCGTTTCGTTTTTTCAATGAGCCCGTTACCGCTTATAAGATTTATATAGACCGCCCCGTCCTTGATGAAAATTTTAACGTATCCATCATCTGGATAATAGTGACTTTTATAATTTTCTGATTCATTATAACGTTCAAGAATTTTTTTAAGTTCGTTCTTTCCAGGTTTTGATTCAGGTGGGTCTATCTGAATATCTTCGGTAATTACTACAAAATTTGGATTCCAATCGTCGATATGGTTTATTGCTATACCCGATAGTGAATAAATTACAACCATTGCGAAAAACAAATACCCAAAATCACGATGGACAGCCCTGTTCCACTTACGCCATTTAAATGCCATTGATTATTGGGTTATTCGTTATTTTCAGGCTGATCTTCAATAATCTTGTACGAAGTGCAAAGAATAGAATAAAATGAAAGATGATCTTTTCCCGACTCTTTAAGTGTTTCCCGAAGATTGTTTATTTTCTCCATCTCTTCAGCAATATCAGTACCCTCGCCTCCTTTTTCAACCTTTCCTCCTAAATGCAATCCTTCGCCTTTGTCATCGCTCATATCACTGCCTGCCTTAATTTCTTCTTCCCATTCACGAAGGTAATCTTCATCTATTCTTTGTTCCTCAACAATTCCTACTAGTACAATTTTATCACCTTCAAGTTCAGAATTAAATGCTGCAATTTCTTCATCTGGAGTAATATTTACACGGGCATCCGATTCTTCCGTTACAAGAAATAATCTCTGACCGCCATGTTTACAAATATGATCGACGATTCCTTCCAATTGAATCTTTTTGCCAACATAATTTCCCGCCTGATTTTCAAAATCAGCCACATTTATAATAGCGATTTCATCGGTTACTGTACCTTCATTATTACTATTATTGGCATCCTTCTTTTTTTCAACATTATTACATGAGTTTGCGAATAATGCGATTGCCGTAATTATTGTAAATATTAAATATTTTTTCATGATTAGTATAGTTTTAATTATGTGGCGAATATAAATATTTATCGAATAATATATGCTGTCTTCTAAATATATATTATTAAATTTTATTCCTGCTCTGATAAAATTTTTATGCCATCATATTTTAATTCTTTTCCTGCTGAATATGAAATTATTAAAATTGGGATTCCATTTTCATCAAACTTTTTCCAGTCTCCGTTTTTTCTTCCCATAACATATTTACCCTGTTGCTTTATTTTTCCATTATCCCAATACCACGTATGTTCTCCGTTAGGATTATCATCAATAAATTTTCCTTCAAACCTTAAATTGCCTTCTTTATAATACGACTTCCATAAGCCATTTCTCATATCTTCCACATATTCACCTTCATCCTTTGTGTCGCCAACCATGTAAATCCAATGACCTTCTTTTTTACCTTCCAGATATTCGCCTTGTATTACTATATTACCTTCTTTATCGTATTCGGTTAATATGCCATTGGGTAAACCATCAAAAAAATGTTCCTCTCTAAGAAGTTTACCATCGTTATAATACCATAACCAGGTACTATCGGGACTACCCCTAACATATTTTCCTGTTTCTTCAAGTTGACCGTTTCTGTAATAATATTTCCATAATCCGTTGTACAAATCGTTAATATAGTAACCAGTGGCTTTTAAACTACCATCATTATAATACTCCTTCCAGTTTCCTTGCTTTTGGCCAGCATCAGTAAAAATTCCCTCGCCAATTATTTTACCAAATCTAAATATATATGATTTTTCCACTTCTCCCTTTTCATTATACTCTCTTCTCACACCTTCTGGAACACCATCTCTGGTATAGGTTGCAACTACTTTAACTTTTCCATTGGGATAATAATCGGTTCTAATTTCCAGCTTTTGTAATTCTTCAGCTTTTTCAAATATTTCTCCATCAATAAATTTCGTTGCCGAAATTAAATTCCCTTCCTTATCATATTCTTTAAAATATCCATGTTTCAATCCATGCTTATAATTTCCTTCCATTATTACAACCTGCTCATCATCAGTAAACCAAAGCCACTTACCATGCGGCCTGTTATCCGAATCATTGCGATTAATTCTTTCCCTGTCGGTAATGTATCCCTTTTGGTAGGTTATTAGCTGAATAATATTTCCGTTAATATCGTATTCGCGGGCTATACCGTTTTCCAGTCCGTTAATAAACGGGGTACTAAGCTTTATTTTATGGTTTGGATAAAAAACTACAGTATTACCCTGTTTAACATCATCAATGAAGTTTTCTTTAATTATTTCACTACCTTGATGTGTCGTTCTGAAACCATTTTTTTTTCCGCCCTTATAATTAATTTCAAGAATTATTTTTCCTTCTTCATTATAAAATTTCCAAAGACTATCGAGTTCAAAATTTTTGCGGTTGCCTTCGGATTTCAAAACACCATTTGCATGGTAATTAATCCAATAGCCATCAGGTTTTCCATTTAGCATAGTGCCTTCGCTAACCTTAATGCTATCTTCGGCATAAAAAATATTGTAGCCGTTAGGATTAATCCTTGATTCTTCCTGGGCAGTCAATCCATATGAAATTAAAAAGAATAAAATAAATAAAATATAAGCCTTAATCATCGTCCTACACTTCTTCCTTTTACTATGCGTATTTGTTTTTCAAAATTTGAAAAATATTCTTTATTAACCAACAACATTATTTTGTTACTACCAGGTACAATGTAATAAACTGTTGTATCGTATTTAATGCTACCATAATTATTATACCAGCTATCGGCAGATATTTGATATTTGCTATTTTCATTTATATCAAATCTCAGATTTCTATTTTCACCTTCTTCAAAAGCTACTTTAAGATATTTGGCCCCCAGTTTAACAGCCACTCCTTTTGTTTTTTTTGGGATTATAATTTCCTCAAAATATTGGCCGTTTTCAAGTCTGATAGTTCCCTTGGCTATTTGCATTTCCGCTTTTGAAAGATTCCTTTTCAAAATAATTTTATCTGAATTATAAAATTGAACCATTTCAATATCAAGATCATTTTCATAAAGCTCATCACGTATTTCCTCAGTAAAGTATATAAGGCTTGAGCATGAAGATATCAGCAATGATATTAATACAAATGAAATTAAAACTATATTTTTCATCACTAAATTATTTTAAGTTTTTTCGAAATATCAAGCATTCTTAATATTGGTTTCTTTGCTTTTTCTATTACATCAATATCCAACTTAATTGCCGGAGTTTCATTTTTCAAAGCTAAGTATAATTTTTCCAATGTGTTTAATTTCATAAAAGAGCAATCATTACAATTACAAGTGCTGTCGGAGGGAACTATTAAAAACTCCTTTTCAGGTGATAGTTTTTGCATTTGATGAATGATACCAGATTCGGTAGCAACAATATACCTCCTGTTTTTATCCAATTGAGTGAATTTTATCATTCCGGTAGTTGATCCTATGAAATCAGCCAGTGAAAGTACAGGAGCATTGCATTCAGGATGAGCAATAACACTTGCGTCAGGATTTTCTTCTTTTAATTTTATTATTGCTTCGGTTGTAAGTATATCATGCACCTCACAGATACCATTCCATAACACCATGTTTCGACCGGTGATCCTGTTTATATATCCTCCAAGATTTTTATCAGGAGCAAAAATAATTTTTTGATTTTTTGGAAGTGATTCAACAATTTGAACTGCATTGCCCGATGTACAAACTATATCAGTTAGTGTTTTGATTGCGGCGGTAGTGTTTATGTATGAAATAACTAAATGATTCGGGTATTTCTTTTTAAATTCAATAAATTTATCTACCGGACACGAATCGGCAAGCGAACAACCGGCTTCTAAATCGGGTAAAACTACCAGAGTATCAGGGTTTAACATTTTAGCTGTTTCGGCCATAAAATGTACTCCTGCAAAAACTATCATATCCACATTTGCTTCTGATGCTTTTTGAGCCAAACCAAGACTATCACCAACATAATCGGCTAATTCCTGTATCTCGGGAATTTGATAAAAATGTGCAAGAATTAAGACATTCTTTTCTTTTTTAAATTTTAATATTTCGGCTGTATAATTCATATATTAGCAAAAGTAATTTGTTATTTAATTAAAAAAAATTGCCGTGTTATCAGATTAAATAAAATGTAAAATAACATAATTTTATTTATTAACTTTTAGCTGTATTATTTAATATTATTTAAGTATAAATAATTTATATATAATATCTTGTTAGCTTTATTGATTACTTATTATCAAATAACTATGATTTTACAAAAAAGGTATTTTATTAACAAGCTATTTACATTTTATTACCAACTATTTATTTTATATTTAGGAACATAACTAAATAATTAACAAAGAACGTAATTATATATGTGTTAATAATTTACCTTATAACCATTAGTTAATCAGTGTTAATTACTGGTCATAATTATTTATAAAAACACTTCAATTGAACGAACCTTTAATAAGTGAGGTTTAAATTGTAAATAAGAGTCGATTTATTACCTATTTACCAACAAAATTAAACAGATATTAACAACAAACTAAGGATAAATATTAAATTTATGATAGTTAACAGTTTAACCAATTATTAAATAATAACATCTTTTTTAAATGTAATGATATTCAGTTAGTTTAATTTTTACCTGCAAAATTTGGCTACTTTTGTACAATAATTTATTAACAATGACAAAAAGCACGACTGTGTTGGCAATTGCTTCTGATCATGGCGGATTTGAGATGAAAGAATTTATCAAAAAAAAGCTAATTGATAACGGATACATAGTTAAAGACTTCGGAACCTATTCAAAAGAAAGTGTTGATTATCCTGATGTAATTCATCCATTGGCAAAGGCAATTAATGATGGTGAATACAAAATGGGGATAATAATGTGCGGCACCGGAAATGGCGCGCAGATCACTGCTAATAAATATGCTAATGTAAGAGCAGGTTTGTGTTGGAACGAAGAGCAGGCTATGTTAATAAGACTGCATAATAACGCCAATATAATTTCCCTTCCGGGAAGGTTTTTACCTTTAGATCAGGCATGGAAAATTGTTGAAGTGTTTTTATCAACTAATTTTGAAGGTGGCAGACATATCCAGCGGGTAAATAAAATTTCTAAAATTTTGAAATAGATTTAAATTGTGAAAACAAGTATTCAAAATAGTTCATTTTTAGCAGCTTCTGAAAAAGTTGCATTTGATGAGATACATCGCGATAAAATCAAATTCAATATATCGCGTTACGACGACGCTGTTGAAAAGGGATTGAATAATTATAATAATCTTGACATTGCCAAAAACAGAGCAGGATTTATAAAATATAAGGTTATTAATGAGCTTGATCGTTATTTAATTGAATTTGAAGACAATTTTACTTCCAATGGTGGTAAGATAATATGGGCACAGGATTCTGAAGAAGCATTAAAAGAAATTATTAAGCTAACACAAAAACACAGCATTAATTCTGCGGTTAAATCAAAATCAATGACCACTGAAGAAATTGAGCTAAACGCTGCTATTGAAAGGGAAGGGATTGATGTTGTTGAAACTGATCTTGGGGAATTTATTGTGCAACAAGCCGGGCAAAAGCCGTACCATATTGTTACCCCTGCAATGCATATGTCGAAAGAAGATGTTGCATTGTTGTATAATGAAAAGTTTGGTACACCGAATGACTTAACCCCCGAAGAGCTAACATTATATACTCGTAAATTACTGCGCGAAAAATTCACTAATGCCGAACTAGGTATTACAGGTGCTAATTTTTTAATTGCAGATACAGGCTCTATCGCATTAACCGAAAATGAAGGCAATGGAATGTTATCAATGTCGTTTCCAAAGGTGCATATTGCAATTGCCGGCATTGAAAAAATTATTCCTAAACTTGAACACCTTGATTTGTATTGGCCGTTATTGGCTGCGCATGGCACAGGACAGGCTATGACTGTTTATAATTCGATAATTAGCGGGCCACGTAAAAATAATGAAAAAGATGGTCCAGAGAATATGTATGTGGTATTATTGGATAATGGACGTACCAAATTGCTTAAAGAAGAGCGTCAGCGTCAGGCATTATCATGTATAAGGTGCGGTGCATGTTTAAATGCATGTCCGGTATATAAAAATGTTGGCGGTCACACGTACGATACTACTTACAGTGGTCCAATTGGTTCGGTAATAACACCATATTTACAGAGTATTAAGAAATACAAGCATTTAAGCTTTGCCTCATCACTTTGTGGAAAATGTACATCGGTGTGTCCGGTTAATATTCCATTACACGAATTGCTGCTTCTGAACAGAAACCATTCGGTTAAAAAAGGGTATTATACTTTTTTTGAAAAACAAAGTATTAATTTTTCGTCACGGGTGTTAGGATCCAGAAAAGTGTTGGATGTGCTGTCGGGTAATACCAAAAACAAGCTAATAAAATTAAGCATTGCCAAAACCTGGGGACCACGAAGAGAACTTCCCGAAATTGCACCAAAATCGTTTAACCAGCTTTGGAAAGAAAAAGAGATCGATGATGCGTGAATTATAACCCGCTTAGTGGATTTTTCTTTACGCAGGAGAGGAAAACTCTCCGCGGGTTGAATTTTTTTCTCTACTTATATTATCAACCAATAAGGATATATTGCATCAAAAATACTTATCCTTCATTTTCAACGATACACCCACAAGTGCTATTAATACAGGCACCTCGATCAACGGTCCTATTACTGCAGCAAATGCCTCGCCTGAGTTAATTCCGAAAACAGCAATAGCAACGGCAATTGCAAGCTCAAAATTGTTACTTGCAGCAGTAAACGAAAGAGTGGCAGTTTTTTTGTAATCAGTGCCAATTTTTCGGCTAATATAGAATGACACAAAAAACATCACTACAAAATATATAACCAATGGTATTGCAATACGAACAACATCCACAGGAAGTTTCACTATGTAATCGCCTTTTAACGAGAACATTACATAAATCGTAAAAAGAAGTGCTACCAAAGTTAACGGACTTATTTTAGGAATGAAACTGCGTTGATACCAATTTTTACTTTTTAACCTAATAAGAGCAGTACGTGTTATAATACCCGCAAGGAAAGGAATCCCGAGATATATCAATACACTTTCGGCAATTTGACCAATAGTAATATCAACTTCGGTTCCGGGTAAACCAAATTTTTCAGGTAATATAGTAATAAAAACATATGCATATAACGAAAAGAAAAGCACCTGAAAAATACTGTTAAATGCAACTAATCCTGCGGCATATTCTGTATCGCCTTTTGCCAGATCGTTCCAAACAATTACCATGGCGATACATCTGGCCAGACCGATTAATATCAGGCCGGTCATGTAATGAGGATGGTCGTGCAGAAAAATTACCGCCAGGCCAAACATCAACACAGGTCCAATTACCCAATTTTGTACAAGCGAAAGCAATAAAATTTTTCGGTTAAGGAAAACATCTTTCAGTTCTTCATATTTTACTTTAGCCAAAGGAGGGAACATCATCACAATCAGGCCAATGGCTATAGGGATGTTAGTAGTGCCCTTATTAAAGCTATTCCAAAATGCAGCAATACCGGGAAAAATATATCCCGAACCAATACCAATAATCATAGCCAGAAAAATCCATAAAGTCAGGTACTTATCGAGGAACGAAAGTTTTTTAGTAGATGATGACATTTAAACTGATGTATTATTTATTATTAACGTTAAAACACAAATTCCAAGTACCAAAATACAAATAAACCACAAATTCAAAAATACAATGAACAAAATAGTTTTGGCAATTTTAACATTGATTGGAATTTATTTGTCATTTGATTTTCGTTTATTGATGCTTATTTTTGAATCCAATTGTTCATTATAAAATTTCCTAAAATCCCTTTCAATTTCATTTCTTATTCTAATAAATTCTTTCATAATTTCATCATCAGTCCCTGTGGTTTCGGCAGGATCGTCAAAACCAATATGCAATCTGTGTTTAACTTTTCCGGTAAATACAGGGCAATTTTCATTAGCGTCACCACAAACCGTGATTACATAATCAAACTCATCCGAAAGAAAATCAACAACCGACTTTGGTCTATTATTGCTAATGTCGATATTCAATTCTTCCATAACTTTAATAGCTAAGGGGTGTACTTTTAAGCCAGGCTGAGTACCGGCTGAAACAACGTTTAAACTTTTGTCGAACGATTTTAAAAACCCTTCAACCATTTGACTTCTACAACTATTACCTGTGCAGAGGATTAATATTTTCATGGTTTTGCTCTATCTAAAATAGGATGACAAAAATAATATTTAAAAATTTGTTAAAAAATTACATATCTAAGATGCTATTTATAGCTTTGCAACAAATCAAACTATAATATTATGCGAAAATTAATTAATCTCATTTTATTTGTTTCAATAACAATTGGCATCACTACTTCTTGTGAAAACAATAAAGAACATAATTTTAATATTACTCTCAACATTATAAATGGTGACAGCAATATCGTGTTTTTAAGTAAACGCGAAGGAGGTGAAATAATCAATTATGATTCGGTTCAGTTAATAGATGGTAATGGAATTATTACCGGATATATTGATATGCCTGAGTTTTATTACCTAAGGATTAAAGATACGCGTATTTATTTCCCGGTATTTGTTGAAGCGGACGATATAGTTGTTAATGCTGATATAAATAACCCAAAGAATCCACTTGTTTCAGGGTCATTGGCACACGGAAGTTTCCAGGCCTTTAACGACTCGGTAAGTAGTTTCGACCAACAAACCACTTTGTTGAACTCGCAGTACGGTAAAGCCCGCAACCAAAATGATACTGCTAGAATGATGGAAATCGAAGAAGAGTATAATAGCATAGAAAATAAAAAAAACGAGTATTTGATTGAATATGCCATGCTTAACAATGATAATGTGGTTTCGGCATTTTTAGTACTTAATAATTCTTACAAATTTGAGCTTGATGATCTTGATAAGGTTGTAAACAATTTTGACTCCTCGATCGATTCAAGTACTTACGTTAAAAAACTGAACCAATACGTATCAACGCTTAAAAAGTCGGCCGTGGGGCAGCCATTTATCGACTTCACTCTTAAAGATCCTGCAGGAACCCCTGTTGCACTTTCGTCGTTTACAAACGGCACCTACGTACTGGTTGATTTTTGGGCTTCGTGGTGTAGTCCTTGCCGGGCCGAAAATCCCAATGTGGTATTGGCATATAATAATTTTCACGACAAAGGCTTTGATGTTTTTGGAGTATCGTTTGATAAATATCACGGAAAATGGGTTGAGGCAATTGCGACAGACAGCCTTACATGGACACATGTAAGTGATCTAAAATACTGGAATAGTGCTGCCGGCAAACTCTATGGTATTCAAAGCATTCCACAAAATATACTGATCGACCCAAATGGAATAATTATTGAGAAGAATCTACGTGGCAAGGCTTTACAGGATAAGCTTGCCGAATTGCTTAATTAACAGTTGTTCGATTGTTTTTATTTGGACAACGGCCGCGCTTTCTGCTAATAGCTTATTTATATGGTGGATAACATCAAAGTAGAATATACTAAAACTCCATTTGGCGAACTTATTTTAGGTTCGTATAATGATAGATTATGTTTATGTGACTGGCGTTACCGAAAAATGAGGTTCTCCATTGATAACCGTTTGAAAAGCGGTTTAGTTACCGATTTCATCGAAGAGAGTTCAAATATTGTAGAAGAAACCAAAGTTCAGCTTACACAATATTTTAATGGCGAAAGAACGGAGTTTGATATTCCTCTTCTTTTAATCGGGTCCTATTTTCAAAAACGTGTTTGGAATGCTTTGCTGCAAATCCCATACGGTAGTACAGATACATATTTAGGGCTTTCCAAAAAATTAGAAAATCAAAAAGCAATTAGAGCTGTTGCTGCTGCTAATGGGGCAAATGCCATCTCAATTATTGTTCCTTGTCACCGAATAATTGGTAGTGATGGCAGTATGGTGGGATATGCCGCCGGTTTGGATACAAAAATGAAATTATTAAAACTAGAAAATGCATTAAACCAAAGTCAATTGAGTTTGTTTTAATTAATAGCTGTATTTTTATACTAACTAAACATCATTAATTAAAAAATTGTCCTATGAAAATTTTTACAATAGTTATAGTTATCATTATCGGCATTTTGTTTAACCCGCTTTTTAGCCAGGAATTTGTAGATTTAAAAAATGGTGAAGATGCGCACATAAGCGGATTTCTGGTAAGTTATTCTGTTGTTAAAAAAGAAACCAAAAAAGATAGCGATTTATATAGGCTAACAGCAACAGTAACAAACCAATCAGCACACTACATGCGTATTTTTGATGTGGCCCCGGAATCATTTTTGGAGGTGCCTCAAAATGCCCTTGCATATTTTCAGTTTACCAATGCTACGGGTAAAGCATTATCGGCCACCGCCGCATATTTTTATCCAAGGCCAAAGTATCTGAAAGTGTCGTACAAATGCAAGAAATGTCCTCCAATAGCAAAGGATGAAGATCCGTATGAGCATTTTACGGAATCCGTAATTATTGGTGTAGAATTTAATTCAGGAGCAACCATAAGTAATGCCTACCATATTAGAGTTCCTGAAGGTGAAGAACCCACAGTTAGGGTAATGATTTATTGATTGCGAATCGCACGATGAAACAAACAGGCTGTATAAGGAATTGTTAATAGTCGGGAAAGAGATGATGAGCCTGGGTTCTTACGGATTTGGTGAAGTATTCGGATGGTTAACCGACAAATACGGAGTTTCATGCTAATTAAATTTTGATGGAAAAGCTCGATGTTAAATATAGTTATGGTACAGAATAAAATAAAACTAAATAGCAAACTTGAATTTTCAAGAGTTGTACATGGCCATTGGCGATTAGCTGACTGGAGAATGTCAAACCAGGAATTACTGAAATTAACCGAGCAGGCTATTGAATTAGGCGTTACAACCTTTGATCATGCAGATATATATGGAGATTATAGTTGTGAAAGATTATTTGGAAAAGCACTAAATTTAAAAAAAGAAATCCGAAACCACATCCAAATAATAACCAAATGTGGGATTAAATTAGCATCAAATAAATTTCCACTCCGAGAACACAAAATATATGATTATAGTTTTGAGCACATTGTATCTTCTGTTGATAATTCTTTAAAAAGCCTTAGAACAGATTATATTGACTTGCTTTTACTTCATCGCCCTGCTCCATTTTTTAACCCCGAAGAAGTGGCCATGGCTTTCTCATCATTGAAAAAAAGCGGAAAAGCATTACACTTTGGTGTTTCAAATTTTAATCCATTGCAATTCGAAATGCTTAACTCTTATACTGATGAAAAGCTCGTCACAAACCAGGTTGAAATATCACCATACTGTTTAGAAAATTTTGAGAATGGAAACATCGATTTTTTTCTAAAAATAGAAATAATGCCCATGGCATGGTCTCCATTAGCGGGAGGAAAGCTTATTAATCCACAAAATGAAAAGGGACAAAGAATATATCGGGCGCTTTCGGAAGTTGCCGAAGAATTAAATGTTGATATATTAGCTAAAATTATATATAGCTGGTTATTGAACCATCCTGCATCGATAATTCCAATTGTTGGAACTGGCAAAATTGAACGTATTAAATTCGCCGTGGAAGCATTAAACATCAACATGAGCTTAACTCAATGGTATAAAATTTATACTGCTTCAACAGGGAAAGAACTGGATTAATACAGAGGAAGTGAATTATGGATTATGTAAAAATGCAGCTGACATTGTAATGAAAAAAGAAATATTAATACGATTTGCCACAATCACCGATTTACCATTCCTCGTGGATATATATAATCAGGCTATTAGATCGCGGAGCGCAACAGGAGACATGGATGAGTTTAGTGTTGAAGAAAGATTGGAATGGTTTGAAAAATTTGATAATAATGAATACCCAATTTATATAGCAGAAATTGAAACCCGTGTTGTTGGATATTGTTCGTTATCCCCATACAGACCCGGAAGAAAAGCAATGTCAACTGTGGCAGAAATTAGTTATTTTTTGGACTATTCTTTTCACGGAATGGGCATAGGAACAGCGCTAATGAAGCACGTTATTTCCGATTGTGATAGGATTGGCAAGAAAAACCTGTTGGCAATTTTCCTTGATATTAATTCTCAATCCATCGGGCTGCTCAAAAAATTTAAATTTCAGAAATGGGGATATCTGCCTGATATTATTGAATTTGAAGAGAAAAAGTGCGGACACCTGATATACGGACTTAACATTATGAAGCCGTAACACTAATGGGATACTAAAACCTTAATTCAATGAAAATTTTTATATTAATTGCCTTAGCTTTCTGTTTAGCATCAGGTATAAATTCACAAAACCTGTATTTTCCACCATTATTAGGAAATTCATGGGATACAATTTCACCGGTTACTTTGGGATGGTGTCCAGATGAAGTTGATACGCTAGTGAATTATTTGGAGGATAATAGCACAAAAGCATTTATATTACTTAAAGATGGTAAAATTGCAATCGAAAAATATTTCGGAAACTTTACTCAGGATAGTTTATGGTATTGGGCTTCAGCAGGCAAGTCGCTTACTGCTTTTATAACAGGCGTTGCCCAACAGGAAAATTATTTTTCAATTCACGACCCAACGTCTCAATATCTCGGTCAGGGATGGACAAACTGTACTTTTTCGCAAGAAGAAGAAATCACCATTTTGAATCAATTAACAATGACCACCGGACTCGATGATAATGTTCTTAATCCGTTTTGTACTTTAGACACATGTTTGAATTGTATTGCAGATGCAGGTACACGGTGGGCATACCATAATGCACCTTATACGCTTCTGGGCAATGTTATTGAAAACGCTACCGGAAAAACAATGAACGGTTACTTTTTGCAAAAAATAGGTGTTCCAACAGGGATGGCAGGAGCGTATTTTCCAATAGGATACAACAATATTTTTCTTAGCACACCAAGAATCATGGCCAGATTTGGCCTGTTGGTACTAAATAATGGAAATTGGAGTGGTAACCAAATCATGACGGATATGACATATTTTAATCAAATGGTTAATACATCTCAAACATTTAATGAATCGTACGGCTATTTATGGTGGCTGAATGGCAGTTCATCATATATGCTTCCGGCTTCACAGTTCGTGTTTCCGGGCTCACTAACCCCGAATGCGCCCGCTGATATGATATCTGCAGTTGGTAAAAACGGACAAATTATTAATGTTGTGCCAAGTAAAAATTTGGTTCTTGTTAGAATGGGTAATTCACCTGATACTAGTCCTGTACCGGTAAATTTTATTGATACAATTTGGCAAAAACTTAATGATGTAATATGTGATACGGCGTCAATTGCAAGTTTCAATCATAACACAAAATTTAAAATACATCCAAATCCTTCGTTCAATTTCACAACCATAATATTAGAAAACCAACATTTTGATTTAACCGTCAACGACATTACCGGCAGGGTTGTATATCAAAAACAAGGCTGTTTTAACAAGACAACCTTTCAAACACAGCATTATCCAAAAGGAATTTACATAGTTCATGCAAAATCAGCTATGGGTAAGCTAATGAATCGAAAATTAATAATTGCAAAATAACAAAAAGGGAATTTTTTCCAGGCAACGTTCATTTGTTGGTCACATTATAATATTGGGGCGTGAAGCCTGCCATTCTTTCAATAAGGAGGGAAGCCAGCCCTCCAGCCCCCTGGCAAGGTAAAAATGTGGATACAGCAAATTGCTTTTTGAAGTGATGACGCCTTCTTTTAAAGCCATTTCAGCTAATTGCGTGTTTGGATAAATACGGATACCAATGGTGAGCCTCAGATTTTCAAGCTCCAGAGAATCAGCAAAGGCCAGGCTTTCTTCTACTGATTTCTTCGTTTCGCCGGGGCCGCCAAGCATTAAAAATCCATTACGCTCAATCGCCGAATCGGCAAATAAAAGCGAAGTTGCCCATACATCTTCTTTTGTAAATTGCTTGTTCAAATTCTTTAGCATTTGATCTGAACCACTTTCAAACCCAAGGCTTATCTGCTTGCATCCAGCATCAGCCATTAACTCAACCAGCTCCTTATCAACATTTTTAGGATAAATAATACATCGCCATCTTATATTCAGCCTTTTTTTCAGAATTTGACGGCATAACTCTTTGGCGTAATCAGCAGGGCGGTTAAATGTGTTGTCAACGAAGAAAAATTTTGTAAACCCTTCATAAACCCAATTGTCGATCCATGCAGAAACAATCTCTGGTGAACGTAGCCGCAAGACGGAGCCTTCTATACCTGGAGTTGAGCAATAACTACAATTGAGAGCGCACCCCCGCCTCGATTGAACCGGAATCCATGGTTCCTCGTTTTTGGATGCCGATTCAGACAGGATACTTGTGTCAGGAAGCTTAAGCTCATCAAGGTTTTTGGCAAGTATCCTTTGGTATTGTAAACCACGATTAAGGATATGCAGCCCTGGAATTAGTGATAGATCTGAGTTATTCTCAAGGTTTGAGAGTAGTGCGGGGAAGGCAATTTCCCCTTCTCCCTCAATCCCCATATCGGCGTTTAGGTAAGCAAGCGCATTTTCAGGAAAAACACTGTAACCGGCACCACCAAGTACAATAGGCACATTCGTCAGGTTCCTGCAGAGTGCCAATACCGGCTTAACCTTTTCAAGCAAAAACCTCGGGGATTCATAATTCTGATCATCAACATTTCTCACCGAGATCCCGATACATTGGGGCCTGAATTCCCTAATCGCTTCAGCTAATATTGCTTCTGCATCTGTTTCAACCATCAGGTCCACCATCATTACATCGTGACCTTTATTTTTTACAGCCTCGGCAACACACGCCAAACCTAAAGGCATAGCCTGCATATTAATCCTTTCAGTATTTGCTGAAATAAGAAGTACTTTCATGATCAGACATCCTCGTTCACGACTTTGCCAACAATACCCTTTTTAATATTTAGTTTATCTTCCGGCATATCTTATTTTTTTACGTCTAAATTACGAAAAAATATAACCAAAACTGGCAGGAGCAATATTATAAGCGTGATTAGTCATCAGTTTAATAATTAAAAATCCGTTTACTACAAAGCAAATAAATAAAAAGAAAATGCCGTAAAACAAACATAATCAAGAAGTTGCACAAACAGCAAATAAAAAAAGAAATTTAATCTGCAAAAGGCGCTCAAATACAATAATTTAACATTAACTTTGCGTTTTTTATAATTATTTAATTTTTAGCAATGAACAAAGGCACAGTAAAATTTTTCAATGTATCTAAAGGATTTGGATTCATTAGTGACGATGACACACAAAAGGAATACTTTGTACATGTATCCGGATTAATTGACCAAATTAATGAAGGTGATCAGGTACAATTTGAATTACAAGAAGGTAAAAAAGGACTTAATGCAGTAAATGTAAAATTAGTTTAATATTACCTTATTAACCTTTTAAAAAGTAAAGCCTGTCAGCAATGACGGGCTTTTTTGATTTTATTCAAGAATACTCTTCATAAAGAAATTACAAATCACCATCAGTACAACATAAAATAATAAAATGTATTTTTACAAATGATACCTTGTCGAACTTAATTTATAAGAATGATAGTGTTGACTGTGGCGAATTCATTATACTTGAATCCTGAATTTAGAGAGGCAAACCGACTCATGGAGTTATATTATAAACAGCAATGACCCTTCTATTATTTTATTTATTTATAGCCCTGTTTGTTTCATTCCTGTGTTCTGTAATGGAATCAGTATTGCTTTCGACGCCAATATCTTTCCTGAACGTTAAAAAGGAAAGTGGTCATAAATCGGCGAAAATATTTATTAAATTAAAGAACAATATTGAAAGACCATTATCAGCAATACTTTCGCTGAACACGGTCGCACACACAATAGGCGCAGCGGGAGTAGGAGCGCGGGCAACAATGTTATTTGGCGAATTATATTTTGGTATTATTTCAGCCACCCTTACACTTTTAATATTAATTTTTTCGGAAATAATTCCTAAAACAATAGGCGTAATTTATTGGAGAAGATTGGCGCTAGTTTCAGGGAAAATTATTAATGTTATGGTAATTATTACTTTTCCATTGGTAATAATGGCGGATTATATAACAAGGTTTTTTTCACGAAACATTAATGAAATGTCGGTTAGCAGGGAAGAAATATCGGTAATGGCTAACATTGGAACTGAGGAAGGAATTTTTGAGGAGAAAGAAAATAAAATTATTCAAAATTTAATCCGGCTTAGAACAATAAAGGTTTCTGAAATAATGACTCCAAGAGTTGTTGTTACTGTGGCAGACGAAAACATGTCATTAAATGAATTTTTTGGTAAAAAAGAGTTTCTTCATTATTCACGTATTCCAATATTTTCTAAAAACAATGAAAATATTACAGGCTATGTTTTTCGACAGACGGTATTGGAAAAACTTGCAAAAAAAGAAACTAATTTAAAACTCAAAAATATTTGCAGGGAAATTGTTGTTGCTCACGAATCCCAAACGCTTTCGAACCTATGGGAGATTTTGCTCGACAAAAGAGAACATATTGCTCTTGTTGTTGATGAATATGGTGGAATGGATGGTATTGTAACAATGGAAGACATAATAGAAACATTGTTGGGCTTAGAAATTGTTGACGAAAGAGACGGGATAGTAGATATGCAACAATATGCCCGTGAAAGATGGAATGAACGAAACGCAAAGTATAATATTCTCTATGATTCAGAAAAATAACGTTAAAACAAAAACTGAAAAATTATGATACTAACCATGCTCTTAGGATTGTCAGGAGTATTCGCCATTTTCTGGACAATTAAAACTAAAAAGATATTTCCGGCGATTATAACGCTTGGAATGATTGTGGGAATAGCATTGGTATTATTCCCTTCCATGGCAATGCAGACCCCTGGATTTTATATATATATGGGATTTGTAGCTCTTACTATCGTTTATGCGTTTGTTGTGCCGGATTTGAAAATCGATGCAAGGATAATAATTGGTCTTATGTCGGCCTCAATTTTCCTCTACTGGTTATGGGTTCTTAATCACTGGCACGGAAATGTTGTATTAATTCCAATATTTACACTTGTAGTGGGCGCATTCGGTGTTTTCAGAAAGGTTAAAGTAAAAAACGAATTAGGTTTTTTAATAATACTTGCAGCAGATGCTGTTGCAATTATCCTTGAGAACTGGATGAAAACAACCTAATGCTGAATTAAAAACCTCTTTGTGTGTTCCTAACAAGGAAACAGGCATGTTTTAAATTCAGGCCAATAGATTATTCAATTACCCGCCTCTCAGTCAATGAATATTTTCGCCCGGCGCCCAATAAATTAAATCGTTCACTTCCTTCCGGCAATATTGTAACCTCTGGTCTTTCAATTGACCAATCGGCCTTGTCTCTCACAAATTGGCAAAAAAGTTCCATCATACACTGCCACATAGCTTTCTCCAATCACTTCAAATTCATTACTATGAACAACGATGGCGGGTATTTTCGTTCAGGCCAATTCCCAATTATTCAGGATGGACATCCAATATCTCTAGTATATCAAACTGTCTATTTAATGCCTTATCCTGACCAAAAGAACTGTTAACCAGAAGTAAAGCAGAAATAAGATTGCTATTTGTTTGAGCATTTGCATGTTTATCAATTTGTGTTGTGCTCAAAATTAATAAGAATAGTTGATTTGGCAGGATAAGCAGTATTGTACTCCATACAGCCGGTAGCCATATGTATTTGAAACCAAAGGATATCAGAAAATTTTACTCTATGTTGAATTAACTTATTTTTTTCGCCGCTTACTAAACACCAACATCGCAATAAGTATAATAATAGTGCTGAGCACTGTGCTTAATACCACCCTGTAAAGCGTGTTAAAAAAGTGATTAAAGCTTAACACTTCTAAGTAAAACAAAATCAACTGATGCATAAAAACAAGCAGAAGGGCGTACTTTAAAAATCCTCCAATTCTGATTGATGCCGGCCCGGGTTCTTCTTTTACTTCGAATTCATGGTTACGAAACATCAGATGAATTGTGACAGGGCGTAAAAAAGCTAAAAACACACATGCTGCTGCATGGAGGCCTGGAGTGTTTCCGAAATAATCAACTATAAGACCGGTAACAAAAGCAATAATCAGCAAAAGGCTGCGGTTTATTTTTGCCGGCAGCAACAATAAGAAAAGCACATAAATGTAGGGATTCATATAACCGCTCAGGTTCATATTGTTAAGGATCAACACCTGTACAAGCATTAATATTACAAACCGGACGATATTTTTAACAAATATGTTATTCATGCTGTTTTGCTACTTGTTTAAAAAGAGAATCCTGTTCATCCTTCATTAAATTATTGATAATATAAATATGGTTAAGGCTGCTAAAATCTGTTATATACCGCAAGGTGGCCACGCTTAGGTTTTTATTATTGTCTTGATGATGGGATTCAATAGTTCCAATTATAATTCCCTCCGGAAAAATTAATGAATTCCCACTTGTAACGATGGTGTCTCCTGGTAATAACCTGATATGTGATGGAATATCGATCACGGTTCCAAATAAATAATCATTATTATCCCAAACAACATTAACGAGATGGCCGCTATTTTTAATGCGCGCACTTGTTCGCATGTTTTGGTGCAACATCGACATAATAATTGAATAATTTTTGGATACACCAATAACCACTCCGGTAATGCCTAAAGTAGATATTGCTCCCATTTCCTTTTCTATGCCGTGTTTTCGCCCCTTGTTAACCATTATAAAATTATTTTTTTTAGAAACACTATTGCTCACGACGTTAACAGGAACAAAACGAAATAGGCTGTCCCGATAAACATATTGAGTATCGGTTACCAGAAAAGAAGATGATAATTTGTTTTTTAGCAATGCGTTTTCTTCTGCAAGAAGAGCGTTTTCTTTTTTTAAATAAAGATAGTCAGTTACCTGGGTATAAACCGAATATATATTTCCGCTTAAATCGCTTGTTGTGTTATATGCTATTGAACCATGATATGAATAACTCTTGCTAAGTAAAATTAGTGATATAACTTCAAGGAGAATAAATAGGACAAAAAACTGTTTTTTCCATAATAATGCAAAGAGGGTGCGCATTCTCCTTTATTTAGTTTATTTAATAAGGAAAGTAAACTTTTCAAAATTCTTCAGGGCAATAGCAGTTCCGCGTGCCACAGCCCTTAATGGGTCTTCGGCAACGTGAACCGACAGCTTAGTTTTAAGGTGTAATCGCTTATCAAGCCCTCTGAGCATCGAGCCTCCTCCTGCAAGGTAAATGCCAGTACGATATATATCGGCCGAAAGCTCGGGAGGTGTTTTTTCAAGAGCGTTGAGAATCGCAGCTTCAATTTTTAAAATAGATTTATCCAAACAGCCGGCAATTTCTTTGTAGTTTACTATTATTTCTTTTGGAATACCAGTAAGCATATCGCGCCCATGAACAGCATAATCATCAGGAGGATTATCCAGATCGGCAATGGCAGCACCAACCTCAATTTTAATCCGTTCTGCGGTTCTTTCGCCAATCATAATATTATGCTGTTTACGCATATACTCTTCAATGTCGGTGTTAAAATCATCACCTGCAATTCTGATTGATGTATTATTAACGATACCGCCAAGTGCAATCACAGCAATTTCGCTGGTACCGCCACCAATATCGATAACCATGTTTCCGGTTGGTTCAAGAACGTCAATACCGATACCTATCGCCGCGGCCATTGGTTCGTGTATAAGCCTTATTTCTTTCGCCCCGGCCTGCTCAGCCGAATCCTTAACAGCACGCTCTTCTACCTCTGTTATCCCTGATGGGATACAGATTACCATACGAAGAGCAGGAGGGAATAGACTACTCTTGAACCCTATCATTTTTATCAGTTCCCGTATCATGTATTCGGCACTCTGAAAGTCAGCTATTACCCCAGCACGTAACGGCCTGATTGTCTTTATATTTTCGTGAGTTTTGCCGTGCATCATCATAGCTTTTTTTCCAACGGCAATTATCTTTCCCGTATTTCGCTCAATAGCCACTATCGATGGCTCATCAACAATTACTTTATCGTTGTATATAATAATTGTGTTTGCTGTACCAAGGTCAATAGCAATTTCTTTGGTGAGAAATGAAAACAGTCCCATATGTTATTTTTATATTATTTTAAAATTTATTTGTGAATTTGTGGGATTTAAAAATCCAAATATTTTAATGTTTAAAATGACGTATGCCTGTCATTACCATCGACATACCATGTTCATTGCAATAATCGATCGATTCATTATCCCGTATCGAGCCCCCCGGCTGGATAACAGCTGTAATTCCCTCATTGTTAGCAATTTCAACTGAATCGGCAAACGGAAAAAAAGCATCCGAAGCCATAACTGCACCATCAAGCGACAGGCCAAAGGTACGCGCTTTTTCAATAGCTTGCTTCAACGCATCTACTCTTGATGTTTGACCGGTTCCCGACCCAACAAGCTGTTTGTTTTTAGCAAGGACAATGGTGTTCGATTTGGTATGCTTCACAATTTTGTTGGCAAAAATCAGGTCTTCTATTTCGCTGGCCGTTGGTCCTTGGTTGGTTGCTGTTTTCAGCCCGGATGCACTTTCAGTAATAAGATCCTTTTCCTGAACCAACACTCCGTTTAACAGCGATCGGAATTGTGTTTTTAAAAATTTCGTTTGTTTGTGAATTAGGATGATCCTGTTCTTTTTCGATTTTAATATTGCCAAAGCCCCAACATTATATGATGGTGCAATAATAATTTCAAAGAATATCTTGTTTATTTCCTCTGAAGTGTCGGCGTCAACGTTACGGTTTGTTACAAGTATCCCTCCAAATGCCGAAATTGGGTCGCCGGCCAATGCATCATGCCATGCATTTATGAGGTTATCTCGTGAAGCAATTCCACATGCATTGTTATGTTTTATTACAGCAAAAGTTGTTTCGTCAAAATCATTAATTAAATTTATGGCTGCATCAAGATCCAAGAGGTTGTTATAAGAAATAGCCTTGCCATGAACCTGGTCAAAAACCTCGCTTAAATTACCATAAAATACTCCTTTCTGGTGGGGGTTTTCGCCGTAGCGCAAACCAACACCGTTGTTAATGTTCAACTTGAAAGAATCAATATTTCCGGGATTCATCCAGTTGAAAATGGCAGTGTCGTAATGAGAGCTTACATTAAATGCCTCGGCAGCAAAATACTTGCGATCGTTAATATCGGTATTTCCATTCTTATTTTCAAGTAGTTCAATAAAGTTGCTGTATAGCACCGAAGAAGGAACAACGAGCACTTCTTTAAAATTTTTGGCCGCAGCTCTTATCAGCGATATCCCTCCGATATCAATTTTTTCAATTATTTCTCCTTCTTCATCAGTCAGTTTTAACGTCTCCTCAAATGGATAAAGGTCAACAATTACGAGGTCGATAGGAATAATATCGTATTCATCCAGCTGCCGTTTGTCGGTTTCGTTATCCGCACGGGCAAGTATGCCGCCAAAAACCTTTGGGTGTAACGTTTTTACTCTGCCCCCTAATATTGATGGATATGATGTAAGCGACTCTACGGTACTGGCAGCATATCCCAACTTTTTAATATAATCGAAAGTTCCACCGGTGGAAATAAATTTAACCCCGAGACAGTTTAATTTTTCAAGAAGAATATCAAGACTGTCTTTGTTATAAACCGAAATCAAGGCTGTACTAATTTTTTTCATTCACCGATGTTTTATAAATTTTGTTAAAATGATTACTGTTCTGCAAAATAACAAGATTTAATTAAAACTTATTATACTTTTACATACATATTTTTGCGAAACTTTTATAACATGAAGATTCTTTTTATAAAATACTTAAAAAATTATGCTGAAAATAATAAAACTCATATATGAAAGCCTGCTGTTTGCTGTAAATGCTTTAGCAGTGAATAAAATACGCACGTTTTTGTCGTTGCTCGGCATTACTATTGGTATATTTTCAATTATATCGGTTTTTACTGTTTTTGACAGCCTGGAAAATGCAATAAAAAGTGAAATTAACTCATTAGGAAGCAATGTTATTTTTATTCAAAAATGGCCATGGGCTATGGGTGGTGATTATCCATGGTGGAAATATTACCAACGACCCGAGCCAGAGCTTAAGGAAATGGAAGAGCTGATGAAACGGAGTAATACAATTGAAGCCTCAGCATTTATGATTAATGTTCAACGAACAGTTTATTACGAAAAAAATTCGGTTGAAGACGTTCCTGTTGTTGCTGTTTCGCATGATTACGACAAAGTTATGCCGTTTGATTTGCAGAAGGGAAGATACTTTACTTCAAATGAGTCGCATAGTGGAAGAAACATTGCTATAATCGGGGCTGATATAGATGAAAACTTATTTGAGGGAAAGGAAGCAGTTGGCAGGCAAATAAAAGTTTTTGGAAGAAAACTTGATGTTATAGGAGTAGCAAAAAAAGAAGGGGAAGGTGTTTTTGGTGATTCAAAAGACAACTGGATTATTATCCCTGCCAAATATGCACAGAAGGTGCTGGATTTCAGGCGCATTGGATCCACAATAATTGTAATGGCCAAACCTCATGTTACTAATCCACAAATGATTGATGAAGTAACAGGAATTATGCGTTCAATAAGAAAATTACCTCCTTCGGCCGACGAAAGCTTTGCTCTTAACGAAACAGACATTATTAACAAAGGCTTCGACCAGTTGTTTGCAGTTATTGCAACGGTAGGTTGGATAATTGGAGGATTCTCATTACTTGTTGGAGGTTTTGGCGTTGCTAACATTATGTTTGTTTCAGTAAAAGAAAGAACAAACCAAATAGGAATTCAAAAATCAATGGGTGCAAAAAATTATTTCATACTCTTGCAATTTTTATTTGAGGCAGTTTTTCTTTCGATTATTGGAGGTATCGTTGGCTTAATTATAGTTTACATTCTAACTTATGTTATTAGCTCAACGTTTAATTTCGAACTGATACTTACTTTAAAAAACATTGCTCTTGGAATTTTTGTTTCAGCATTGATCGGATTAATTTCCGGTTTTATTCCATCATGGTCGGCGTCAAGGCTCAATCCGGTTGATGCCATGAGGTCAAATTTTTGATTGAAGAAACTTTATAAGTTGCCTCACCTAATTCTCAATCATAAAAACAAACTCATATATATTTTTAAAGATCGTCGATTTTTTTAAACCTGCTGTTAACGCCTTGGTTATAAATGAAAACAAACGTTAGCCCAAAAATTGCCAATAGTTTTAAATAATTATTGTCGATATTTAGCTATCTTTACACGCAAAAAAGATATTACATGGAAAAGCGATGGGTGCTTAATAATAAGGCTAATAAAGAGGTCGTTGAGCAGCTATCGAAAGAGCTTAACATCAATACTAAAATTACCGAACTGCTTGTACAAAGGGGATTCACTACATTTGAAGAAGCCCGCTCCTTTTTTCGTCCGCAACTTTCAGACTTACTAGATCCTTTTCTGATGAAGGATATGGACAAAGCCGTTGACCGCATTACTCATGCCAAAACTAACGGTGAAAAAATTATGGTCTATGGTGATTATGACGTGGACGGCACTACAGCAGTAAGCATTGTTTATTCCTTTTTAAAAAACACACAAAAAAAAGTTGATTTTTATATTCCCGACCGCTATAAAGAAGGATATGGAATATCATATATAGGAATTGATTTTGCAGTCGAAAACGGGTATAAGCTTCTTATTTCTTTAGATTGTGGTATTAAGGCCGTTGAAAAGGTAGAATATGCCAAAAAGAAAGGGCTTGATATAATAATTGGCGATCATCACCGGCCAGGAGATGTTGTTCCAGATGCAACTGCCGTTCTTGACCCAAAACAAGACAATTGTAACTATCCTTTTAAGGATTTGTCAGGGGCAGGCGTAGGCTTTAAATTAATTCAAGCACTTTCTATACGATGGGAGATACCCATTGAAAGGAGTTATTCCTATCTCGATCTTGTGGCCATTAGCATTGCCGCTGATGTAGTTCCGATAGTTGGTGAAAACAGAGTACTCTCTTATTATGGTCTTAAAAACCTTAATAAAAATCCACGTATTGGAATAAAATTTTTGCTTAAATCTGCAGGTGTCGATAAAAAAGTAAGCCTTGGTAGTGATCAGTACTTTAAAAAGAAAATTACTGTTAGCGATCTTGTTTTTTTACTTGGCCCACGAATTAATGCAGCAGGCAGAATCGAAAGCGCCACCGACTCCGTCCGCTTGCTGATAAGCAACAACACTAAATATGCTGCTAAACTCGGAAAACAAATTAATGATTTGAATACTACACGGCGCGAACTTGATAGTAATATTACAAAAGAAGCCTTACAGATTCTGGAAGATGATATTACTATCAACAACAAAAAAGCAACAATAGTTTATAAAGAAGATTGGCATAAGGGTGTTGTTGGAATTGTTGCATCTCGATTAATAGATAACTATTACCGCCCTACAATTGTGCTAACAAAGGCTGATGGGTTAATAACAGGATCAGCCAGGTCGATTAAAAAATTTGATATTTATGATGCAATCGACTCAGCAAGTTACCTGCTTGAGAACTTTGGGGGACATACCTATGCTGCAGGGCTTGCTATTAAGCCCGAAAACTTTGATGATTTTGTTAGTGAGTTTCACAAGTATGCTGATGAACACATTACTGAAGATATGCTTATCCCCGAAATAGAAATAGATGCAGAACTTTTTATAAGCGATATTAATTTTAACTTTTTCAAAATACTAAAACAATTTGCACCCTTCGGACCCGGTAATATGTCACCGGTTTTTCTAACCAAAAATGTGATCGATACCGGCTATGCCAAACTTGTTGGCCAAAAAGAGAACAAACATTTAAAATTGTCGGTGGTGCACCCCGATATGACAGGAAATCCGGTGCCTGCAATTGCTTTTAATCAGGGACATCATCTCGAAGAAATAGAGAAAGGAAATCCTTTTGAAATATGTTACCACATCGATGAAAATACATGGCTCGGTAACACAACTCTCCAGTTGAGAATATTGGATATTAAGTTTTAGTTTTTGGATAATTGGCTATTAGATAATTGGTTATTAGCCATTAGTAATACAGGCAACCTCAACAAACCAATAACCAATAACCAATAACCAATAACCAATAACCAATAAACCTATAAGTTTTTAAGCTTAATAGCAAACGAAATCAGCACAACGCCTATTATTATAGCCATAATGCCAATAAGCACCACGAAAATTGTTGCCGAAAAAGGGTTAAAGAAAAGTAGAATTCCAAATGCCAGGGTAAATAATGCGCTGTATAGCAAGAACCGTTTATCACCCTTACTTTGCATACCTGTCATAATAACCAGCTGGCCAATACCCAGCATGATAGCCCAAATACCTACTACAATTACAAAAATTTCTAGAGTTTTTTCAGTGAAAAAAGCGAGCACAACCCCAAGCGCGATTGTAATTAACGCACTAATGAGATCTGTTCCGTAATTTAATTTATTTTTCATGCTCGAATAAACACCAAACAACATAGCTATACCAACAATAAGCATAATAATGCCGAAATACATAATTATAACTTTTAAAGTATCGAGAGGAGCAAAAATGGCCATTAAACCAAATAACAAGGCAATTAGTCCATTAAAGGCTAATACCCACCAATTAATAGTTCCTGCATTTGTATTCATATTTAATATTTTTAGTGAAATGTAAAGATATTATTTTTTTAGAGATTATCAATTACCAAATATAGCAATGTCTATAATTTCCCAAAACGCTAAATTTTAACTGCTTTATGCTTAAAGCACCTTTTCTTTAACCCAATATTTAATAAGAAATATTCTAAATAGAACTACTTTTGCTGAATAGAAAAATCATCTCTTCCAAAGTTTTTTGAGAATTCAAAAAACTTTGGAAGAAATAAAACTAAAATATATCATATGGCACAAATAACATTAAAAGGAAACGCAATAAACACAATCGGAAACCTACCTGAAGTAGGTACGTTTGCACCAAATTTCACCTTGGTAAAGAATGATTTATCAACAGGTAGCTTATCAGACTACAAAGGCAAAAAAGTAGTTTTGAATATTTTCCCAAGTCTCGATACTGGTACGTGTGCCTCTTCTGTTCGCAGGTTCAATCAGGAAACTTCAAAACTTGATAATACTGTTGTACTATGCATTTCAAAGGATCTTCCATTTGCTCAATCACGTTTTTGTGGTGCCGAAGGACTGGATGATGTTCACACACTAAGTGATTTCCGTACCGGACAATTTGGAAAAGATTATGGTGTTGAAATCATTGACGGACCACTTGCCTGGCTTGAATCAAGGGCTGTAGTTATTATTGATGAGGAAGGAATAATTACTTATACACAGCAGGTTCCTGAAATTATTGATGAGCCGAATTACGATAGTGCGTTGGCTGTTTTGTAAAGTAAAATAGTAGCGGCATACATTACAGCGCATTACATTTTTAGGCGGAGCGCTTATTAGTTATAACTTTGTATTCAAATTTTATAACCCCGAAACGAAATAACCATGAAAAAAATCAGTGTTTTTATAATAGTAATATTTTCCTGTGCCACGCTAATGGGCCAGGCAATATTTATTATCGACTCCTTGCCCGATTACACTCCTCCCGAAGAAATTATATATATGGCAGGAGATTTCAACGGATGGAATCCGGGTAACCCCGAACATGCTTTAGAGAAAAATGATAACAACAACTGGTTTATTGTATTACCGGAAATGCCTGAAGGCAGCCAAATACAATACAAGTTTACGCGTGGCGATTGGGCAACCGTTGAAAAAGGTGCCAGCGGAGAAGAAATAGCAAACCGGCAGTTTACTTTTGGGAACGGCGATACCGTTCATGTTGTAATATTTAACTGGGCCGATCATGGCGGTGGCGGTGGCTCAACTGCAGCTGAGAACGTTAGTATAATTGACGAGAATTTTTACATGCCGCAACTCGATCGCACAAGACGCATCTGGATTTACCTGCCACCAAATTATGATAACAGCAACGATAGTTATCCTGTACTGTACATGCACGACGGACAAAACGTTTTTGATACTTTCACAGCCTATGCAGGCGAGTGGGAAGTGGATGAAACTCTAAATGATCTTGCCGAAGAAGGTTATAATGTACCGATAGTAGTTGGTATTGATAACGGAGGAACCGAAAGGATGAATGAATATAACCCGTGGGTTAACCCTAACCCCCAATATGGTGGAGGACTAGGTGATGAATATATTGACTTTATTGTACAAACCCTTAAGCCGTATATTGATGATAACTATCGAACTATGCCCGGAAGGGATTTTACCGGGATTATAGGAAGCTCAATGGGAGGACTTATTTCGCATTATGGTGCATTGAAATATCAGAATATATTTAGTAAGGCAGGAATCTTTTCACCGGCTTATTGGGTTGCTGATTCACTTTGGGCATTTACTAATGAAACCGGCAAGCAACAGTACATGAAACTTTATCAGTTGATGGGAGGACTTGAAGGGACTGTTATGATATCAGATATGTGGGCTATGCACGAGGCATTAACTAATCTGGGATTTAATGAAAATGAATTGCTTTCTTTGGAGGTAGCCGGCCAGCAACATAATGAAGCATTTTGGAGAGGACAATTTGCAGATGCGTATTTGTGGTTGTATGCTTCTTTTGCTAACGATGTAAGTGAAATTACAAAAAGCACCGAAATTCAGATAACTCCCAATCCTGTTACAGATAATATTAACATCAGCAAATATAAATCAGGAAAACACGACAGTCTTGAAATCCTCGATACGAAAGGAGTGAGGGTGATGGAAATAAATATCGGAAATATTGATAGAGTTGATGTTAAAGATTTAGTCCCCGGCACTTATATTCTTATCATACGAACAAAAGAAGCTAACTATACAGGAAAATTTGTAAAGCAATAAGCCAAAAAGTTATAGGATGTCGAAAAAGCTTTGAGTAATTTGTGCCATCATTTGAGCACCTTTGTGGTAAAACATAATTCGCCGAATCACAATGACAAACTACAACTTTCATCTGCACAGTAATTTTTCTGATGGTGCAAATAATCCGCAAGATTATGCTGACAAAGCAATTGAGCTTGGCTTTTCATCAATTGGCTTTACTGAGCATTCACCCCTTCCATTCGATAATCCGTTTTCGTTAGATGATAATAGAGTTGAAGATTACATTAAAACAATTGATAATCTTAAAAACAAATATAAGGATCAGGTTAAAATTTATCGAGCCCTGGAAATGGATTATATTCCCGGTATTTCCTCTGATTTTAATTTCTGGAAAAATAAGTGCAAAACCGATTATCTTATTGGTTCAGTACATCTGGTAAAGTCACCCAATATTGGTGAGCTTTGGTTTACTGATGGTCCAAAACATGAAACATATGATCATGGATTAAAAGAATATTTTAATGGAGACATTAAACTTGCCGTTAGTTCCTATTATCATCAACTCAACGAAATGATAGAAACTCAACGTTTTGATATTGTGGGGCATGTGGATAAAATCAAAATGTATAATCGTGATCGTTACTTCAGGGAAGACGAAGTATGGTATCAAAAACTTGTTGATGAATGTCTTGATCTTGTAGTACAACACGGCTTAATTATAGAGGTAAATACCAGGGGAATCTACAAGAAACGCTTTCCCGGACTTTTCCCCGACGGAATAACACTACAGAAAGTAAAAAACCTGAATATTCCAGTATTAATTTCTTCAGACGCTCACCAGCCTAATGAAATAAACCTCGGATTCAAAATTGCCGAAGCAAGGCTTCTCAAAATGGGTTTTAGAGATGTGATGTATTTTGATGAAGGAAATTGGCACCCCAGGCCGTTATATTAAATTAATATGAGTTATATTTCATCACCCGATCAATATCTTTCCTGATTTTTTTGCGGTGTTTGTAGTTATGGGGAGTATAACCAAGCGATATTAGCAAGGGTATGTTTTTGTTTTCTGGGACGTTAAGAAGGGTTTTAATGGCTCTTTCATCGAACCAACCAAGCATACATGTACCAAGTCCTTCTTCGGTAGCCTGCAAACAGAAATGCTCAGCAGCAATGCCAATGTCGATTAAGGGGAATTCCTTTTTCTTTATCCTGCCACCAACCTCTGATATTATTTTTGGTTTTTCCATTACGATTGCAATAATTACGGGTGCCTGAGGCACAAACTTATTAAAGCTTTTCAACGGCCCGAAAGTTTTGTTCCCCACCTTATCCTTAAGCTGAATATCATCAACCACAATAAATGTCCATGGTTGTGAATTACTGGCCGATGGCGCTAACCTTGCTGCCTCAACGCACCGAGTGATTGTTTCCTTGTCAACGGGTTTGTTTGTGTACAGCCTGTCGCTTTGCCTTTTTGATATAAGTTCGAGAAATTTCATATTCTATGCTTCTTTCAATTTCAAGCTTCGTGTGCCTTAGTGGTTAAGTTTTTTACCACAAACCTGCCTGCAGCAGGCAGGGGATCACCAAGTATTTCACCAAGTCCCACAAAAAATCCGCGCTTCAGATTTAGTTGTCATCTGAGCACCGCGAAGAATCTCATATGTTAGAATACACGTTATTAATATATTCTTCTTTATGCACAGAGCGATAAGACTATAAAATTGAAAAGACGTCAGTTATTAATTCAACCCGCGCTTCTTCAATAAGGGCTGGATACTTGGTTCTGCACCACGGAAATTTACATATAAAGTCATGGGATCATCAGATCCGCCCCGTGAAATAATGTTATCTCTAAAGCTTTGCCCTAATTCTCTGTTAAATATACCTTGTTCAACAAATGCATCATAAGCATCAGTGTCCAGTACAGCAGCCCATATGTATACATAATAACCGGCAGCATATCCTTCGCCTCCAAAAGAATGATTAAAATAGTTTGAACGATATCTGGGAATTATAGCATCAATTAACCCGATTTTATCCATGCTCTCTTTTTCAAAGATTTCAATATCAATGGCGCTGGCATCGGGTGCAGTATGATAATCCATGTCTAAAAAACTTGCCGCCAAATACTCGGCTGTTACAAAGCCCTGATTGAACTGACCACTTTTCTGAATTTTTTCCACCAGAACCAGAGGAATTGTATCGCCGGTTTCATAATGATGAGCATATAGTTTTAGCAACTCAGGTTCTAAAGCCCAATTTTCCATGATTTGTGAGGGCAATTCAACAAAATCACGCTTAACAGATGTTCCGCTAATGCTCTGATATTCTACATTTGATAAAAATCCATGTAAGCCATGCCCAAGCTCATGGAAGAGGGTTAGTACTTCATCAATGCTTAACAGCGAAGGGGCATCGGCAGTAGGTTTCGTAAAATTACCCACGTTAACTATAATCGGAGTAACCTTATCATCACCTGATCCGGATTGTTTACGGTAGGCTTCCATCCAGGCTCCACCTCTTTTTGAAGCACGGGGGAAATAGTCCACATAAAAAATACCAACATGAGATCCGTCAGCCTCTAGAATTTCGTATGTTTCACCGTCTTCGTGGTAAACAGGCAAATCTGTTCTCTTTATAAACTGAATCCCATAAAGTCGGGTTGCTAATTCAAAAGCACCTTTTTTTACCTGATCTATTGAGAAATAAGGGCGTAACTCGTTTTCATCTAAATCAAATTTTTCTTTACGAACCTTTTCAGTATAGTACCACCAGTCCCAGCTGTTTAGTTCGCCAGGCACTCCTTCTTTATTCATTATTGCCTTGAGGTCAGCAGCTTCTTTTTTGGCCTTTTCCAAAGCTGGATTCCACAACCCCATTAGCAGATTATATACCCTGTCGGGAGTTTTGGCCATGTTTTTGTCGATGGCATATTCGGCGAAATTATTATAGCCCAGTAGTTTTGCTTTTTGCTCCCGCAGTACTAATATCTCATTAATTACCGGTGTAGTATTGTACTCTTCCGATTTCCCTCTGTTCATCCAGACAGTATATAGTTCCTTGCGCCTGTCTCTATTGTCGGCATATTGAAGGAAAGGAATCCAGCTTGGTTTGTCGAGTGTAAAAGCCCAGGCTCCCTCATGACCTTTTTCGATTGCTATTTCAGCTGCGCCATCTTTAACCGATTTTGGCAAGCCTGCCAACTCTTTTTCATCTTCTATCAACATATAATAGTTGTTGCTTTCTTTAAGAAGAATATCACCAAATTTTGGATATAATGAGGCCAGTTTTTCATTAATTTCTCTAAGCTTTGCCTGATCATCAGCAACTAGTTCAGATCCGCCTCGTACAAATTCCCGATAGGTGTCGTCCAAAAGAGCCTTTTGTTCCTGATTCAGAGCAGCAGCATTACCAATTTCAATCTCCAGGTTAAGGTCTTTTTGTTGATCATAAACAGATTTAACCCTGGCAAATAAGTTGGCATTTAGCATAATGTTGTCCTTATGATTGGCAAGTATTGGTGCAACCTGAGCATTGATATCAGTGATTTTTTCATTGGTATTGGCATCGGTTAAATTGAAAAACACACCACCCACTTTTCGTAAATCGGAACCGCTCCGATCAAGTGCTTCAATTGTATTTTCAAAAGTTGGGGAATCGGGATTTGATACAATAGCATCAATTTCCAGATTTTGATTTTCAATGCCCATCTCGAAAGCTGGGATGAAATGTTCTTCGGTTATCTTATCAAATGGGGGTACGCCATAAGGTGTAGTCCATTCGCTAAAAAATGGGTTGTCGTTCATGTCTTGTTTTGATTCGTAGAATTGGCATGCAGTCATCAACAAAACGATGCCCAGCAGTAGTACAGTTATTTTTTTCATTGTTTATTAATTTGATGTTGTAATTACAAAAGTAATATTTTATGATGTTCATAAAATTAAGTCATATAGAATAAGGCCTACTATTGGTCGGGCCAAATAAAAACCAGCATTAATGCCCGTCGCCTCCAACAACCTTAAATTGGGCACCGGTTTTTTCAATAATTAACCGATATGTATCTTCACCATATCCGGGCTGTGAAACCGTTGGAGCATAATACTTATAACCCTCAGGAATTTCGCGCGCTGTTTTTATATTGCCGTCCATGTATTTAACAAACAGATAGTGGTACAGATTTTTCCATGAGTTAAATACGTTTGCACCAACCGAGTTTGAATAATCGGTAAGGTATGCGATTGCCGCATTCCTATCAGTATTTAGTAGTTCTTTGGCGGCAGCGTCAATGGCTGGTGTTATAGCAATAAAACCTGTTTCAAGTTCAGTTTGAACCTTTTCTATTTCAGGGTGAATATCACTGTAGCGAGTATAAGCATAGTTTTGAACCTGATTAAAAATCCAGAATCCTGATGTATTAGACCACTTCATCATTGAACCGTTGCCGACAGCAAAGTTATAAGGGATAGTTGTTATGCTTGAATACATAGGCATATAAACTGAACCGGAAGCATCGTCAACACCCCACCATATTATACCACCAATAGCATCGGGCAGCCAGTTACGCGACTGTGTAACAAAAGAAAAACCTGTTTGCTGGGTGGCTGTAGCGCGCTCGTTGCAATATGCAACATCATCAACCTTCCATGTGAGGGGGCGCCAGCGGTAAGGCACTTTAAAAGGGCCTGCCCCAACATCAATACTCATGTCTAACTCTGTATTTTCAAGATGGTCGCGCATGAAGTTCAACATATCATGAACGCTTACCTTTTTTTCGGGCTTAACCCAAAGTGGCATTCTGTTGGTTGCGTAATGGTTTGGATTTGGGGTGCCATCGGCAAACTCATCGTTATGCTCAATGTTTCCTTTTACGTATTCCCAATATTTGTCCATGCCAGGAGCAACTTTGTTAAACATTGTCCACACTCTTATTTCGCAAAAGCGTGCACCACCAAAATCTACAGGGGCATAGGTTTCTGAAAACGAGAAGTTTTTATCTTCGCCAACATACCATCCTTTTTCTCGTGCAAACGAAATAACATCAGTTGCATAAACGGTTGTAATTTTAGTGTCAAAAATCTGATCAATATTATTTGAACTTATGGAAGATTTGTCGTTTTCCTGAGGGAAAGTTTCAATACGCGTTTGGTTGGCATGTCCCGACACATATCCGTCAGGGATCATCCTGGCTACCCAAACAGCCCCCTTTTCACCTTCGCCTTTGCCAATCAAATCGAGGATCCATACTTCATCTTTATCAGATATTGAAAACGACTCACCTGAGCTGAAATAACCATACTTAGCCATTAGGTTGGTAATAATTTTAATGGCATCGCGTGCTGATGTCGCTCTTTGCAAACCAATATAAATAAGGCTGCCATAATCCATAATGGCTCCTGCTTGAGTTGCCAGCTCAGGACGACCGCCATAAGTGGTTTCGCCAATAGCCACCTGATTTTCGTTCATATTACCTACTACATTGTAGGTTTTTAATGCCTGTTCAATTTTTCCAAGATACTTGCCGGTGTCCCATTCGTAAACATCAAGCATTGTTCCAATAGGATGGGTTGCTGCCGGCCAATGATAAAGTTCGCCATAAAGAATGTGAGAGTCGGCTGCATACGATATCATTGTTGATCCATCAGTAGATGCACCTTTTGTAATCAGGTAATTAGTGCATGCGAGGGCGTTGTTTGCCAACAGAATTGTTATTGCCAATATAAGGCCGGAAATTTTAATTTTCATATTTATTAATTTTAAATTATTCATACATATTTTAAAGTTGGGGGCACAAATTTAGCAGAAATGTTGGATATCTATAATGTTTTAAAATTTAGCCAATTTCTAATTAGCATAATTGCCTTAATTGCTAAAGAAATACCAAGCATCAAAATCTAAAGAATGTCATTAATTAAAGCTTAGTTTATAGAATTTTAAGCGCTTGTATCTTATCTTTTGCAAGTTGCTCTTTCAGGGCTTCAATGTTTTCAAACTTGTGTTCATCGCGCATTCGCTCAACAAACGAAATAGTAATTTCCTTGCCGTAAATATCTTTATCAAAATCGAAAATGTTTACCTCAATTGTTAGTTCACCATGGTCAATGGTAGGCCTAAAGCCAATGTTGCCCATGCCTTTATAGTTGCGGTGGAGGCAGTGAACCCTGCAAGCATATACTCCAACAGCGGCTATAAGTTTGTATTCATCATCTACCTCAATATTAGCAGTTGGAAAACCTAGGTTATGCCCAATCGACTTACCTTTAACAACTTTTCCGGTTATTGAATATTCGTGACCCAATAGCTTATTCGCCTTGGCAATGTTACCCTGATTTAGCAAATTCCTGATTTTTGTGGAACTGATTGTGCTACCTCCAATATTTTGAGCCTCAACCTGCTTAACAACAAATCCATACTGCCGGCTCATTTTAATAAGGAGCTCAAAACTTCCTTCGCGATGGTTGCCAAACTGATGGTCGTAGCCAATAATAAGCAACTTTGGACGAATTTTATCGACAATAAGTTCTTTGATGAAAACCTCAGATGGCATGCTTGCAAACTCTTTGGTAAATTCAACAATTATAAGATGGTCAATACCAGCCTTTTCAATAGATTGGATCTTCTTTTTTTCGGTTTTGATAAATTTAAGGTTGCTGCTATCAAGGCCCAGCACAATTCGTGGGTGAGGAAAAAATGTAATAACAACAGTTTCACCATTAATTTTTTCGGCCTCAGCCTTCATTTGATTAAAAACAGCCTGATGACCAAGATGCACACCATCAAATGTTCCGATGGTGACTACTGCGTTTTCAACATGCTTAAAGTCGTTTATGCAATTGTATATTTTCACTTATCGGGTTAGTTTGTTGGTTATAAGATATTGTGCTATTTGAACAGCATTGGTTGCTGCACCCTTGCGGATATTATCTGAAACAATCCATAGGTTAATGCTATTGGGTTGCGAAAAATCTCGACGAATTCGCCCCACAAAAACTTCATCTTTTCCTTGAGCGAGTATTGGCATAGGGTAGAGGTTTGCTTCCGGGAAATCAAACACAACCACTCCGGGCATGCTGCCTATCAGGAGCTTAACTTCTTCTATAACAAAATCATTTTCAAACTCAACATTTACGGCTTCCGAGTGACCCGAAATTACCGGAACCCTAACAGCTGTGGCTGTTATTTTTATGTTGGATTGTAGGATTTTATTTGTTTCGTTTACAAGCTTTATTTCTTCTGTTGTGTATCCGCTAACATCAAAATCACCGGCATGTGGGATAATATTTAGGTCAATTTTGTGAGGATATACTGTATCGCCCGAATTCCCTAGTCTCTCATCCATTAATTGAATAACTGCTTTGGCACCACTTCCCGAAACCGCTTGATATGTTGATATAACAAGCCTCTTAATATTAAATTTATTATGTAGCGGTGATAAAGCCATAACCAGCTGAATTGTAGAGCAGTTGGGGTTTGCAATGATGTTGTTGGCTTTCTTTAGCAATATTCCATTTACTTCAGGAACAATAAGCGGAACGTTTTCATTCATTCTCCAGGCTGATGAGTTATCAATTACCTTAGTGTCAATTTCAGAAAAATGAGGTGCCCATTCTAAAGATGTTGCGCTTCCTGCTGAAAATATTGCTATTTGAGGTTTTTCATTAATCGCCTGTTCAATTGACAAAACTTCATATTCCTTTCTTGAAAAAACAACTTTTTTACCAACAGATTTTGACGATGCTACAGGAAAAAATTCTGTAATTGAAATCTTTCTTTCTTCCAGTACTTTTAAAATTTCGCGACCAACCAATCCGGTGGCGCCAATAACTGCAATTTTCATCTGTTGATTATTTAAGCATAAATCGGGATAAAGCCATATCCTGAAAGTTGTTTTTTACCGTGACACTCTATTCCAATAAAATATTTTTTTAACTTTACCAAAAATAGCCATTAACGCCTGCAAAAATAATAAAATGAAGCAAACATTTGTTCTGGTCTTAGTGCTCATGTCCGGCCTGCTGCTGTCGCAAACATCTGATGATTTTGCAGACGGTAATTTTACTCAAAATCCGGAATGGACCGGTGACCAGGAATTGTTTAAAGTTAATTCGTCACATCAGCTTCAGTTAAATGACTCGATAGAACACCAGGCGTATCTTGGCACAGTAAACTCGATGATATTTAATACCGAATGGAGGTGCTGGATAAAACTATCATTTAGCCCGTCGGGAAACAATTATGCACGGTATTATCTTGTAAGTAATAAACAAGACTTGTCGGGATCTCTAAACGGATATTTTTTACAATTTGGCGAAGCGGGGAGTAATGATGCCATTGAACTGTTCAGGCAGGATGGTGATGAATTCACTTCTGTTTGTAGAGGAACCGAGGGAATTATTGCTTCTTCATTTGCAATAAGGGTAAAAGTAACACGGGACGATGGAGGTGTTTGGAAACTTTACGTTGATCAAAACGGTGGTGAAGATTTTATTTTTGAAACGGAAGGGATTGATAACATTATAACACAAACCTCACACATTGGGTATTTTTGTAAATATACATCAAGCTATAGCGACAAAATGTATTTTGACGATGTTTATGCAGGACCGTTTATTATTGATAATGACCCGCCTGTAATGCTTGGAATTGCAGCTGATAGCGACAGTACGACCGCTTTGCAGTTTAACGAATTATTGAACGAAGGAAGTGTAGTGCTGACGGATAACTACCTTGTTGATAATGGAATAGGAAACCCTTACTTTGCTTATCGTGATGAAGCCGACGCCTCAATAATCAGATTGATTTTTGATAGTAAGTTTGAATCGGGCAAGAACTATTTAATGTCGGTATCGGGGGTTAAGGATCTGGCAGAAAATATAATGAACCCTCAGCAGATGGAGTTTGTTTATTACCAGCCACAACCCTATGATATTGTTATTAATGAAATTATGGCGGACCCAACACCGCCGGTAGGTCTTCCTGAATATGAATATCTGGAATTGTATAATCAAACTGAAGCAAATATTGATCTTGATAATTGGATGCTAACAATTGGGACAACTGAAAAAGCTTTTATGTCAGTTATAATTCCTGCAAAGGGCTACTTAATATTAGCCAATGAAACTGCCCGTGATGCATTGAGCCAATATGGGAATTTTTATGGGTTTAGCAGTTTTACGTTAACAAATTCAGGACAAACCGTGGATTTAAAAAGTAATCACGGAATAACCATTTCGAAAGTATCATATTCTGGCAGCTGGTATAACGATCCTGCTAAAGAAGAAGGGGGCTGGTCGCTTGAGCAAAAAAATCCGGCTAATATATGCTCAGGAGGTGAAAACTGGACAGCGTCGATAAATAATAAGGGGGGCACTCCAGGGTCCTTGAATTCGGTTGCTAACAATATACTATTATTACCTCAATTAAGCAGCCTTGATGTAACTACTGATAATATACTTCTGCTTTATTTTAACCAAAGCATGGATGAAGAAGCATTAAGCAATAATGATGCATATTTGGTAAACGGAGACATTGGTAAGCCAGAGTATGTTTATACATATTATGACGAGCCCAATAAAGTTGAACTTTATTTTGAAAATGCGTTCACTCAAGGGTTTTCGTATGAGCTTACATTGAGCAAAAGTTTAATGAACTGCATGCAGTTAAATTTACATGCCGATACCATTGTTGTTTTCGGATTACCCGATATTGCCTCAGCAAATGATGTTGTAATAAATGAAATACTGTTCAATCCATGGACCAACGGCGAAGATTATGTTGAGCTTTATAACCGATCGGATAAAA
Organism: Bacteroidota bacterium; assembly: GCA_014382445.1. Taxonomy (GTDB): domain Bacteria; phylum Bacteroidota; class Bacteroidia; order Bacteroidales; family F082. Next base: position 108,734 of record JACNJS010000045.1, read on the forward strand.
TTATTGATTTATCAACACTAAGAATAGGTTCGGTTAAAGAAAGCACTCCTAATCCTCCCGATACAACGATCTATAATTTAGTTAATAATCAAACATTGCTATTGCCTGATGAATATAAAGTGCTTACCCTATCGCCTTATGCAGTAAAAAAACAGTACAATACATTAAATCCCAGCGCGTTTCTAGAAGTTGATCCTTTCCCGTCATTTAATAATGATAAGGGTCATGTTATGATTTCATCTTATGATAATATATTAATCGACTCGTTAAGTTATACCGAAGAAATGCAATTTCCATTATTGAGATATTATGATGGTGTGGCATTGGAACGCCTAAACCCCGATGTATCTTCGGGCGATAAAAATAACTGGCATTCGGCTGCCGAAAGCGTTGGCTTTGGAACACCGGGATATCGAAACTCGCAATTTGTGTCGAATATCATAACTGATGATGAAATAGTTATTGAACCGGAAATATTTTCTCCAGACAATGATGGTTTTGATGATATCATCAATATCAAATACAAATTTGATGAACCGGGATATGTGATGTCAGTTACTATATATAATTCTGAGGGCTATCCTATTAGAAAGCTTGTCAACAACGAATATCTGGGAACTGAAGGCAGTGTTTCGTGGGATGGCATTCAGGATAATAACTCCAAAGCAAATGTTGGTATTTATGTGTTTTATATTACCGTTTACGATGTTGGCGGAACCGTAAAGAAATATAAGAAAACAGGAGTGTTGGCCACGAAGTTGTGATTTACATCAACTTCTGTTGCACCTTCCACCACCTGTCAGGGATTTCGTGGTTTATCGCTTTTTGATAATCATTGTAAGAACATGGAACAAATTGGTGTCGTTTGTATTTTTGGCTTACTATATCTTTTGAGCTAACAAGCATCCACCACCTATCGGTTTTTTTGCTTTTCAGGAAAACAAGCTCTTCTTCAAAATTTTCTACCTGAACATTAAACCTGGTGTAGTCGTGATGATTATTTTCCGGAAAGTCGTTTCGGCGGTTTGCAAAACCATCTAAAAAATACCACATCATTTGAGCATAGAGGTGGGCCGACTGCCCGTTATTGTCAAAGGATGGGTTGAGCTCATAAAAACCAATACTGGTAAGTTTATCACTCATGCCGGCATAGCGGCAAATTTTACACATTTCTTCCCCCGTAAATCCATTCGGCATCGCTTTGTCAACGGCAGGAGCATCAGCATGTTTAATGCTTGATATATCAATACTCAAAATGTCAGCATCTCGCACCATAGGCTCAACTTCTTCCATTTCAGCTTTTACATTTCCCAGTCGGTTTGTGTCAAAATAGAGGTTTTTCATCAATACGAGCGAGTCCTGATCAACAAAATAAGTTTGATAACCAATATTTGTAAAATTAAATAGGAAATTTGGCTGATGAAGTATAATATGACTTAAGTACGACTTGTTATTTAATTCATGTTCATCATGGCCAAGATCAAACCTGGGATCAACAGATGCTATGTTTATTATTCTTCCGATATTTTCGTATGCCAGATAATTTGCGTATGTAAGATCCTGCCCACCACCAATTATCAAGGCGGTAATATTGTTTTTAAGAAGCTCAGCAACAACCTCTTTAAGAGCAAAATAAGTGTCTTCAACCTGATGACCGGGTTTAATATTTCCGATATCGGCAATATGCAGATTATTCCAGTGTGAATACAATCTGTAAAACCAACCCCGAACTTCATCAGGTGCGCTGTTACAGCCTTTATTAAGAGTAGCCCTATCATCGCCAACCCCAATTATTGCAACATCTATCTTTTCAAGGTCAGGGAAATCGTTCTCGTTGGTATATATAACCGCAACATCGGCAAGACTATACCGGCCTGAATCGGATGATACACTTAGATTTTTAATTTTTACAGGTTCGAGATACGTGCTAATATCCATCGCTTTGGATTATGTGCATTTGGTGAACGAAGATAATTTATTTTTTCTTTTTGAAATGTTTTTTCTTTGGCATGTTCTTCGGGTCTTTGGCAATCTTATAACATTCTTCAAGGGTTAAGGCAGGTGCATCAGTTCCTTTAGGGATTTTATAATTTTGTTTATCAATTACAAGGTAAGCGCCATATCTGCCGTTTAACAGCTGAACTTTATCATCCTCCGGAAATTTCTTAATAATTTTTTCTCTTTCTACTTTTCGTTTTTCTTCAATTAGGTCAGTCGCTCTTTCAAGCATTATTGAACCTGGATCATCATCCTTTTTTAGGGAGATAAACTTACCGTCATGCTTAATATAAGGTCCAAACCTGCCAATGGCAACACTTACTTGCTGATCCTCATAATTGCCTAATATGCGCGGATACTCAAATAATTTTAATGCTTCATCAAGAGTAATGGTTTCAATACTTTGATTTTTTCTTAATCCGGCAAATTTTGGCTTTTCTTCAGATTCTGTTTCACCAATCTGCGCAAGAGGCCCAAAACGCCCTATTTTGACATAAATATTCTTGCCGGTTTCAGGATCTTTACCCAGTAGCCTCTCACCGGTAAATTTACCCGATTTTTCCTGGGTGTCTTCAATTTTAGAATGAAAAGGACCGTAAAACTCTTTTATCATTTGATTCCATGCTTTTTTGCCTTCGGCAATTTCATCAAATTCTTTTTCAACGTCTGCAGTAAAATTATAATCCATTATTTTATCAAAATGCTGAACTAAAAACCTGGTAACCAAAGCACCTATGTCTGTTGGGAAAAGCTTGGCTTTTTCAGAGCTTATGTTATCGTAAAGAGTTATTGAAGAAATGCTACCATTTTTTAATGTTAAGCACTGAGCTTTTTGTTTGCCTGGATAACGGCTTTCTTTTACAACATACTCGCGTTTTTCTATCGTAGAAATTGTTGGGGCATATGTAGACGGGCGCCCAATACCAAGTTCTTCAAGTTTTTTCACAAGGCTTGCTTCGCTGTATCTTGGGGCGTGCTTGGTAAAGCGCTCACGTGCCCTCATTTCAATTAATGCAAGCTTATCACCTGATTTCATAGAAGGAAGAATGCCTTGGTTTTCACCATTTTCATCGTCAGTTCCTTCCATATAAACTTTTAAAAACCCGTCAAATTTGATAACCTCTCCACTTGCCACAAACAATTTGGCTGAACCGGACGTTGAAATATTAACAATTGTTTTTTCTAAGGCGGCATCGCTCATTTGTGATGCAATTGTACGCTTCCAAATTAAGTCATAAAGTCTTTTTGCATCGGCATTTCCAACAATGGTTTGATTATTCATGTATGTTGGTCTGATGGCTTCATGAGCTTCCTGCGCACCTTTGATCTTATTAGTATATTTTCGCACCTTAACATATTTCTCACCGTATTGATTAGTTATCTCTTCCTTAGCCATTCCAATAGCCGTATTCGATAAGTTTACCGAATCGGTACGCATATAAGTAATCTTTCCCGATTCATATAAACCTTGTGCTACCCGCATTGTGTTGCCAACCGAAAAACCAAGTTTGCGAGAGGCCTCCTGCTGGAGTGTAGATGTTGTAAAAGGTGGTGCAGGTGATTTTTTAGCAGGTTTTTTTTCTACGGATTCAACCATAAATTCTGCTCTAATTTGTTTCTCTAAAAAACGAAGAGCTTCAGATTCTTTTTTGAATCTGTCAGGATATTCAGCAGTAAAAACCGTTCCATTATTATCGATGGGTATAAACTCGGCAACAATTCTGAAGGCAGATGTACTTTTGTGATTTTTTATTTCATTTTCTCGCTCAACAATTAATCTTACCGCAACCGACTGTACCCTTCCTGCTGATAATGAAGGTTTAACTTTTTTCCATAGCAAAGGCGAAAGCTCATAGCCAACAAGTCGGTCTAACACCCGTCGTGCCTGCTGTGCCGCTACCAAATTATGATCAATTGCCCTTGGTGATTCAACGGCTTTGGTTATGGCACTTTTTGTTATCTCATGAAAAACAATTCGTTTAGTGTTTTCTTCTTTAAGCCCCAACGCAATAAATAAATGCCACGAAATAGCTTCTCCTTCACGGTCTTCATCGGAAGCCAGCCATATCGTTTCTGCCGTCTTGGCGAGCTTTTTTAATTCAGTAACTGTCTTTTTCTTATCGGGACTTACTTCAAATTTTGGCTCAAAGTCGTTGTCGACATCCACACTGAGCTTTGTTTTATTCAAATCCATAACATGTCCGAAACTTGAACGAACATCAAAGTCCTTACCCAAAAAACCCTCAATTGTTTTTGCTTTTGCAGGTGACTCAACTATTACGAGATTTTTTGCCATAGTTATTACATTAGTTTTAACCCATCTTGCAGGGCTATAAGTTTTTTTGAAAATCAGGCTGCAAAAGTATATAAATCTTCCATATCCTAAAATCATTAAGAAAATGTTAAAGGGTTATTACTTTAGGTAGATGAAATAAGCTAAAAGAATAATGGCGATAAATATTATTTTCTACTTTAAATCAACAGTCTCTATTTCTTCTAAAGTGTCAGGGTTTATAACGCGTAATGATACTTTTTTTCCATCGACATCTAAAAGCATTAGGGCATATTGAGTGGAGAATTTTTCAACCGATTCTGACCATGGCAATTGCTCCTGACCGTAATAAGGTGCTCCAGCCGAACCGTTTGTTATTTGCCAAAACGGACGACTTACTTTTAGCTCTTTCCCTTTGTAGCCCTCAGGATAGATTGGTGTTTTTTTAGTTAGCCTCATCCTGCTGTAGTTATGTTCGTCACCACAAAGCAAGGCAACAACCTTTTCACTTTTATTAATCATAATGTTGAGAAATTCATCGCGCCTTTCAATAATTCCTTTTTTTACAGGTGCTCCTGCCACAGTTGGTCGAATATTATTATTTCCAAAATACCACATATCGTTATTTGCATGGCCTCCATTTGGAAATGCCGGAGTATGTATTGTAACAAAAATGTGATCAATATTGAGGTTGTTATTCAATTCAATAATTTTTTCTTCAAACCACTTTAACTGGTTGTCCATTATATACCCATGCGGATTACCTCCAATTTCGGGAATCATATTTGTGGAAGGTGCATACCAATAGTTTGAGTTCAGGACTATCACAGCAACATTATCATAGGTATAATAGTAAACAGTTTCGCCATATTCCGGGAAATCCGGTTTGCTTTTGTTCGGGTCATAATACTCGCCATCTTCACTTTGTGGGCCGTTTTTAGAGTTGACAAAATTGTTTGAAAAAGTTGTTTCGGCTGATTTAGTACTAAACGGAAACTTGTCAACGGAAATACTATATTGGCTGCCATCATCAAAAGCGTTGACCAAAGCCTCATGATTTCCCGCACCAATATTAAATGGTAAATAATGCCAAACAGGCTCAACGGCTTTCTTCCAGTTTGCATACTCAAGGTTTGTTTCTCCAATACTTGACGAATATCCGTTAATCATATCACCTGTAAATTGAAAAAATGCTGATCCATGAAAAGCTGCAAGCACGGCCATTTTTTTCATGACATAACCATTAACACCGTAAATATCCCTCTCACCACCGCCACTGCCAGCGCGCGAATCGCTGGTATAAGCAAACGTGAAAGGGGTTCTGCTTCCGGGTTTTGGGGCAGTTTTAAAACTGTAAGACAGTTCATTATCGCCATAATGAACCGTGTAATCATATTTTGTGTCAGGATGGAGGTTGTCAATTTTTATTTCATGACGAATTCCGGCTTCAGAATTAGTTATTGAATCGGCAGTTTGTTTTCCGTCCACAACTACAATTGGGGAACATGGCCGATTAGTTTCAAACCAAATTACAACGTCCTCATCCGATAACCTGTTAACATAAGGGCCTGCAATTATCGACATATCCACTTCAAAAGGACCGACGCCTTTAATGTTTATATTTCCATTGTAAATTATATTTCCATAATTATCAGTTATTCGGTAACCCACTTTTGCTTTTCCGCTTTTTTCCCACCCTGCGATATCATATTTTTCTTTTAATATGCTAATGTCAATTTCAGCTTTCCCTTCAATTATTTTGGAACTCATTCTAAAATATACCGGTTGAGGGTATTGGGCATCATTTTTAGCAAACAGCCCATAATATAGTGTTCCGAAAAATTGGTTGTTGTTAAAATCAAAAAACAGCCCATTTTCAGTACCCTTTGGCTCAATTCGTATATTATCAAGCGTATAGAAAGGTTCTTTGTCCGACATCCATGAAGTATCCCCTGTTTTAACCGAAACAAAATACAATTCCCCGTTATTATCAGGCATAATGCCAGAATAAACAGCCGGAACCTCACTACCGAATTTTTGCATCGCCGCTGAAAGCTTTCGGGGTTGTTGGCTTGTACAATTTAAGCTAAAGAATACCACTACAAATGCCAAAATGTGAGTTTTCATTTTTCAAGAGTTAAAGATGCCAAAGTTAACAGAATTGCAAACTACTTCAGCATAAATGATCATTTTAGGTTTATCTTAGTCTTTTTTTCAATATTCTTAAAAAAACAGTAAATTTGCACGACCATTCCAAAAAATAATAATATAAACAGCTATATATTAATGAGAACATATTTATTTAAGAGTTTCAGATTAATAATTTGGGTAGGCCTTGTGTCGGTATTGTTTTCTTCCTGTATACCTCAAAAGAAAATGCTGTATCTGCAAGTAAAAAGCGAAACAGATACGCTGGCAACCTTCAAAAATGAAAAAAAAATAGAGTATAATATTCAGCCTGGTGATAATTTATATATAAGAGTAGTAACCCTGGATGAAAAAACAACGCTGTTGCTTAATCCATTTTCAGCCGGCAACGTTCAAAATATCGGTAGTGATGCATCGGTATATTTAAATAGTTATAATGTTTCCGAATCAGGCTATCTTGATTTTCCAATGATTGGGGAAATACTGGTTAAGAACCTCAATGCTGAAGAAATAAAAGAGAAAATACAAGACGAACTTAAAACCTACATGAAAGAGTTTATTGTAATTGTTAAGCTTGTGAACTTCAACATAACCATGATTGGCGAATTTCAAAACCCCGGACAATACAAAATATATCAGGATAACATTAATATTTTTGAAGCAGTGTCGATGGCAAGAGATTTAACCGATTTTGCCGACAGAAAAAAAGTTGCAATAATCAGACAAACTAAAACCGGATCGGAAGTAGTTTATATTGATATGACAAAAAGAGACTTACTGCTTTCGGATTATTACTATTTAAAACCCAACGACATACTTTATGTTCAGCCAGTTAAAGGGAAACAGTTTACATTTGCGGAGTTCCCATATGGTGTAATATTTGGGTTTATATCAACAACTATTCTCTTGCTTAATTATATGAAGTAATATTAAATAGAACAAAATGGCAGTAGAAAATTTTGAAGGAATTCAACAGCATGAAGAAAGCATTGATATTAAAGCTCTGTTTTTTAAGTTTGTAAGATACTGGTATTTATTTGCCCTTACTATTTTTGTGGCAATTGTAGTGGCTTTTCTCTTCAATAAATATACAAGCCCCGTATTTGAAGTAAACACAACAGTACTTGTTAAAGATGAAAAAGGCGCTATTGATGCATCATCGATGCTCGGTGGTCTTGGATTAAGTAACACACAACAGAATGTTGAAAACGAAATTGGGATTCTTACTTCATTCTCATTATCCTACCGCGCGATTCGCGAACTTGATTTTGAAATATCATATTTTCACGATGAAGGATTAATAAACACCGAAATGTATCATACAGCTCCCTTTGAGGTAATTATGGATGATGATGTTGCTCAGGTTGTTGGTATGCAGTTTGATATAAAAATTTTAAATAATAATGAATATAAAATTGAGGCAGAGGGCGAGTTAATCAAAAAATATAATTTCTTAACAACTAAATATGATGATATTGAGTTTGAAAAAATAAAATGGAAAGAAACTTATCGATTTGGCGAGATTGTGGATAACGATTACGGTTTATTTAAAGTAATACTTACTGATGAATTTGATCCGGACAGGGATTTGGATGCGTCCTTTTATTTTATTTTCAACGATTACTTAAGTTTAACAAAAGATTTCAGGGGATTCGAAATAGAACCGATTAACAGGGAAGCATCAATACTTGAAATTAAGCTTAAAAACAATAACACCAAAAAAGCTGTTAACTTTCTAAACATGCTTACTTCGGTTTATTTGCAGCGCAGCCTCGATCAGAAAAATCTAATAGCGTCTAATACAATCAAATTTATTGACAATCAGCTCGATATTATTTCTGATACATTGACTGCTGCCGAAACAAACCTTCAATCTTTTCAATCAGCTAATGAGGTTATGGATATGAGTTTTCAGGCACAACAGGTTTTCACATACATCGAAGACCTGCAAAAACAAAAAGCCGAGCTTGAAATAAAATCACGTTACTACAATAACCTGAAAAATTATATAAAAAAGAATTCGGAAAAAATTGACCAGCTTGTTGCCCCATCTGCAATGGGTATAGAGGATCCGGTGTTGAATGCTCTTGTAGGACAGCTCATTGAGCTATATAGGGAAAAATCTGAAATTCTTCTGTATTCAACCGAAGTAAACCCTTCAATTATTAGTCTTAATAATCAAATCAGGAGCACTCAAAATGCCATCCTTGGAAATATCACCAACATTATTGAAAATTCAGATGAGATGCTCCTGGATATTGATAAGCGAATAGAAAATGTTGTAAAGAGGGCCGGCTACTTACCCGTTACTCAGCGCAAGTTAATTAATTTTCAACGACAGTTCGACATTGCAAACAACATTTATACTTATCTTCTCGAAAAACGTTCGGAGGCTCAGATAACCATGGCATCGAATATGCCCGACAACGAAGTAATTGATATTGCCAGAGATGATTTAAGTAACCAGGTTTTCCCGAAAAAGGGGTTAAACTTTATGATAGCTTTAATACTTGGGCTTGTTTTCCCTGTAATCTATATTCTCGGTAAAGACTATTTAAACGATACAATAATTGAAAAGAAAGATGTTGAAAACGCAACAAAATTTCCAATTATTGGCCAATTACTTCATTCAACAAAGGATAGCCAGCTTGTTGTTCTCGAATCACCCAAGTCTAGTATTTCTGAATCGTTCAGATCGTTACGAACAAACTTACAATATTTAGCCAAAGGCAAAGAAAAAATTACAATAATGGTTACTGCTGATATGGTTGCTGCAGGCAAAACCTATGTTGCCATAAATATGGCCAGCATTTATGCTCAGTACGGAAAAAAAACAGTATTGCTTGGGTTCGACCTTCGTAAACCAAAAATTTATCAGGATTTCGGGCTGAGCAACAATGTCGGTCTTACATCGTTCCTAATCAATAAAGCTACAATTGACGATATAATACAGCCTTCGGGAAAGTCAGAGTATCTCGACATTGTTATGGCAGGCCCAATACCGCCTAACCCTGCTGAGCTGATATCTTCAGAAAGAGGTGCTGAGCTCTTCAGGGAACTTAAAGAGCGTTATGACTATATTGTTATTGATACGCCACCTGTTGGCCTTGTAACCGATGCATATCTGCTAATGAAGTATACCGACGTTAATATTTTCCTTGTTCGTCAGGCGCTCACAAACAAAAAGGTTTTTGCATCAATAATTAAAGATATTGAAGATCGCGGAATGGCAATGGCTATTGTAATCAATGATATAAAGTTGTCAGGTGGAGGTTATGGCTACGGTTATGGTTACGGTTATGGTTACGGTTATGGCTACGGTTATGGCTACGGTTATGGCTACGGTTATGGTTATTATACAGATGACAAACCAGACAAGAAGAAATCATTTTCAAAAAGGTTATTTAATAAGGTTTAACCACAAAATTTATTTCTAACATCATAAAACTGGGCGGTTTGATTTATGAATTCTAAAAAAGAAAATTTTGCTCTCATTGGTGCTGCCGGATATATTGCCCCACGGCACATGAAGGCGATTAAAGAAACCGGTAATATGCTTATTGCTGCTTTGGACCCAATGGATAGCGTTGGAATTATTGACAACTTTTTCCCAAACACTGATTTTTTTATTGAACCCGAACGTTTCGACAGACATCTGGATAAGCTCAGGCGATCAGGGAAGGGTAAAATAGATTACGTAAGTATTTGTTCGCCAAACTATTTACATGATGCACATATCCGCATGGCCTTAAGAAACGATGCTCATGCAATTTGCGAAAAACCTCTTGTTCTTAACCCATGGAATTTGGACGGCTTAGAGGAGATAGAAATAGAAACCGGCAAAAAAATCTTTAATATTCTCCAGCTTCGTCATCATCCGGCAATAATCGATTTAAAAAATAAAATTGATAACATGCCTGCTGATCACATTCACGATATCGACCTGACATATATTACATCCAGAGGAAAGTGGTATCATTATTCATGGAAGGGTGAGATGTCAAAATCGGGAGGTGTTGTTACAAATATTGGAATTCATTTTTTTGATATGCTTGGCTGGATTTTTGGAGATGTTATGACCAATACATTGCATTTGCTAAAACCCGATAAAGCATCGGGACTACTTCAGTTAAAAAATGCAAATGTGCGCTGGTATTTAAGTGTTGATAAAAACGAACTGCCAGAACATGCTGTTCAACATAATCAGCCAACCTATCGCTCAATTACTGTTGATGGTGAAGAGTTTGAATTTAGTGGCGGGTTCACCGATCTTCATACCGATAGTTATAAAAATATACTTAACAATCACGGGTTTGGTATCGCCGATTCAAGAAACAGCATTGAAATTGCTCATCTTATCAGAAATCAGAAAATAACTATCGGCTCCGGTGAAAAACATCCTTTTTTGAAAAAATGAGCGTATCGAAGAAAACCTGGTATGCCATTTATGTAAAATCGCGCACCGAGAAAAAAGTTGCTCTGGAATTAATGTACGAAAACATTGATCATTACCTGCCATTAATTAAGCTGTTAAAGCAATGGAGCGACAGAAAAAAATGGGTAGAAGAACCGCTTTTCCGATCATATGTATTTGTAAATATTGAACAAAAAGATTACTTCAAAGTATTGCAAATTAATGGTGCTGTTAAATACATATCTTTTGAAGGAAGTGCAGTACCCATTCCGGAAGTCCAGATTAACGCAATTAAATATTATCTGGAAGAATCCAGCCCTGATAATATTGATAGAATTAAATGGGACCTAGGTCAAAAGGTGGAAGTAATTTCCGGAAGTATGACAGGTCTTGTTGGAGAGCTGATTGAAATACGAGGCAAACACAAGGTTAGGGTTGAAATAGAAACTGTAGGCAGTTCCCTGTTAATTCAAATCCCCAAAAGCAAACTAAGGCTAATTTAAGCTAACTGATCAGTACAAATATTATAATTCGGTTAACCCCATATTTCATAGTAGCTTAGTTAAAACTACTATTTTATTGAGCCAGTTTCATGGCATTATAGTATATTTACCAGCTAAAAAAATTAACATGCATACTCCGTCATATATTATAAATAATTTGCGTGAACTTGAGGCCGAATCAATTCACATTATTCGTGAAGTGGCGGCCGAGTTTGAAAATCCGGTAATGTTATATTCTATCGGGAAAGACTCCTCAGTGATGGTCAGGCTTGCCGAAAAGGCCTTTCATCCCGGGAAAGTTCCTTTTCCGCTAATGCACATTGATTCAAAATGGAAATTTAAAGAGATGATTGATTTCCGCGAAAAGTATACAAAAGAAAAAGGATGGAATTTAATTGTACATTATAACAAAGAGGGTTATGAAGCAGGGATTGGTCCATACAAAAATGGAAGCAAGGTGCATACTGACGTGATGAAAACCCAGGCTTTATTAGCAGGATTGGAGAAATATAATTTTGATGCCGCTTTTGGCGGTGCCCGGCGTGATGAAGAAAAATCAAGGGCCAAAGAAAGAATATATTCATTCAGAGATAAATTTCATCAATGGGATCCAAAAAATCAGAGGCCTGAACTTTGGAATGTTTTTAATGCCAAAGTACATAAAGGGGAGTCGATAAGGGTGTTCCCTATTTCGAACTGGACCGAGCTTGACATATGGCAATACATCAGGCTCGAAAATATACCCATAGTTCCTTTGTATTTTGCCAAAGAGCGACCTATCGTTGAAGTTGACGGAAGCCTGATTCTTGTTGATGACGACAGAATGCCAAAAGAACTTCGCGATAAAGCTAAAATGCGAATGGTGAGGTTTAGAACTTTAGGATGCTATCCGCTAACAGGCGCAATAGAGTCGGAAGCAGATACGATTGAAAAAATAGTTGAAGAGATGATGACTGTTACTAAAAGTGAGCGTACCACAAGGGTAATTGACTTCGACCAGGAAGCAAGTATGGAGCAGAAAAAGAGGGAAGGATATTTTTAGATTGATTAAGAAGAAATACACCAAAATGGACATACGCACATTCTTAGATCAGGATCAGAAAAAAGATTTATTACGATTGCTTACTGCCGGATCGGTTGATGATGGCAAATCTACACTTATTGGAAGGCTTCTGTTTGATAGCAAGAAACTATATGAAGACCAGCTGGATGCTTTAAAACGCGACAGCAAACGTGAAGGACATGCAGGCGAGGAAATTGATTATGCCTTGTTGTTAGATGGCTTAAAAGCTGAACGCGAGCAGGGTATCACAATCGATGTTGCCTATAGATATTTTTCAACAGCAAAGCGTAAGTTTATAATAGCCGATACTCCCGGACATGAACAATATACTAGAAATATGGTTACGGGAGCTTCAACCGCGAACCTCGCAATTATATTGATTGATGCAAGAAAAGGAGTAATTACACAAACCCGGCGACATACTTATATTGTTTCGTTACTTGGCATAAAACATATAGCCCTGGCTGTAAATAAGATGGATTTGGTAAATTACAGTCAGGAGGTGTATGATAAAATTTGTAAGGACTATTCGGATTTTGTAACCCCACTTGCCATTCCCGATGTTCGCTTTTTCCCACTGTCGGCATTAAAAGGAGATAATATTGTTGACTTATCAGATAAGATGCCCTGGTATCACGGAAAAAGTATACTGGAACATCTTGAGTCTATTCATATAGCAAGCGACCAGAATTTTACAGATTTGCGCTACCCTGTTCAATATGTGGTAAGGCCAAGCTTATCCTATCGTGGTTTTGCAGCAAGAATTGCTTCCGGCATCATTAAAAAAGGTGATGAAATAATGGTGTTGCCATCACGAAAAAGATCAACCGTAAAAGAGATTATAACATACGATGGTAAGCCTGATTATGCTTTCCCGCCCCAATCAGTAACTATAACACTTAAAGATGAAATTGATGTTTCACGAGGAGACATGCTCGTACACCCCAACAGCATCCCTAATATAGAGCGCCATTTTGAGGCAATGCTTGTATGGATGGATGAAGAACCCATGAAAACCGGAACACAGTTTTTTATCAAACAAACTACTCAAATCACAAAAGCCCGAATTGATAAAATACGTTATCTGGTTGATATTAATACTCTTGAAAAAAAGGAAACCTCAAAATTCGAGTTAAACGAAATAGGCAGGGTTGTAATTACCACCGCAAAACCATTATTTTTTGACGCGTACAAGAAAAACCGCCAGACAGGTTCCTTCATCTTTATCGATCCTGTTTCAAATAACACCTGCGCGGTTGGTATGATAATGGATCAATTGAGCAGCGACCAGCTTCCAAGCAAAATATTTGATTTCGATCGTGAGAAAATTGCTAACGGCCTTGGGCTCGTTACTAAAGCTGAATACGAAAAAGGTTATGAGCAAACGGGGGCAACTATTTGGATTACAGGGTTACATGGTTCAGGGAAAAATGAACTGGCATATACTTTGCAACGAAATTTGTTCGATATGGGTGCTAAAGTGATGCTTCTCGACGGCAAATCTACAAGGTCAGGTTTGTCACGAGAGTTAGATTATTCTCCTGCCGACAGGGCAGAGCATTTGAGGCGCGTAGCCCATCTTTGCAGACTAATGAACGAACAGGGTATTCTGGTTATATGCTCATTTGTTTCTCCTGATGAATCAATTAGAGAACAAGTTAAAGAAATTATTGGCAAGAAAAATTTTCACCTGATACATATTGATGCAGATATTGAATTCTGTCGCAATAACGATCAATATGAAATCTACAGTAAAGCCGACGAAGGAAAACTAAAGTACCTTCCGGGAGTTGATATGGAATACCAGTTGCCAGCATCGCCATCACTTAAGCTTGATTCCACAGATGTAGCAAGTAATCTGGGAAAAGCACTTGCCTATCTGGCAGAAAAAAAGATTTACCCAATATGATTTCGCCGATATTTAGCCATTTATTGATACCTTTTATTATTGCCATGTTTTTAGCAATTACAATGGGGGGAAGCGGCACGGCGCCTGCTTTTTCAGCGTGTAGCTAATGCTTCATGGCCAATAGCTGCCATGATGGCCAACGAACTTAATATTTTCAATGGATAAGAATTTTGTTTTAATTATGATATTATCAACATTAATTGTAGCGCCGAGTTTTGTAATTGGGAGCTCAATTTTCGACATAAAATCTTAAAAAACACAGGGAAAGAAATCTTTTTATCTACTTCCTTCCATAATCAGCATGAATTTCACCCCAAAAATCAGTTTTCCATTTAAGTATAGGTACTGTGAATGTGTTATTTTTTAACCAGGAAACACCATCGTCAAGGGCTTTGAAAACCTCTTTGTTTTTATCTGTTCGCTGTAGTTTTGTATTCACTTTTTTGTTTCTAATCCAGGCCATCGCAGTGCGCGAATCTGTATAAACAGGATAATTAAGCTTATTTTTCTTTAGCCATGCTAACGCCAACACTATGGCCAAAAATTCCCCAATATTAACCGTTCCCATTTCATAGGGCCCCCTGCTGAACAGCTCAGTACCTGTATCGGTAAAAACTCCTCTAAACTCTAAAGTGCCGGGGTTGCCCTTACAAGCTGCATCTACCGAAATACTATTTAATAAAGGCTTTTCGTTTGTGCTTAGCTCGTGAAGATTCTTTTTCCCCTTTAATTCAGTTATCTCAAAATACGATTTTGAATATGCCAGTTCGGCCTCTTCTTTATCTTTAAACGATTTATATTGGGCACCCTCATATTCCATAATCTGCTTTTTGCACTCTTCCCAAGTACCATAAATTCCGGGAGTTATGCCCCTCCAAACAACATAATATTTATTCTTTGCCTTTTTGGTCATTCTGCAAAAATAAACTCTTTAAGCTAATCATAGGTTGAATATTTATGCCGACGTCAAGGAAATAATCCATCCAATAATTACTTACCTCATTACAACAAACTCCACTATATTTGTAATCAAAAATTTAATATGAAACAATTTATAATTCCTGTAATATTTGCCTTTTTGCTAACAGGCTGTAATAGCAGTACTGTTTTTAAAGAATATGAAAAGTTTGATGATATTAGCTGGAACAGATTATATTATCTGAATTTTGAGGTTCCAGTTCAAAAACAGGAAAGTCTGGATTTTTATCTGGCATTACGCCATCATACCGATTTTCTTTATAGTTTTATTGACGTAAACGTTACTTTTTTTACTCCTGATGGCGAAACCCGATCGCGTGATTATCATTTCAGATTAAAAAATACCGACTTTAGATGGCGGGGGGATGGAATGGGCGAATTATGGGATATCGAACTTCCAATCCGTAAAGAAATGATATTTAATAAAGACGGAATTTGTAAAGTGCGGATTGAAAATAAAATGAAGAGAGCAGAAACGCCCGGAATTATTGAAGTGGGGCTGATTGTGAAAAAGGCTGAAGAATAGTTGTCAAGTTGAACAATGATAACCTGACAACCACATTAACCCTATCTCAACACAAAAGTTGTATGGCCTATGTTGTTATCTCCTTCAAAAACATCCACATGGTAAAGCCCTGGTTTTAGTTCCTGTGTAATGCGCTTATGCCATCTAACACACAAATCCAGAGCACTATTTTCATAGTTTACCACTTCCATTATTGAATATTGAAGCACTTCGTTATTGAAGTTAAACGAATATTTATCGTCGCTGCCTTTAACAAGAATTTTTTTGTCGGGTTGGGCAATTCTCACATAAATGGTTTTTTTGCCCGGATTAATAATTGAATTTTCGCCTAAAGTAAAGCACACTTTAATAAGGTCCACACGACGTATTTTGTCAGTTTCTACTTCTTTTCCGTCACCTTTTTTGTGCACAGCACTGCTTTTCAAATTATATACGTTAAATACCGAAGCTTCTTCAACTTTTCCCGAAAGGGCTACCGTTTGTTCTTCCAGTTTGCGATATTTTTGTTTTTCGATTTTTATTTCTTCCTTAATTTGCAGGTTTTCTTCAGTAAGATGATTAATAACTGTTACAATCGAATCCATTTGCCTCACATATCCCTGGGCAATTTCCTGTAGTTTCGACATTTTTTTCTTTATCTTATAATACTCCCATTTATAGTTGAGCATTTTTTTAATTTCAATGGCGTTAGCTTGGATTACACTATCCATAACCTGCAACGAATCAGCAACATCGCCATAAGCAATTTTTATTTCTTCGTGCTCTTCCATTAAAATTTGAAGCTCATTTTGCAATTCTTTTTTTTGCAATTCTTTTTCGGCAAGCAACTCATTCATTGTGCTTTTTACTGATAATAACCATAATGAAACGCTTATAATTCCTAATGCCATTATTACAATTATGATATACATCCATAAATTTGAGCCTCCGCGACCCTGTTGTGTATTGATATTTTTTTGCTTTTCCATAGCTAAGAGTTATTTTGCAAATTTACAGACAATCCTTATAAAATCAAACGAAAAATCAACATGATTTATTATGATTGAAAACAGAAGTGCGAAGATAAGCTTTTGAGTCTTCAGGTTATCAGGTTGTCAGGTTGTTAGGAGATAAGTCAATTCTTTAACATAGAGAGGGTATTATACCGTAATTCCCATTTTATTCATTAAAAATGTTGCGTTGAGATTTTGAGATCTATTTTTTAAGTCGGTTAGGATTATCCTGTAAAAAGCTCTTCCACCCGGAGTAGCCGCTATTCTTTTTTGTTGCACTACCTTGAAAATAATGACATACCGCTGTAGCCAGCCCGTCGGTAGCATCAAGGTATTCAGGGGGTTCATCAAACTCAACAATATTGACCAGCATTGCCGCAACCTGCTCTTTTGATGCGTTTCCGTTTCCGGTAATTGATTGTTTGACCTTTTTAGGGGAATATTCAAAAATGGGAATATTTTTATATAGACCTGCTGCCATAGCTACTCCTTGCGCCCTTCCTAATTTTAACATCGATTGTACGTTTTTCCCGAAAAAGGGAGCTTCAAAGGCTATTTCGTCAGGATTATATTCTTCAATAATTCCTAGGGTACGTTCAAAAATCTTTTTTAATTTTAGCCCATGGTTATTGTAGGTACTTAATTTGAGAATACCCATTGTGATTAAACGGATTTGATTTCCGGTTTGATGGATTAATCCGTAACCCATTATGTTCGTTCCAGGGTCAATACCTAAAATTATACGCTCCAAATTTAACAGCTGATTAACTATAATAAATGAAAACAAAATTACACAAAAAATACCTTGCCTACCGGCAGTCAGGTAATATTATCATTAAACTGGCGGTTGTTGCTTTTACAATAGTATTTCTGTACGATCAGCTTTTCTATCAAAAAGATATCAGCTCAGTTTTTAATGTATTCTCCGAGATATCAACCGACCTTTCTTCAATTATACTTTTATTAATCGCTGTAATACTAATGCCTATAAACATAATTCTTGAAAGTATAAAATGGAAATATCTTATTAACAAGCTTGAAAAAATATCCCTGTTAGTTGCACTAAAAGGTGTACTGGCTGGGATTTCGGTAAGTATGATTATGCCAAACAGGGTGGGAGATTATTTGGGCCGCGTTTTTATTTTGAAAAAAGCCGACAGGTTACAAGCAGTACTTTCAACCATTTTAGGCAGCCTTTCACAGCTGGTAACAACGATGTTGTTTGGGTTAATTTCCCTTATATTTTATTACACAGAATATGTAAATATTTATGACGGACTTAATTTTTGGTTGTATATCGGAATTATTTTAGTGGGTATAAGCTTGATATTCACCATGATACTTGCCTATCTTAATTTTTCAGTTTTTTCAATTATCATTAAAAAGATTAGCGGGAGATATTATAATAAAATAGAGAAGTATGCTCAAGTTTTCTCCTGGTACAGCCAGCAGGAATTATTGAACGTGCTGTTTTTGAGCATGTTTAGGTATGCGGTATTTTCGTTACAGTTTTTCTTGTTATTACATTTTTTCGGAATCAGCACTAATTATGTTGAGTCGATGATGCTTATCGCAGTAATTTATATTTTTATGGCGATAATCCCAACAATAGCCTTAACCGAAATTGGTGTTAGAGGCTCTGTTAGTCTTTACGTTTTTCAGCATCATATTGAAGCACTTGGTATATGGAGTCCGGAAATTGCAGTTGGTGTAGTAAGTGCGTCATCATTGTTATGGATTTTTAATTTGGTTTTTCCAGCAATTGTAGGAACCATCTTTGTATTTAGTTTAAGGTTTTTTAGAAAAAGCAATGGTAATTAGTTTACTAATGTGGGTAATATTTGGTGTTACAATCGGTTATCTGATAGTAATTGGAATAATTTCATACGGGTGGTTTAGTTTGTCAACTCCTGTGAACAAACAAGAATCTAACCCTGTTGTAAATGTAAGCGTCGTAATTGCTGTTAGAAATGAAAGCAGAAATATTCAAAATCTACTGCGACAGATTGTTAACCAGAATTATAACAGTAATTCATATGAAATAATTATTGTTAACGATCATTCCACTGATAACACAATCCAACTTGTAAATCAGGTTTTAAATAAACATCCCGATATAAAAATAAAGGTTATTGAAGCCAGGGGTGAGGGAAAGAAAAGCGCGCTTAAGGAAGGAATAGAAATTTCGTCGGCACAGTTAATAGTTACAACCGACGGCGACTGCCATGTGAAGCAGGGATGGTTATTAAGCATTGTAAATTACTATAATTTGTCGGGGTGTAAATTAATAATAGGGCCTGTGATATATGAACATGAAAAAACAATATTACAGAAAATGTTTTCGCTGGACTTTGTTAGTCTTGTAGCTTCTGGCGCAGGTTCGGCAGGTGTTGGATTGCCTTTAATGGGAAATGGTGCAAACCTTGCCTTTGAAAGGAATACTTACAACGAAATTTCTTCGAGGGGTAATCAGGCAAAATATGCCTCAGGGGATGATGTATTTTTGATTCATAAAGTAACATCGAGATATGGCGCAAAGGCTGTTGGGTTTTTAAGAAATAATGATGCGATTGTGTCAACATTGCCACCGTTGAGCTTATATGATTTTTTTGATCAGCGTAAAAGATGGGCATCGAAAGCAATGGGATACCGAACAGCATGGCCGGTAATTGTATCGCTAACAGTATTTTTTTTTAACGCTATTCTTTTTATTATGCTTGCCAGCAGCTTGTATTTCACATGGTTGTTACCGGTTTATATTATGGTTATTATTACCAAGTTTTTAATCGACATGCCGCTTGTGTTTAACTTTTTATCATTTGCGCAAAAGCCAAATCTTAAGCCGATATTGTTTTTAATGGAATTTGTTTATCCACTATACATAGTAATGGTAGCAATCACTTCTTTTATTTTTAGATTTGACTGGAAGGGGCGGAGCCAGTTGAAATAAGAGAGGCTTGTGCAAAATCACTGAATGGGATTTTTATGATGTCATTCCTCTCGAAAATTGTTTCGGATTGAAAACGTGTTAATTACTTTCGTTGTAATTAATAATTCCTTCACCAAAAATCAAGTCAACAGGATTTGATATTTTAATGTTTTCGGGATTGCCAGCTACGAGGTTGATTTTTTCACCTAACGATTCCAGTACAGATGCATCATCAGTAAAGTCAACATTATAAGTTTGGTTGTAGGCTCTTTTTATAAGGGACGAATGAAACGCCTGAGGTGTTTGAATAACCCTAATTCTATTACGGTCAATAATTTTATTGTTAGGACCATAGACTTCACGCACAGAATCGTTTACCTCAATTGCAGGAACGGCATTACCTTTTCGTGTTGCTATGTCAATTACGCGGATAATTGTTTCTTTCGAAGCAAAAGGACGCGCAGCATCGTGAATTAGCACCAATGAATTGGGAGGAATATTTTTTAGCCCGCTTTTAACAGAATGGAAACGGGCAGGCCCGCCTTCAACAATATCATGGGGAATGGCAAATCCTGAGGAACTACAGAGATTGTTCCAATAATCAATAAATTTGGGATTTAATACCAGTGTAAACTTTACGTCGTTAAGAAACAGAAACGAATTAAATGTGTGAAACAGCAATGGTTCGCCTCCAAGCAACATGAACTGTTTGGGTAAACCGTCACCTACACGCTTACTAATGCCACCGGCAAGTAACAGCACATGTTTTTCTAATTTCATCAAACACTAATTAAATAATTAGCATTGCATCACCATAGGTAAAAAATTTATATTTTTTCTTTATGGCTGTATTATAAACCTCCTTTAAAAAGTCGTAGTCTATATAGGAGCTAACCATCATCATCATGGGCGACATTGGGAGGTGAAAGTTTGTAATCATTGCATCGGCTGTTTTAAACGTATACGGTGGATGAATGAATTTGTTTGTCCAGCCCGAATATGGCTTAATTTGACCTGTGATAGAAACACCGGTTTCAAGTGCTTTCATGCTTGTTGTTCCAACAGCACAAACTCGCCTTTTTTTCTTTTTCGCATTGTTTATAATATCTGCATTTTCCTGGTTGATAAACATTTCTTCAGAGTCAACTTTGTGTTTTGAAAGGTCCTCAACTTCTATAGCCCTGAAGTTTCCAAGTCCTGGATGAAGCGTTATTTCGGCAAAATTAATACCTGAAATTTCAAGTCGCTTCATTAACTCTCTGGAAAAATGCATGCCGGCAGTTGGTGCAGCAATGGCGCCTTCGTGTTTTGCGTAAATAGTTTGATAACGCTCATCATCAACTTCTTCAACAGGTCGTTGGTGAATTTTTGGTAAGGGGGTTTCGCCAAGAGCCTGTAAGGTTTGCTTGAATTCATCATATGAACCGTCGAAAAGAAATCTTAATGTTCTTCCTCTTGACGTTGTGTTATCAATTACTTCTGCTACAAGCGACTCATCTTCACCAAAATATAATTTGTTGCCAATACGAATTTTACGTGCAGGGTCAACTAACACATCCCATAAGCGGCTTTCCTGGTTTAATTCACGCAACAAAAACACTTCAATACTTGCTCCGGTTTTTTCTTTTTTACCATATAATCTTGCCGGAAAAACGCGCGTATTGTTTATTACAAATACATCACCTTCGTTAAAATAGCTTAATACATCTTTAAAGCGTTTATGTTCAATGGTTTTATCTTTCCTGTTTACGACCATCATTTTAGCTTCATCCCTGTCTTTATATGGGTGGTCAGCAATTAGTTCTCTCGGTAAATCAAATTTAAATTGTGATAATTTCATGTGTTTATAATTTTTGCGATAATCCTTTTTCTAAAAAGCGTGCAAAGATACACTTTTTTCGGATAATTGTCAAGCAATGTTAATGTAAAAACTTTGTTTTCAGGCGGGTATGTAGTGTTAGCGGTTGATTACAGATTAAAAAATAAATTTTGCATGAATTAATTAACCTCAGTTGCTCTAATGCCAAATCACTCTAAATAATTTCTAAGGTATAAATCCCGAGTGTTTTGAAATAAGTTTCATTTAGAAATTCTAACGCAACTTTCTTTTACTTACCTCATTCCATAAAAGAGTTATGAGTGATGATAATATCACTATTGCCACAAACCATATTATTATCTGAATACTATTTTGGGTTTTGTATAAGCCTGTGGCGATGTTTCCGATTAATAACCATTGGATTACATAGAACGCGGTTACATTTTTACCCATCCATTCGATAAAATCTGTGATGAAATTTTTTGAAAGGGATGTTATAAAATCGTACAAAACCGACCAAAAAATCATAAAATTCAAGACAAACAAATAGTATAAAAAATCGTGATGGTAATAAACATGAAGGGTTGATGCTACCCTAACTCCATAACTAATTGTAAAAACAAGAACAATACTGGAGATGCTAAAAGTCAATACCCTGTATTCTTGTTTGTTTATTAAAGAATTTAATTTAGACTCAAGAAGATAAAATAAGTAGCCCGTAACCGGATAAACTAACCATGGAATAACCGGGAAATACGACCACCAGCTATCACTGTAGAAAAGTGAAAATAAATACGACCACACACCAAGGCTTTCGGGAAATGGTAAAAGTTGAGGTATTAATAGTATGAAAACAATAATTAAAATATAAGGAAAGGGTTTGTTTTTAAAAAATTTGTGAAATACCGATAATGCAATAATACTAAAGCCTGCGAGAAAAAGAATATCCACACCAAACAAATATGGCCACGGACTGGTTACAATAGTCTGGTTATATATTTTTATAAACAAATGGAAATTCAGACCTAAATTAAGAAGTAATCCTAATCCAATTAATTTCATTCCCCGGACAATTGATGTGGAAGTGCTACTTTTGCCTTTAGCGATAAAGTATCCCATAACAGCCATAAAAACAGGTGCAGCAGGTGGCCCGCCAAGAAACAATAATATCGATCCTGCCAGGCTGTCAAATATTTGTTGCTGCGCAAATAGTTCTATAATATGAACCTGCACCATTAATATTACCGCAACACCTTTGAGTAAATCTGCTGTTCTGTTTCTTGATTTTATCATAATAAGTTTTGGTAAAAATATGATTAAAAAAAAGAAAACCAATCTAATGATTGGACGACACTTCCTATTATATTTACATTCTATTTTTAGTTTAAAAAACAGAATTTTTTTAATGGATATTGAACATACTCCAATCACAAATCAGAAGTATAAAGCTTTTAGTATTTTTGTTTTCGAATAGCTTTAACTATTTCAACTATGAAATTGTTATTATTAAAGGTTAATACCTTCCATCAGGTAAATAGTTTTAAAAATACAAACAATTCAAATGCAAACAAACAAAACCACCATACGCAAAAAGCTAATTATTCGAGGGCAAATAATATTGTTGTTAATTCTTCTCATGATTGCTGCAACACAGATAGTTGTTAATATATTGAAAAAAACATCGAATGAATTTGTTATTGAATACCATGAGATAAATGCTATACAAGAGCTTAAGCTTTCTTTATATCAACTTCTTATTCAGGCCAATAAATATTCTTTTTCGTATAACCCAGATGATCAAACATTCTTTCTGATATTAACGCATCAGGCGCATCAAAAATTATCCGATTGTAAGCAGATTATTACCAAGTCTCATAGTTTACAAATCATTGATGATTTCTCCCAGAGGTTACAGAATATTGAAAACTTTTCCATTATGTTTTTTAGTATTAATAAGGAGGATAAAAGTGGCAGACAAAGAGATGTATTAGAAAAAATAAATCAAGAAATAAATGATGGCCTAAACCAATTAGATATTATACTTATTGAAACAAACCTTGAAACAGAAGCATATGCCAAGACAAACAAAACTGTATTTAAACATAGTACATACACGATGTTAATACTTGGAGTTATAATTGTGCTGGTATTTATAATTGGCGGATTGAATTTTATAAATAATCTTACCAAACCAATACAAGACTTTGTTGATACAACCGAACGAATAATTAGTGGTGACAGGAATATAAAAGTAAATATAAATACAGGAGATGAATTCAGTATTTTGGCAAACTCATTTAACCTTATGTTAGATTCTCTTGAGAAAACAACAGTCTCAAAATCATATCTTGATAATATTCTTAAAAACATGTTTGACTCATTGATTGTTACTGATAATAAGTTAATGATTCGCTCTATAAACGAATCTGCCTCATCTCTATTGGGACTGCCAAAATCATGGTATAAAGGGAAATCTTTGAGTGTATTATTTGGAAAAGAGATTATAACTCAGCAAGGAGAACATGATATAAATTCGTGGAAAAAAATAATTAAAAACATGGACTACTTCTTGCACAGTTCTGGGAATTCTATACCAGCTCTTATTTCATGTGCAACACTAAAAAATGATTCTGGTAAAATTGATGGTTTAGTAATTGTTGGGCATGATCTGACGGTTAAAAAAGAAATTGAACAGAAACTGGAACATAGTCGAAAACAAAGGCAGATAGATATTAACGAAGCACAGGAAGAAGAGCGTATGCGAATTGCCTCCGACTTACATGATGGGCTTGGACAAATGCTAACAGCAATATCGTATACTACTGAGGAATTCCAATACTTTGACAAAGCCAATAATGATGAAAGAGAAAAACTAATTAATAAAATGGTGGAGCAGCTTGATCATGCAATAAAGGAATCGAAAAACATTGCTCAAAATCTGATCCCCATTGTTCTTAAGGATTTTGGCTTAATTGTTGCCATTAATAACCTGATAAATCGTGCCAACGAAATGTATGATATTAACTTTAGCTTTAATGCTTTCGATTATAAAGAGAGAATAGATGTTAAACTAGAAAAGGCGCTTTACCGAATTTGTCAGGAATCGCTAAACAATATTGTTAAGCACTCAATGGCAAAAAATGCCAATTATCAGATATTTAAACAGGATGATTTTATTGTAATGGTTATTGATGACGATGGAATAGGCTTCAAAGTAGAATTATTGGAAGAGCAAAAGGGTATCGGACTTATAAGCATGCGTGAGCGAGTTAACGCATTTGAAGGCAACTTTAGTATCGATTCTCAAATAGGAGAGGGAACAGAAATTATTATTGAAATCCCATGCATTAAAAGTTAAAATTATGGATATTGTAAGAATTCTAATTGCTGACGACCATCAACTAATACTTAATGGTATTTCAGATATATTGAGGCCGATTAAACAGTATAAAATTATTGGCAGAGCAAATAACGGAAAAGAGGTTGTGGAAAAAGCACTTTTACTAGTCCCCGATTTAATTTTTATGGACATTTCAATGCCGATTATGAATGGTATTGAAGCCACCCAGATAATATCTCAAAAACTTCCTTCTATAAAAATTATTGGACTCACCCAACACGAAGAAAGCGAATATGTAAAGCAAATGCTGAAATCTGGCGCTAGTGGTTATTTGCTGAAAAATTCTAAAAAAGAGGAATTTATTGAAGCAATTGAATCAGTTATGTCAGGCAAACGCTATTTGAGTAAACAAATCTCAGATCAGATGATTAATGATATTTTCGCAACCAATCCTGACGAAAAATCCAAACAAAAAGAAGTACCTCTCACCCGAAGAGAGAAGGAAATAATAAAAAAAATTGCTGATGAATTAAGTAATCAGGAAATAGCGGATGATTTGTTTATTAGCCTTCGAACCGTAGAAACTCATAGAAGGAATATCATGCAAAAACTTAAAGTTAAATCGGTTGTTTCTTTAATTAAATATGCCTCACAACATAATATTATTGATTTTAATTAGTGGCTCTTCTTAGTGGTTAATTAAGGTATCAGTCTGAGATAAATATTTAAATCAGTGCACAAATAATTTCTATCTTTTTTCTTGCTTACTGTCAAAACCAACCGTTTTCCTGTTATAAAGATGTATTATGCTTAACGTGAAAATTTCATTAGCGGTCTTATAACTCAACCAGCGTACTTCCGAATTTTGAAAATGCAAAAAGCAGGCATTCAGTCATATATAATTTACTAATAGGAACCTTAACTGATTGAATTAAATTTCGAGATAGTCAATAGCTAAAATAAGTAGTTGAGATTTATTAGAAACTAAGTGTTTCATGGTATGTTAAATTACGTACTAGTTGCTATTGTCAGCTTTTTGCTGAGGTTTTATTTTTACATTTCATAAAACAGAAAGAATTTATTAATAATAACACAAAATTTAACAATATGAAAAAATGTTTACAATTTGTTTTGGCAATCGCACTCCTCATCGGATTTAATGCCAATATGCATGCCCAAACTTATGTTGGGTCGGATGCATGTTCTGGGTGTCACTCTTCAAAATACAATGACTGGATTGGATCAGGTCATCCATACAAGTTTACAGTGATTGAAAATAATCAACCTCCAGTTTATCCGGCTATTGTAGTTAACTTTGAAGACACATGGATGATCGGATTGGGTAATGGCACACATACATGGACTGATATTGCCGGGGTTATTGGTGGTTATGGCTGGAAAGTTCGTTTTGTAGGACAAGATGGCCACATTGTTGGAACTGCAGGAAGTGCATATTCGACAGGCGTAGGACATAATCAATTTAATTTTTACGGTGGCGAAGACCTTGGTTGGAGCAATTATCACCCAGGAGATGTAAAAATTTATAATTACTCATGTTTTAAATGCCATACAACCGGTGGTGATACTACGGGAACATGGTTAGCCGGTGTAGAAGGTCTTGGAACTTTTAGTGAAGGCGGTATTGGTTGTGAGTCTTGTCACGGTCCGGGAAGCGAGCATGTCGCAGGACCAAGTTCTAGCAATATCGACAGGGTTTATGAATTTGCTCACCTCGATAATGCACTTGGTGGTTTATCGATAGACGGTGTTGTACAAACTCCAAGCCCAACCGGAAATGATGTAAACTTCTTATGTGGAACATGCCATAATCGTAGTTATACTAACCCTATTAACTCAAGTGGTGGATTTATTCAACATCATGAACAATGGGATGAATTTACTGCAACCGATCACTTTGCAAACAACATGACATGTATATCCTGTCATAATCCACACAAACGCGTTATTTGGGATGGTGATGGAATAATTATGGCATGTGCTACTTGTCATTCTGACCAGGTAGCAACAACCAATCACATTGGAAATGCTACTTGTATTGATTGTCATATGCCATTTGCAGCTAAATCAGGTGCTGTTCGCGGTCAAAGTGGTTATAAAGCTGATGTTCGCTCACACATTTTCAAAATTACTCCTGATACTGCATCAATGTTTAACGAAAGTGGTAGTGTTGTAAGAGACGATAATGAAAGACAGGCTTCATATAGCCCGGCGTATTCTTGTCTTGGCTGTCATAATGATGATCCCAACGATAATATTCCAGATAAAACACTTGCAGAAGCTGCAGCGGCGGCTAAAGACATGCATGAAACAACATCTATTTTTAATCCAAAGTCAATTGCTCTTGGAGTATTTCCTAACCCGTCTAATGGAAATACAAATATTAGTTTCAGCCTTAAAAATGAAGGTAATGTTAGCATTAAAGTTTACAATGCAACTGGCCAGTTAGTTTATAATATTGAGAGAGAATTTAAGGCAGGTGATAATTCAGTAAGATGGAATAGCGAAAGTAATACCGGTGTAGAAGTTATCTCAGGATATTATTTCGTAAAAGTTACTTCAGGAAATTTAAGTTCGATTCAAAAACTTGTTCTAGTTAAGTAATGTATTGAAAATACTTATTTAGTAATAGTTAATAATTTTAATTTGGATTTGACAGGATGTCCTTAGGGGCATCCTTTTTTGTTTGCAATCTTACAAAGTTCTGAATTATTTTTTGAATTGGATAATGGTGGTGTTGGAAAACAAAAGTCAAATTAAAACATAGTGAAGCAAGACAAACAGCACAAATCTTTTGCAACTAAACTTACCCGTGAAAGAATTAAAATATTAAACAAAAAACTCAAAACGAAAATCAGTCTTGATATTATTGATATAAAAGATGGGGCTGGCGAGGCAGCAGGCACGAAAGTAATTTTCAAGTTGCCGACAAGATAGTAATCCGGCTTTCAGAATAAAGAAATCACAATCATAATATACTCAATCAAAAAAAGTACCCCAAGCTAATGCCTAAATGAATTGTGGGAGTAAATAATTCCATCGTATTAACCGCCCTGTCAGTATCTTCAGTAAAGGCCTCAAGGTCATAGTCCCAGCTTTTACGATAATATCTTATTGCCTTTTGGGCTTGGTATCTAAAACCCACACCAACGTAATAATCAATTGAAATTTTTTCCTGTTTTCGCCACATTTAAAAAAAATAGTTTTTTGGCTCTGAAACGCCTATGAATAGGGTATTTTATTTTAAGTTGGGTGACCCAATAGTATATTTGCATTTTGTAGTCATCATTCATTCATGTGCATTCGAAGAAAGAGAAATGCTTCTGGTAGCATAAGCATATGTATTTTAGAGAAGCAAAATGATAAGGTAAGAATAATTTTCTGGTATTTAATTCTGGCTGACTTAAAAGAAAATAGAATTAAAACTGCATAAGCCCCTAATCAGCAGCAATTATCTGTTTCGCAACCACACGTAGGATCAGTTCCTTTTAGATATCCCTGAATAATTCCTGCAGCACATCCAACTCCTGATAATACGGAGATTGCATTTTCAGGGCAATTCAGCTGACAAGCTCCACATTCCATACATGCATCAATGTTAGTAATATAAGCCCTTTTTTCTTTCAGTAAAAACACATTGTGTGGGCATACGTTTATACACATATTACAGCCCGTACATATGTGCACATCTAATTTAAGGCTAACCACATTTTTAATGTATGTTATCATAACTCAAAGTTTAAAATCAGATAAATCGTAAAATGATCCACGTAAGCAAACCTGTTAGAAAAAATATTAATTGCATCGGAACCGCAGTCTTCATTTCTTTCTTTACACCCGAAAGCGAAGTATAAGTAGAGGCACCCGTAAAGTTCATGGAAATAAAAGATGTGCTAGCAACAATTATAAACATTAACGATATTGACTCAATGATGTTTGTTCCGGTTAGTTGAGCAAAATAAAGAACAATGGAAATTGCTACTCCAACAATCAGCCCTTTCATTGCAAAGCTACGTGCAGGCAGCCATGGTAGTAGCAAAGGAGTAATAACTGCCCCACCAATATATGCACAAAGCAACGAAACAGTTACAACTATGCCGCTATCGAACATGTCGTTAAATGAAAATGTACTATTCTTAAATCCACCCAGCAGGATCATCAAAACTAGTAACGAAATAATGTATTTAAAATGACCAACAAGCTCAACGGGAGTTAGTATCAACCTGTCCGATAAAGTGAATTTCACAGTTCGCATACTTTCGGTGGCGCGTAAATTTGCAGATATAAATGATGGTATATCAACTGCCCTAACCGGTCCATATATAACTTTAAAACCCGTTTCGTTTTTAACTTCATGTGCTGATACGCCCACAGCACCTAACTGAGGTACAATTATTTTGCGGTGAGATACCAGTTTTTCAATATCACAACTTCTAATGCGGTTAATAAGTTCATTAGTCCCAAATGTCCCTTTTCCTGCTGCACACCATACATTTATCCCTTTTGTATCAAGCACCAATATCCATGCATTCATCCCGGCAATGTTACTTCTCAGATGATCGAAGCTAAGTTTATAATTTGCCGTTACGAAAACATTGGCCTTTTCATCAGGATTTCCAACTGCATAAATTCCGGGAGGTATTTTATAATCATTTCTGTTTATCGCCCATCTGGCTTTTATAGCCACAAGTCTGTCATATGAATTCAGAAAGGTAGCTACAACTGGTATTTTTCGATCAATTCCAATATAATCTACAATATAATCCATATTTCTAATATGTTAGAATCATGTAAAACTTTTTCAATCACAAGTAATTTTTGGATTTTCACAACAGGATAAGAAATTTTCGGGTGTTGATATTTGTTTTAAGAAATCCTTAATCAGGTTACTATGCTTTTCCATGATCTTATAACAGATACAATAGTTGATTTTCACTCCATCTATTTCGCCAATAATAAATCCAGCTTTTTTTAATTCCTGCAGATGACGCGAAACTGTGGTTCTGCTTAAGGGTATCTCATTTGATATATCACCGGAAATACAACTCTTGCAATCTGAAAGATATTTGAGTATTGCTAACCTGGCAGGATGAGACAAGACTTTACACAATTTTGCAATCTCTTGCATATCAGCACTAAAAACATCAACTTTTGAATATGTCATCTTATTAATCTTATGTTGCAAACATAGGACATATTTATTACAAATACTAACAAATCAAAATACTTTTTTGCAAAAAAGGTTTCTATGTAAACTTAACTTCATCAGGATCAAAAGTTCTGTATTTGTTAGTTGGCTGAATATTATTACTTTTGCAAAATAATTGAAGATTACATCCCACCTTAGTATAATTTTACAAACAAAGCATTCGAAATAAATTTGATCAGCCTAAAGCTGACAAAAAAAAATAAACAAATGAAAAAGAAAAATAGAGCTAAAAGACCAGTAAGTGCACTTACTGGAATAATACTTAGCATTTTTACCGAAAACCCTTTTAAAGCGTATAACTATAAGCAGGTAGGGCACCTGATTGGCGTAAAGGACAATGCCGGTCGTGATTTGCTATTAAAAATCATTAATGAATTAATAGCCGATGGCAACCTTAACGAAATAAGAAGGGGCAAGTATATGCTTAACCCCGAAAAACTTCAGGAACTTACCAAAATTAAGAAATTTATCACCGGAACGGTTGATATGAAACAAACCGGAAAGGCCTATATCATTCCTGATGAAGGTGGTGATGATGTATATATTGCCTCAAATAATGTTGGGCATGCACTTCATGACGACAAAGTAAAAGTATTCATCTTCCCTAAACGCAAAAGTCATAAAACAGAAGGCCAGATAGTTGAAGTGTTGGAAAGAATTAAAAACACCTATGTTGGCGTATTGAAGATGAGTAAAAATTTCGGATTTGTGATATCCGACAACCAAACAATGCCATACGACATATTTGTTCCTAAAAGCAAAATTCAAGGAGCTCTTGACGGCCAAAAAGTCCTGGTAGAAATTGTTGAATGGCCGGAGCAATCCAACAACCCTTTCGGAGAAATTGTAGAGATACTTGGAAAACCCGGAGATAACGATGTTGAAATGAAATCCATACTGGCAGATTATAATTTTCCATTGTCGTTTCCGAAAAATGTTGAAAAGGATGCTGCCAAAATTAAAACTGCAATTCCTGCATCGGAAATCGAAAAACGTAAGAACTTTAGAAATACATGGACTCTTACCATCGATCCGCTTGATGCTAAAGATTTTGATGACGCCATCTCTCTTGTTAAGCTTGATAATGGCAATTACGAAGTAGGTATTCATATTGCCGATGTAAGCCATTTTGTAACTCCCGGAACCGCACTGGATGATGAAGCGCTAAAGCGCGGAACATCAGTTTATCTTGTCGACAGGGTAATACCCATGCTTCCTGAAGTGCTTTCCAATAATGTATGCTCGCTACGCCCAAATGAAGATAAACTAACATTTTCGGTAGTATTTACAATGAACAACAAGGCTGAGGTACTGGAACAATGGTTTGGGAAAACTATAATAAATTCCAACAGACGGTTTACTTACGAAGAAGTGCAGGAAATTATCGAAACCGGACAAGGAGAGTACCCTGATGAAATAAATATGCTTAATGCCCTCGCTACAATCCTACGCAAAAAACGATTTAACAACGGTTCAATTAATTTTAATTCCGAAGAAGTTAAGTTCAAACTTGACGACAATGGCAAGCCAATTGAAACCTATGTAAAAGAGCAAAAAGAAGCTAATCATCTTGTTGAAGAGTTTATGTTACTGGCCAACAAAAAGGTAGCTGAGTTGATTGGCAAGCCGAAAGAAAGTAGGGGCAAGGCGCCAAAAACTTTTGTTTATCGAATTCATGACGAACCAAATCCTGAAAAACTTAATACTTTTGTCCAGTTTCTTAAAAAGCTTGGATATCGTTTAAATGTTAGCTCACGCCAAACTCTTGCAGCATCATACAATAACTTGTTTGAGAAAATTCATGGCAAAGGCGAAGAGCATATGATTGAAACTATTGCTGTTAGAACTATGGCAAAGGCAATATATTCAACCGACAATATTGGTCATTACGGGCTGGCTTTCCCTTTCTACACCCATTTTACTTCTCCTATCAGGCGTTATCCCGACCTTATGGTTCACCGGCTATTGGAAAGATATCTGGAAGGAGGGAAATCGGTTAGCAAGGATGCATACGAAGAAATGTGTAAACACTCCTCAGAAATGGAAAAGAAAGCAACTCAAGCCGAACGTGATTCGGTTAAATACAAACAGGTTGAATTCCTTCTCGACAAAAAAGGGAAGGTTTTTGATGGAGTTATCTCGGGGGTTAGCAAGTGGGGAATATTTGTTCAATTACTCGTTTCTAAAAGCGAAGGCCTTATCCGTTTCAACGAACTTAAGGACGACTATTACTATCTCGATGAAGATAATTACCGGATAATTGGACGTCAATCAGGCAACATTTACCGACTTGGTGATAAAGTAAATGTGAAAGTTAAAGATGTTGATATGGAGAAACGACAGCTTGATTTTGTGATTGTTGATTAATGACGGAAGACTGCAGTCATAAGCCCAAAGCCCGAAGACGGGAGACGGGAGACTATTGTTTATCACCTTCTGACTTCGGGCTTCATTACCTTTTCTAATACTCCATAAGCTGCCTGAACACTTCCTGTAAATAGGATTTGCCATCCATAATTATTGAATCCTTTAACTGTGGCTCTATTTGCATTTCCTGATAAGTATCAATTGTATTGTTATAAACGAAATAACCACTTGGCGTGATCCATCCTACACCATCAGTGCTTTCAAAATATGCAAACCCGGGAGTGGTTGGGTTAAATAAATTACGGCTCCAGAAAAAATCGTCGGTAACTATATCAAGTTGTGCAAGTAAGGTTGCGGCAATGTCGGTTTGAGAGGCTATTCTGTTTATTTTGTGACCTTTGTATTTGTCTTTAATTACATCGCCATAAAGCAGCAGCGGAATTTTTCGATATTCTTTGGTGTAAACAGGCCAGTTTTTATATGTATTATGACTATGATCGGCAACCAAAATAAAAAGGGTATTACTATACCACGGCTGTTTTCGGGCCATCTCAAAATATTCTCCTAAACATTTATCGGTATAATAGGCCGAATTTAAATACCCGTTTTGGTTATCGTTAGCAGCCCAGCTAATTACATCTTCCATTGGCTGATCGTATGGTGAATGGGTACTTACTGTAAACAACATTGAAAAGAATGGTTGCCTCTTGTTACTTAGGTCAACAAACTGCTCGTTTAATATGTATTCGTCATGAATGCCGAGCTTCCCTCTTGGGAGGTCATCGTCAAAATCACTTACTTCTTTTATCACGTCAAATCCGTTAACGGAAATAAACGATTTAATTCCTCCATACATCAATTCGCCGCCAAAATAGAATGAGGTTGAATATCCCTCCTCTTCAAGCACCATTGTTAAGCTAGGCAATCTGGTAATTTTATCGAGATTATGCGTAATGGCTGTAATTGGTGTTGCCGGAAAACCTCCCAAAATTGCCGACATTGCCTGCTGCGACCTGTTGCCGCATGTATAAAATTCGGTGAATAAAATTCCTTCACTCTCCAGTTTTCGGAACTCAGGCGTTATTCCTTCCTTGCCTCCGAGCGACTGTATTAAATCGGCCGACCAGCTTTCCAGCAATAACAAAACAATATTCGGCCGGTTAGTTTTTAATATGTAAGTGGTAGTATCCTTTTGTACCAAATGTAATTGCTGCACTCGTTTTGCTGCTGCTTGTGGTTCATAGAATTCAAAAGGATTAGCATCCTTGAACCTGTAGTTTTCCATAGTGCTTATTAAAAAACTATATCCCGAATTAACCGATGCCAGGTTAATAAAATTGTGCTTTGAAAAATATGACTTGCTCTGATTTATCGGAATTTCGTCAGTGCCACCTCTGACACCCAAAAACAACGATCCTGATATGATCAGGACAAATAATATGCTAAAAAAAATATTTCGGGGAGCACTTTCAATCTTTACAAAAACACATCGCTTATATAACCATATCCCTGCTACATACTGTAATACCAAAATTAGCATCAACAGAAAAAATGTTGACGTAGCAACTGAATCGTAAATTTCAGCAGGATGTGAAATATAATTTAACGCCTTGTATTGCAGCTTGGTTTTCCATTCATCATAAATTCCAATCTCCGATGTTGTAACTGTTATATACGCGAACAGGGCTATCAATGTGTAAACTAAGCTTGTGTAATTTAACCACTTAGGAGTATAGTACGATTGAACTGTTAGTATTAGAAATGGCATGACCAATATATAACTTGCAGTTGCAATATCAAGAGGTAAAGCGTACCAAAATGAAGCAAACACTTCGCTAAACTCTATATTCTCAATGCTTAAAACCCCGGAATAATAAACATAAAAAACTGTTCTGGAAACAGCAAATACAAGCATCCAGAAAAAGAATTGTTTAATTAGGGAAATGATTACTTGCATTATTTTTAGTAAAATAAAAAAGATTACAAAGTTAACTAATACAAACAAACATAGTGAGAACTAAATGTTTTTATTAATTTTACGAAATCGCTTTACTGATGAACAATAGAAAATCCTGTAATAGAATATCAATCTGCTTTAATGTATATAACTGGTTAGCAAAAACTCTTGTTTGTTATTTCGGTTATTTTCATAAGTAATTGTCAGTCCAGTAATGAATCTATTGTAATATCATATTATAACAAAGCATTAATTTTTCAAGAAAATGAAATAAATCTATCTGCGTTTCTGAAACTTGGAATGAATACAAAAGAAATTTGCTCAATTACAATTCAAAGTGTACGTACTCTTGAAGCTTCACGACTTAGGCAAGGAAAAAAATTAGACCTTGCCGCTGGAGAAAATCTGAGCATGTTTTTACAAAAATATTAATCCTGTCATTTTTTGCTTCCCTCAAAATAATTAGAAATGTCTATCCTGTTGTAGTATTATCGTGTAATTTACTTGACAAATGCCACTTCCATGTGTAATTTTACTTATTGATAAATCAACCGGTCAAAAAAAAGAAAATCACATCTAAATAACTAAAAGAAATTGTCATGAAAAAAAATCTGTTTACTCTGCTAATCACATTGGTTATTCCAATTTTTGCCCTTGCGCAATGGTCGAATACACCCAACCACAACACAATGATCGCTGATACGATCGGTTCACAAGTTGTACCAATTGTTGTAACTAACAGCCTTGGAGAAACCTATATCTCTTGGTATTCTGAATTTGAAGACCTTAATTATGATGTTTACCTTCAGAAAATGGATAAAAACGGAATGAAACTATGGGATGAAGAAGGGTTGTTAATTAGCGATCATGAAACTAACACATGGGTAACAACCTACGATATGATTCTTGACCAGAATGAAAATGTTATTCTGGTCACGCAAGATATGCGTACCGGAAACAGCGATGTGTTTGCTTATAAAATCTCGCCATCAGGTGAGTTTCTTTGGGGCGATAATGGGATACAACTAAGCAACACAACAGGGTTCGACCCATCACCACAGGTAACAGTTACCAACAATAACGACTTAATATTCTTATGGGGTGAAGAGTTAATTGATACTACCCAAAATACAATTCTATTTGTTACTCGTTATTCACCCGATGGAAATAAACTTTGGGAAACCAATCTTTCCGACACCTTGGATTTTATGCTTCCGCAGATGGTTTACACCAATGATAACCTTATAGTATCGTGGATTACCAAAATTCATCAAAAGGATACAATTCCAGGAGAAGAAGACTGGATGCATGTGTTTGCTCAAATGTTAAATAGTGAAGGCATTCCGGTATGGGAGCACAATGTACAGATTGATAGTCTCGATTTAATGAACTATGAATCGCTATACACAACGCCATATCTAACCAGTGATGGAAACGGGGGTGCTTACGTTATGTGGGAGTCGTTTTTTATTGTTGAAACAGGAGGAATGCCTACAACATACATAAACAGGCTTTATGAAGATGGCACAGTATGGAAACCTGGTGGCTACAGTGTGTCTCAATTTACAGGAAACTACCATGCCGAAGCTCAAATGGTATTTTTAGAAGATGTTGAAAAACTAATGGTTTGTTGGCAGGAATATCATTATGATCATGCAAACCAGATTGATTGCTGGGGTGTTTATGGGCAGTTATTTGATGCTGATGGGGGGTATTTGTGGGACGCAAACGGACTTGAAATAATACCATTAATCTGCTCAATGGATACATCATATTCAGGAATTAGTTTGGGCCAATCCATGAACAATAATGTAGTATTAATGTATCAAAAAGATTACTTTTCGATTGATGGATCAGATACGAGCTTAGTAACACATATTTATGCCACATCCTTGGATACTGATGGTGATATGATATGGTCACCTCCCCTTGTTCCACTGTCAGTTACCAGTAGTAATAAATATCAGGCAGCGTTGGGCAACCTGGTTGATAATCAGTGGGTATTGGCATGGAACGACAATATTTCAAACCCCAATAATTATTTTGATTTTGGTATTTATGCCCAAAACATTAGTGTTGATGGTGTTTTAGGACCATTGTCAGTTCCCACATTAGTTAAACCCGATAATATAACTATAGTTGCATCTCCAAACCCGGCAAATAACTTTGTGAATATAGATTATACATTAATATCAAACGGAAGGGTTTGGATTGATTTGCTTGATGTAAACGGAAGGGTTTTAAAACAATATAATGATGGAAAAATGACTCGCGGTACATATTCACAAAAGATAGATATTTCAGGTTTAAACCCGGGTATGTATATAATTAAATTGCAGGTAAACAGCTCACATGTTTACTGTAAGATTATTAAGAATTAATGTAGGTGTAGTTGTAGTTGTTCTAAACCCGCTGAATGGATTTGGCTCGACCTTGTAGAGTCAAACTTTCAGGGGGTTGAAAGAGCTAATGAATCCAATAATCTGATAACTAGACAGTTTGACAACTTTTTAACTCTAAATATCCGGATTCACTCTTTTAGTCAAATATCGAATGCCTTCAAAAGGTATGTACCCCATTTTTTTGAACGCATCAATCGATTCATCATTATAGTCTTCAATAAGGCACGCAAATATTCTTATCCCTTGTTGCTTGAGCCAGTTTTCGGCTGATTCGACCAGTTTCCTGGCAATGCCTTTATGCTGATATTCAGGAAGCACGACAACACGGTTAATCCAGCCTTTCCTCCCGTCATGTGTTACTAACACCGATCCAACATATTGCCCTTCTATTTGTGCAAATAAAAACTTATTGCAATTATTCTTTACTTCTTTTTCAATACTTTCCCTGCTATCACGACCAAGTGGTTTATAAGGAAGTCCTCCCTCTTCCCATAGTTTAATTAGAGTATGGTAGTCTCCGCTCTTATAATTGGTGATCTGTATTTTCATCTGCCTAAATTATTATTATTCCACTTTTTAAATAAACAACATATAATTAAGTGATTACTGTCATTCTGAACGCAGTGAAGAATCTCATGAGGTTGAGTTTAGCACAATATGAGATTCTTCACTGCGCTCAGTTTGACAAACAATGTAATCTTTTCTAGTAATAAACAACCTCCGCTTGTGGATGCACTTTCCTAAACTCAGCAATTTTGGAACTCTTTATAGATGTATTATAACACTGTAGTAGTTTTAAATTTGGCAGCACCAACAGTTGCTTCAAACTCTTTACACGTGTATTATTTATATACAACTTTTCCAGTTTGGTTAAATTTTGTAAATACTTTATTGATTTTACTTTTGTGCCGGCAATGTTTAATAAAACAAGGTACTCCAAACTTGATATAGGTTCCAAATCTTCAACTGAAGTATTTTCAATTATTAATTCTTCAAGGCCGATAAGGTTATAAATCGATCCAAGTTCATAAATTGGATTTTTGGAAATATTAAGTTTTTTTATGCCTGCAAGCGATGTAATTGGTGAGATGTCAGTTATTGACGTATTGGTTATAGTTAATTGCTCAAGGTGCACAAAAATATGTAATGGTGTTAGATTATTAATCGACATATTATTTGTGATTACAATGCTTTTTAAATCAACCAGTTGCTGCAACTCTTCATCAGTCGGGCTAACAGGTAAATCAAGCTGTTTGCGTAACACCAGTTGCCAATTGGCATCAAGGTTATTCCACCATAGCCTCAGCTTTTGACTTTGGTAAATAATTAAACAATCATTATACAAATTTTTAAATTTAATGACCTTATCTTGTGTTACTTTGGATTCATCGCAATAAATCTTCTTAATATTTTGTGATCCCGAAAGTGGCGTTAATTCAGCAATGTCAGTGTTTTTAAAACTAATATTTTTTACGTTTTGCAACGATGATAGCGGTACAAGGGTGGTTACTTTTGTTTGATTTAGGTTAATTTTTTCCAATTTATTAAGTCCTGCCAACGGTGTTAAATCAAAAACTGATGTATGTTGCATTTCTATTTCTTCAAGTCGGTGCAACATTCTTAACGGTTCAAGCGAACTAATATTCCCATTATACGCCACCGACAACCTGTTTTGATTTATCAGCTGATGTAACTTTTCTTTTGTTACCGGTGCTTCAATATGATAGTTGGTAATAAAAACATCCTGCCATTCGGCCGGTAAGTCATCCCACCAATGTATTAGTTCCTGCGAGTTATATATAACAAGACATTGTGGATTTGCATCCATAAATTTATTGGCCTCCTCCTTTAGCACCTCGCTATTATCGCAATAAATCACTTTAAGCAATTGATGGTTGTTTAACGGTCGGAGGTCGGCAATAGAGGTATTGTTTGCCTGTAATATTGACAGCTTATTATAATTGGATAATGGTTCCAGGTTGCTTATATCGGTACTGTCGATATTAAGGTTTTGAACACTCATGAGTGAGGCGATTGAAGATAGGTTCTGAAGTTGTGTGTTAGATAGATTTAAATCGGAAAGTGAGTTGAGGTTGTTGAGAGGGCTCAAATCCATAACATCAGTTCCTGAAATTTTTAAATGCGACAGATTGCTTAACTTAGTTAAGGCATCAACCTGCGATACTTTGGTGTTGGATAAGTCCAGTTTTCGTATTTCATTTAAATTTGAAAGAACACTTACACTTTCAATTGCTGTGTTGGAGCAACTCAGCTCTTTCAGTGCATTAATATATCTTAACGATTCCAGCGAGATAACGGGTGTTCCGGAACAATTAAATACTTCGAGTTTGTTTAAGTTTCTTACAGGTGATAAGTCGTCAATTAAAGTATTCGAAATATTTAGGTCAGCTAACTCCGCAAGTTCAGAAACTGGATCGAGGTCACTTATGGTCAAATTATTCGACAAATCAATTTTCCTGATTTTCCTGAATGCTTTTAAAAGTCGATAGATGGTTGATGTGTTTACCTTCGTGGTATCGGGAACAAGGTTAGTAACAGTATCGTGAACTACGAATATGCTATCTGCAGAAAACGCTATTGAGTCGATAAATTTTGTGTCATCAAAATTAACAAAGATGGTATCTATTGTAACAATATCCATCCATTTCATGGTTACAAGTGAGCTGTCGGAAAACCAAA
This sequence comes from Bacteroidota bacterium, assembly GCA_014382445.1. Classification (GTDB taxonomy): domain Bacteria; phylum Bacteroidota; class Bacteroidia; order Bacteroidales; family F082. Next base: position 148,278 of record JACNJS010000045.1, read on the forward strand.
TAATATTCTTAAACGGCAGGGTATCATAAACAAGCACCGATTTGCCAAAGAAGTTTTTCCAGGAAGTAGACATATTATTCCACCAATATCTCAACTCCTCTTTCTCCCTGATCTTTGTTGTGTAAACACTGGCGATTTTCAAGTCTTTTTGATAGGGATCAAGATTAATTTCAACATATCGCAACTGATTATTACTAATGGTATCGTTATTTAAAGTAATCCCGTCAAGATGTCGGTTTAAAGTCAGCTTAAAAACAATTACACCGCTGCCAGTAACCAGTTGTTCAATTTCTTCAATCACAAAACTAAATTTTACTTTTTTAAAGAAGAAATCAATATCTTTCAGATATGCCTGCACATCTTTATTTAAAGGTATTTCACGATTTTCATCAAGATCATCTTCAATTTGCACTTTATCGCTTGCAAAAATTTTCAGGTAACTTTGATTAAAAATTATGTCCTTGTCAGAAGGCACTTCATCAGGGTTGCCCAAAAAGTTTAAGGTTCCTTCCAAATAGCTGATAAGCTTTTGGCTTTGGCCGGAATAATGATTAATTTGATCAACAGTTAAAGCGGTGTCGCTTTGCGCATTACTATATTCCATGAAAAATAATGTGCTGATAATAAGGACAATTACTATTCTACAACGCATAGTTTATATGTTTTAATCAGTTCTTGTTTTTCTTTTTCGTTTACGTACAGTAGGTTAGAAATCAGCCAGCCTGAATTGGTATCATTTCTGTTAAAATACGACAATTCAAAATACCAGTTCCTGATTTGAAAAAAATGAAATTTAACACCATCAATTTGCTTAAACTTAAGTTGTCCTGTTTTCATCAAGTAAAACAAAAGAGTAAGGTAATCGGGCTGATAGTTTGTTGAAGCATAGTACTCAATTTGCTGAGGGTTATCGAGCGCCCTGTGGAGGTTCATAAAATCAAGTTCATGACTTTGCGGGTGCAAAAAATATTTTTGCTGATCTGCGGTATCGGTCTTCGGAAACAATTTGTACAAATTCCGAAAATAAACATTGCTTAGCACCCATTTCGTTCCCAGGTTTTCTTGCTCAATTTTTAAAAAAAGTATAAGATTTTCATCTCCACTTTTTGATGAAAACGTTGCCGAGACTTCTGCATACCAGTCATTATCCAAAAAGTCCAGGTAAACAGGCTGGTTTTCGTTTGTAACATCAACGATAAAATACTTTTTCAGATTCCCTGATGTGCGGGGATTATAATTATCAAAGATCCCGGGAAGCATCTTAAGTCTCATTTCGTTGTTTCGGAATCTGCTGTCATTTTTTGGAAGAACCTTACCAAACTGATCTTCCTCCATGTTAAATCGATGAACAAATTGCCCTACCTGTTTATTCATTTTATGAAGCACAGATTCGTCTTCAGTAAACCCATTAAACGACTGCGCATTACCTGATGAAATTACTATAACAAATATTGCAATAACTGAAATTAATCTCTGCATGATACTTTATGTTTAGGCCCGTCAGCAAAACGATGAATCGGAGGGCAAATTTAGTTTATTATTAAAAACGCAGATTCAAGTAGTTAATTATAGTTGTATAAATTTAGTTAAAAAGAGCGAAAATGGCATATCCAGCTGCTTATCAATAAGTTTAAGAAAACAAGCTTTTAGAGTTTGTACAATCAACCCATTATATTTTTTATAAATTTGATGCATTAAATATGAATAAAACTTCTAACCAATGAATAATCTTATTAACAAGCTTGTAACGGTAATCATTTTGTTTGCATTATCAATAACTATTACAGCACAGAACAACGATTCGAAAGAGACACCGAATGAAAAAACGTTTGCCGGACTAAAATTCAGAAATATTGGACCGGCGTTGATGTCGGGGAGGATTTCTGATATTGCTATTCATCCTGATAATAATAACATTTGGTATGTAACTGCAGGCTCCGGTGGTGTTTGGAAAACCGTAAACGCAGGAACAACATGGACTCCCCTTTTTGATAAACAGAATGTTTATTCAATTGGCTGTGTTACTATCGATCCAAATAATCATCACACTGTTTGGGTTGGGACAGGAGAAAATGTTGGAGGCCGTCACGTAAGTTATGGTGATGGTATTTACCGAAGCGATGATGATGGCGCCACATGGAAAAATATGGGGCTTAAAGAATCGCATCACATTTCAAAAATCATTGTCCATCCCCATGATTCAAAAATTATATGGGTTGCTGCTCAGGGTCCTCTTTGGTCGAAAGGAGGTGAACGTGGTTTATATAAATCAACAGATGGTGGGACAACCTGGAAAAAAACACTTGGCGACGATGAATGGACAGGTGTTACAGATATTATAATTGATCCGCGAAACCCCGATGTTCTTTACGCCGCAACATGGCAACGTGGCCGTACTATAGCATCATATATGGGAGGTGGCCCGGGCTCAGGAATTTACCGATCTTTTGATGGAGGACTAACCTGGGAAAAACTTACCGAAGGTTTGCCAAAATCAAACATGGGCAAAATAGGTCTTGCGATATCTCCACAAAAGCCCGATGTGCTTTATGCTGCCATCGAGCTTGATCGCCGTAGCGGTGGAGTATATCGTTCAGATAATCGTGGTTCATCATGGACAAAACAATCAGATGTAGTTTCGGGAGCAACCGGTCCTCACTACTACCAGGAACTATATGCCAGTCCAAATCAATACGATAGGATTTATCTTGCTGATGTAAGAATTCAGGTGTCAGAAGATGGTGGCAAGACATTCCGCAGAATGAAGGAAGAACATAAACATTCCGATAATCACGCAATTGCTTTCAGGGATGATGATCCCAACTACCTTCTTGTGGGAACTGATGGCGGTATCTACGAAAGTTTCGACCTTGCCGAAAACTGGAGGTTTATGGCTAATCTGCCACTCACCCAATTTTATAAACTCGCACTTGACGATGCTATGCCATTCTATAATATTTATGGTGGAACTCAGGATAATGGTACACAGGGAGGCCCCTCTCGCACTGATACACGCAGCGGAATCCAGAATTCTGACTGGTTTATGACATTGTTTGCCGATGGCCATCAACCGGCTACAGAACCCGGTAACCCTAATATTGTGTATGCCGAGTGGCAGGAGGGCCACCTTAATCGTATCGACAGAAGCACAGGTGAAATTGTGTTTATCCAGCCTCAGCCAGAAGCAGGAGAAAACTATGAGCGGTATAACTGGGATGCGCCTATTTTAGTCAGCCCGCATTCACCAACAAGGTTATATTTTGCTTCGCAACGCGTATGGCAATCTGATGACCGCGGTGATAGCTGGAAGCCGATTTCGGGTGACCTTACGCTTAATCAGGAGAGAATTAATCTGCCAATTATGGATCAAACCTGGAGCTGGGATTCACCATGGGATGTTAATGCAATGTCGAACTACAATACCATAACTTCCCTTGCAGAATCTCCATTACAAGAAGGGCTTATTTATGTCGGCACTGATGATGGACTCTTGCAGATTACTGAAAACGGAGGCGACAGCTGGAGCAAAATTGAAGTAGTTAAACTTCCGAACCTACCCGCTACCGCTTTTGTAAATGATATTAAAGCCGACCTTCATGATGTAAATACTGTGTATGTAGTGCTTGATAATCACAAATATGGTGATTTAAAACCATATATCTATAAAAGCACAAACCGTGGCCGCACATGGCAGTCAATATCAGGTAATATTCCGGATAATACAATTGTTTGGCGAATAGTTCAAGACCATGTTAAACCGGAGCTTATGTTTGCCGGAACTGAATTTGGTATTTACACTACATTCGATGGTGGCAAAAACTGGGTTAAGCTTGATGGCGATGTTCCGGTAATATCTTTCCGTGATTTGGCAATACAAAAACGCGAAAACGATTTGGTAGGAGCCTCATTTGGCCGCAGTTTTTTTGTGCTGGATGATTATAGCGCACTTCGGCACGTTAACCTTGAACAGCTAAAAAGTGAGGCAACCCTTTTTCCAACCCGTGATGCATGGTGGTATTTCCCTCGGCCAAAAGAAACTTTTGGAGGTAAAGGGTCACAGGGAGCCTCATACTTCATTGCTCCCAATCCGCCATTTGGCGCTGTTTTTACTTATTATCTTGCAGAAGAATACAGCACTAAAAAAGCTGTACGCCAGAAAAAGGAAAAGGCGCTTTTAAAAGACAAAAAAGAAGTGACGTTCCCCGGGTGGGATGAAGTTGAAAAGGAACGCAGAGAAGAACCTCCCGTTATTATGCTTACTATCAATGACAGTACGGGAGCTGTAATAAGAAGACTGGAAGGCCCTGCCGGGAAAGGGTTTCATCGGGTAGCATGGGATTTACACAAACCCTCTGCTTCTGCTATAAACATTCATGATCAGCATGTTGGCGATTCTCGTTCATCAAGAGGTGGTACTATGGTGCTTCCGGGGAGTTATTCTGTTAGAATAGCCAGTAGGATAAACGGCGAAATAACAGAATTATCAGAACCTGTTAATTTTAAGGTTAAAAGAATGAAACAAGGAGCACTTGATGGTGCTTCTCCTAAAGAAACCGTAGCTTTTTGGGACGAAGTTGATAATATGAGAATGGCAACATCGGCATTACGGATTGTGTTGAACACCACTATTAAGAAAGTTGCAGGAATGAAAAAGGCATTATCGGCTATTAACAAAGCCCCTGGAGATCTTGATGCTGATATTTATGCCTTAAATCAACAGTTACTTGATGTTGAAGAGAAATTATATGGTAATAAATCGAAGGAAGAAATAGGTGAAAAAACCGCACCAACTGTTATAAGCCGATTGAATGCTGCATCAATGGGTGTTCAAAACTCTACTTATGGTCCCACTCCTACTCATATTAAAAGTTTAGCTATTGCTCAAGATGAATTTAAGAATGTGAAAAAAGAATTGGAAAATATTATAAACCAAGAAATTCCAATACTTGAAAAACAACTTATTGATGTAGGAGCTCCATGGATTGAGGGGCAGGAGATTCCTGATTATTGATGATTTTCTTTTTCAACCCGCTGAGAGTTTTCCTCGAGTTATCTCGATGAAAATCCACTCAGCAGGTTTATTGATAATATAGGTGTTACCAATAGAGTTCCTTCGCTCTGCTCAGGAGGACAAAACATCATATTACCCCCTAACAAATAACGCCTTAATAATTTCCTGAGCCATTTTTGGGTTTTCCTTTAACCTGCGGGTTGAATAGGCAAACCAATTTTTACCAAAGGGAACATAAATTCTCATTCTGTATCCTTTATCTAGTATCGATTTCCGTAAAGCAGGAGTAACACCGAATAACATTTGAAACTCAAATTTGTCATTAGGGACTTTATATTTTTCAATAAGATTATAAGCTCCATTAACGAGTTTTTCGTCGTGGGTGGCAATGCCCGGGTAAATTCCTTTTGTAAACATGTATTCAAGGTCTTCCAAAAAATGGGCGTTAATTTCTTCGTATTTCTTATAGGCAATGTTCTCGGGTTCAATATAAATTCCCTTACACAACCTGTAATTTACCGGATTATCAGCAGAATGAAGGTCTAACATATCATTAATGTCGTTCATTGTTCGGCGCATGTACGACTGAAGTACAAGACCAACATTTTTAGGAAACTCTTTTTTTAGCTTTCTAAAAAGTTCAATTTCACGATCAACACATTGCGAGTCTTCCATATCGATGCGCACGAAATTATCATGCTCTACTGCCTTTTTAACTATTTCACGAATTAATTTATAGCATGCTTCTTTATCAATCAACAATCCAAACATGGTTGGTTTTAATGAATAATTTCCATTAATGTCATTTTTTTCAACAGAGTTAATTATTTCAAGGTATTCGTCTTTGTTCTTTTCTGCCTCTGAAATATCCGTAATAAACTCACCAAGAAGGTCGATGGTAACCATATTTCCCTCTAAGTTTAATTTTTTTGCGATGTTAGTTGCTTCTTCAAGAGTTTGCCCGGCTATGTAGCGTTTAGAAAAAACCCATACAAGTTTTTGAGGCATTAATGGTAATATGGATGCTATTATTTTATTCAAAAACATCATTGGAATAAATTTTATATTTTAACGGGCAAAGGTACTCAGAATAGTTCAAATCCGTACGAAAACAGATTATATATACACTTGATTTTATAGATTTGAATACAGAATAATTAGTAATTATTCAACAATTGATGCCACTCCGGGTAATGTTTTCCCTTCAATAAATTCTAACATTGCCCCACCTCCTGTTGATACATAACTTACTTTATCCTGTAAGTGGAATTTATTAATAGCAGCAACTGAGTCGCCACCACCAATTAACGAGAAGGCACCGTTTTTTGTAGCCTCAGTAATAGCGTATGCCACTTCAATTGTTCCATGTTCGAAGTTTTCCATTTCAAAAACCCCCATGGGACCATTCCAAAATATTGTTTTTGAGTTTTCAATAATATCTTTAAATGCCTGCCCTGTTTCGGGGCCAATATCCAAACCCATCCAGCCATCAGGAATTTCGTGAGAATTACAAAACTTACGATTAGCTTCATTATCGAATTTATCAGCAATTACAGCATCTGTTGGTAGGTGAAAACAAACATTATTTTCTTCAGCTTTTTGCATTGCAGCTTTTGCTGTATCAATTAACCCATCTTCAACCAACGAGTTTCCAACTTCGCCGCCAAGGGCTTTAATAAAAGTAAACATCATTCCTCCGCCAATAAGTATGTTATCAACCTTGTCTATTAAATTATTGAGAATTTCGATTTTGCCCGACACTTTTGCTCCTCCCAATATTGCTGTGATAGGTTTTTTACCATCTTTAACAATTTTGTTAATATTAATTAGTTCGTTATTCATAACATAACCGAACATTTTGTTGTTAGGGAAGAATTTTGCAATTACAGCCGTTGAGGCATGAGCTCTGTGGGCTGTTCCGAATGCATCGTTCATATAAACGTCGGCAAGTTGTGCAAGTTTTTGAGCAAAGGCTTCATCTCCTTTGGTTTCCTCCTTGTAGAAGCGAAGGTTTTCGAGTAATAAGACTTCCCCGTGATTTAAATTTTTTGCCTTCTCAATAGCCTGCTTTCCAACGCAATCATCAGCAAACTGTACTTCAACACCAATCTGTTTTGACAAAGCAGGTACAAGATGTTGAAGTGAAAATTTATTTTCGGGACCATCTTTCGGTCTGCCCAAATGCGACATCAGAATAACAGAACCTCCGGAGTTTAACACTTTTTTTATTGTAGGGATTGTAGCCTGTATTCTTGTATCATCCGTAATTTTAAACTTTTCATTTAATGGAACATTAAAATCAACTCTGATGATGACTTTTTTATTTGTGAAATCAAAAGTATCGATGTTTTTCATGATAATATTATTTGAATTATGGGTACATAAATATATCTTCGACAAAATTAATAAACAATTGTCAGGCAGGAACGGAAGCAATTAGTTTTTTAGTATAGTCGGATTGGGGATTATTGTAAACCTCATCGGCATCCCCAATTTCCACAATCTTTCCATCTTTCATAACCATTATTCGATCACTCATAAATCGCACAACGCTAAGGTCGTGGGAAATAAATATATAGGTAAAGCCAAATTCCTGTTTCAGGTCATTAAGTAAATTAAGCACCTTTGCCTGTACCGAAACATCCAGAGCTGAAACAGCTTCATCACAAATTATGAACTTAGGGTTGAGCGCAAGGGTACGGGCAATTACGATTCGTTGCCTTTGTCCTCCCGAAAATTCATGTGGGTAACGGTTGTAGTGTTCACTTATTAACCCCACTTTTTCCAGAAGGGTTATTACCTGTTCTTTTCGTTGTTTATTATTCCCGTAAAGCTTATGCACCTTCATAGGCTCCTGTATTGCACTTCCGATAGTCATGCGCGGATTTAATGATGAATACGGGTCTTGAAAAATGATGTTTATATTTTTGCGTTGTTTGTTAAGAGATTGTGAATTAAGGGATAACAAATCAAAATCATCAAAATAAATCAAGCCACTATCGGGTTCAATAAGTCTTAATATGCTTCTCCCTAATGTTGTTTTACCACATCCTGATTCACCAACTAATCCAAGAGTTTCTCCGGGAAACACATTAAAACTAACATCATCAACCGCTGGCACATAATCGGTTGTTTTCCCGAATATATTTTTTGATAGGATATATTTTTTTTCAATATTCTGTACTTTTAAGAGGGGTTCTTTATCATATATCTGTTTATGAAATATTAATCTGTCATTTGGGTTGGAGAGGGTTTCTAATTTATCAAAATTACCACCCATAAAATCATCAATTTCCGGCAGGCGGGTAACACGTTTATCGACGGGTGGGCGGCATGCTAAAAGCCCTTTGGTATATGGGTGCTCAGGCTGCTCAAATACATTTTTTAAATTGCCGGATTCAACAATTCGACCTTTATACATAACTGCTACTTCATCAGCTACTTCACTAACCACACCTAAGTCGTGACTAATAAAAATTAAACCCATTCCATATTCTTTTCTTAGGTCGTTTAATAGTGCAATTATTTCTTTCTGTACTGTAACGTCCAAAGCAGTGGTTGGTTCATCTGCAATAAGTAAATCGGGCTTGTTGGCAATTGCCATGGCAATCATCACTCGCTGCTTTTGTCCGCCCGACAATTGATGGGGATAGCTGCTGTAAATACTCTCGGGACGGGGCAGGTTTACCTTTTCGAATAGCTCAATAACCTGTTGGCGCGCCTCTTTATTATTCACCTTTTGATGAAGGATAATAATTTCTGCAACCTGTTTCCCACAACGCATAACCGGGTTAAGTGCTGTCATTGGCTCCTGAAATATCATGGATATACTATTTCCCCTGTACTTCCTTATATCACGATTTTTCAGTCCGATTAAATTAGTATTGTTAAAATTTATTTTTCCGGATACAATATTTGCCTGAGGAGGAAGCAATTGCATTATGGCCAGGGCGGTTACTGTTTTTCCCGAACCAGATTCACCAACAACGCCAACAGCCTGACCTTTTTTAATATTCAGTGTTACATTATCAACGGCTCTGATTATAGATGAGCCGGAATTAAACTCTATACTAAGATTGATAATTTGCAGCAAGTAAGGAATTTTTAATTGAAAATTAGGAAATTAATAGTACTTTTGCAGCGATTTTTCAAAACCAATAAAACCAAAAAAAATGTCAGATCCAAAAGTAAGTATTTTTAGCGGGCGGAAAACCCGATATCTTGCTGAAAAAATTGCTGATAGCTATGGTATTGAACTTGGAAAGTCAATTGTCACAAATTTTTCTGATGGTGAACTTCAAACCTCTTACGAAGAAAACATAAGAGGACAAGATGTATTTATTATTCAATCAACTTTTCCTCCTGGCGACAATTTGCTGGAACTGCTTATGATGATTGATGCTGCCAAGAGGGCATCTGCCAGGAAAATTATAGCAGTAATACCTTATTTTGGTTACGCAAGGCAGGACAGGAAGGATAAACCAAGAGTGGCAATTGCTTCGAAACTCATTGCAAACTTGCTTATATCTGCAGGTATTAACAGGGTTATTACCCTCGATTTGCATGCCGATCAGATACAGGGATTTTTTGATGTACCGGTTGATAATCTTTATGCTTCAAATATCTTTATGGAGTATATCAGAAAGCTAAATCTTCCCAACCTTATAATGGCATCACCTGACACCGGAGGAACCCGGCGTGCAGCATCGTATGCAAAAGCACTTAACACGGGGTTTGTTATCTGTTATAAGCAAAGGGCAAAGCCTAATGTAATCGAACAAATGGAACTTATTGGGGATGTTGAAGGCAAAGATGTTATACTGGTTGATGATATTATTGATACTGCCGGCACAATTACAAAAGCTGCTGATTTGATAATAAGCAGGGGTGCTAATACTGTTCGTGCATTTTGTACACATCCTATTTTTTCGGGCTCTGCTTATGATATTCTAAGCAAATCAAAACTTAATGAAATTGTTGTTACCGATACTGTTCCTTTAAAACAAAACTTGGAGAAAATAAAGGTATTAAGCACTGCCGATCTGTTAGCCGAAGTTATTGCACGAGTGCAGAACTTTGAGTCAATAAGCTCACTATTCGATATTGAAAAGAAGTAGATTATTTATATATTATTAATTAATTTTTAAAAAATGAAAAAAGTATCATTGAGCGGTTCTCTAAGAGAGAACGTAGGGAAAAAAGATGCTAAAAAACACAGGAGGGAAGGAAACATCCCATGTGTTATTTACGGAGGTGAAAAGCAAGTTCATTTTGTTACAAATGAAATCAAATTTGATAAAATTATCTTCTCGCCGGATGTTTTTTTACTTTCGATAAGTATCGATGGTAAAGAATATCAAACGATACTACAGGATATTCAGTATCATCCGGTAACCGACAAGGTATTACATGCTGATTTCATGGAGCTGACTCCTGGAAAGGCCATTTCAATTGGTATTCCTGTTAATCTGGCAGGCATTTCGCCGGGTGTTATTGCAGGCGGCCAGCTAATCAAAAAGATGCATAAAATTCGAGTAAAAGGATTGGTTGATGTTTTGCCAGAGAATATCGATGTTGATATTTCAAAGCTGGTAATAGGAGGTTCAATAAAAATAAGAGATATTGAACTTGACAATCTTGCGTTACTCGATCCGCCAAACTCTGTTATCGTTCGTGTTAAAACTTCAAGAACCGTTACGGAAGACCTTGAAGAAGATGAAGAGGGTGAGGAAGGAGAAGAAGGAGAAGAAGCAGGAGAAGAAGGAACTGCACCTGGTGCAAAAGAGGAATAGAGAAAATTTAACTAATTTTTGTAAAGGGATAAGGGGATTCACTAACTTTATCCCTTTATTTTTTTTATGTGATTTAACATGAAGTATTTAATAACCGGACTTGGAAATATAGGTGCTGAATATGCTAACACCAGGCATAATATTGGTTTTGCGGTTGCTGATACTTTAATTAATGAACTGAAGGGTGAAACTAAGGTTGAAAAGCTTGCAATTGTTTCACGTATTAAATATCGCGGTCGCTCACTGGTTGTAATTAAGCCAACAACCTACATGAACTTAAGTGGTAAGGCCATCGCATACTGGTTGGAAAAAGAAAAAATACCTATTGAGCGACTATTGGTTGTGCTCGATGATATTGCCCTGCCAACAGGTACGCTCCGCATGAAAGCTAAAGGTGGTGATGCCGGTCATAATGGCCTTATTGATACTATTGAAAAATTAGGCACAAATGTTTTCGCCAGATTACGCATTGGCATTGGTGATGATTTCCCAAGAGGACGACAGTCGGATTATGTATTAGGTCAATGGACAAAAAGCGAAGAAAACCTAATGATACCCAGATTAGATGTGGCCACTGAAATGATAAAAAGTTTTATTACGATAGGAGTAGAAAGAACGATGACGGGGTACAATAATAGGTAGCAGGCTGGGCTTAATACAATAGCCCAATAATTTCGGATAGCTTTTAAAATATTGTACCCAAAGACTTATGGCTTAACATTCAACCTTTCCCCAACAACCCCACTTATCTCATTAATAGCAATACGCTCCTGTTGCATGGTGTCGCGTTCACGGATGGTAACTGTGTTGTCCTCAAGGGTTTGGTGATCAACAGTTACGCAATAGGGAGTTCCAATAGCATCGTGGCGGCGGTAGCGCTTGCCAATAGCATCTTTTTCCTCATAAAAGCACATATGATCGTATTTGAGTTTGTTCATTATTTCGCGAGCCTTTTCAGGTAGACCATCTTTTTTTGTAAGTGGAAATACAGCTACTTTGTAAGGAGCAAGCATAGGTGGAAATTTCATTACTACTCTTGAGCTTCCATCTTCAAGTTGCTCTTCAGTATATGCAAAACTCATAACGGCCAGGAACATACGGTCTAAACCGATTGATGTTTCAACAACATAAGGCACATAACTTTCGTTGAGTTCGGGGTCGTGGTAACGCAGCTTTTTACCTGAATGTTTTTCGTGAGCGCCTAGGTCGAAATCGGTTCTTGAGTGTATTCCTTCCAGCTCTTTGAAACCGATTGGGAATTCAAACTCGATATCGGCAGCGGCATTGGCATAATGTGCAAGTTTGTCGTGGTCGTGGAAACGGAACATAGCAGCGGGGATGCCAAGGGACTGATGCCAATGCATTCGCTCATTTTTCCAGTATTCATACCATTTCATTTCTTCACCGGGGCGAACAAAAAATTGCATTTCCATTTGTTCAAATTCACGCATTCGGAATATAAACTGGCGGGCAACAATTTCATTTCTAAAGGCTTTGCCTGTTTGAGCTATGCCAAACGGAATTTTCATCCGGCCTGTTTTCTGAACATTCAGGTAGTTTACAAAAATACCCTGTGCAGTCTCAGGACGTAAAAATATCTCAGTTGCACCTTCTGCAGTTGATCCTATATTTGTGGAAAACATAAGGTTGAATTGGCGTACCTCCGACCAGTTTTTTGAGCCCGAAACCGGGCAGACAATTTCAATGTCTTCTATGAGTTGCTTTATAGCTACCATGTCGTTATTATCCATGGCGGGATAAAGCCTGTTTTTTATGTCTTCAATTTTTTCGATGTTGGCTAGTACACGAGGATTTGTATTTCTGAATTGTTGCTCATCAAAAGATTCGCCAAAACGGATGGCAGCCTTTTCAATTTCTTTTGTGATTTTAGCTTCAATTTTAGCAATATGGTCTTCGACCAGAACATCGGCACGATAACGTTTTTTTGAATCTTTGTTGTCGATCATCGGGTCGTTGAATGCATCTACATGGCCCGATGCTTTCCAAACTGTTGGATGCATGAATATTGCAGTATCAATACCCACAATATTTTCATGCATCTGTACCATGGCTTTCCACCAATAATTACGAATGTTATTTTTTAGCTCCGTACCATTTTGGGCATAATCATAAACGGCACTTAACCCGTCGTAAATTTCGCTCGACTGGAATACAAAACCATATTCCTTCGAATGTGCTATTATTTTTTTAAATAGTTCCTCGTTATTGGCCATGTGTTTTTAGTTTGTAAAAAAATCAACTACATTCCCGAAAGTACTGGTTTGACGTTTATAAAATTCTGTATATCCGCATTGGGAGCATGATATTGTGGTAAACTTCTTATTCTGAACATCAAATATTTTTGCAAACGGTCCTCCGGTTGCTCTCATTTCATCAGCTTCGTAATGTTTACTGCCGCATTTTGGACAAACGTATTCTTTTTTTTGCATCTGGTTTAAATTGGTTTGTCATTCTGAACGAAGTGAAGAATCTCCATTAATCATAGATTCTTCGCTGCGCTCCTTGATGACAGTTAGTATTATCAAGCTCCAAGCGTAGCTACCATAACTGCTTTAATAGTGTGAAGTCGGTTTTCTGCTTCATCAAATACAACCGATGCCGGTGATTCGAAAACATCATCAGTAACTTCCATGGCTTCAACTCCAAATTTCTGATATATCTCCTCTCCAACTGCTGTGTCGCGATTATGGAAAGCAGGCAAACAGTGAAGGAATTTTACCTTTGGATTGCCTGTTAATTCGATCATTTTTGCATTTACCTGATACGGCAGCATAAGTTTAATCCGTTCGCCCCAAACGTCATCTGCTTCGCCCATGCTTACCCATACATCGGTATAAATAAAATCTACACCTTTAACACCATCTTTAACGCTTTCGGTAAGTGTTATCGTTGCTCCGGTTTCTTTTGCTATTTCATTACATTGAGCAACTAACTCTTCATCGGGCCACAATTGTTTAGGTGCTACTGCACGGAAATCCATGCCCATTTTTGCCGCACCTACCATTAGGGAGTTACCCATATTGTTACGGGCATCACCCGCATAGGCAAAGCTTACCTGATGCAGAGGTTTGTCGGAGTGTTCCATCATGGTGAGGAAGTCGGCAAGTATTTGAGTTGGGTGGAACTCATCTGTAAGGCCGTTCCAAACAGGGACACCGGCGTATTTGCCAAGCTCTTCAACAATAGGCTGACCAAAACCGCGGTATTCAATGCCGTCATACATACGCCCAAGAACCCTGGCAGTATCTTTCATCGATTCCTTTTTGCCAATCTGTGAACCGCTGGGTCCGAGATAGGTCACTTTTGCGCCCTGATCAAATGCTGCGACCTCAAAAGCACATCTTGTTCGTGTTGAAGCTTTTTCGAAAATAAGGGCAATGTTTTTGCCGGAGAGTGTTTTTTGCTCAGTACCTGCATATTTCGCTTTTTTCAAATCAGCCGAAAGGTCGAGTAAAAATTTAATTTCTTTTGAAGTGAAATCCAATAATTTTAAGAAGTTTCTGTTTCTTAGGTTGAATGCCATGTTAATATCTGTTAATTGTTAATGCTATACGTAAAAATGTCGGGCAAAAGTAAGGAAAAATAGAGTACCCGAATTATATAATCAAGCCTTTTCTTATATGCCTTATATGGTAGGATTATTTGAACCATATAAGGCATATATGGGTTAGGGTTATAAAAATAATACTTTTGCAGCAAAATCAGCTTAACAAACAAACTCTCAAATGATAATTATTGATGATATACTTGTTTCGGACGAAATAAAAGAAATATATTTTGCTTGCAACCTGCATGCATGCAAAGGCGATTGCTGCGTGGCCGGTGATGCCGGAGCTCCTTTGGATGAAGAAGAAATATCCATACTTGAAGATGATATTGACTATATAAAGCCATTCATGACAAAACAAGGGTTAGAGATTATTGAAAGGGGTGGGGTTTTTGAATATGACACCGATGGTGAATATGTCACGCCTCTGGTGAATGATAATGAATGTGCGTTTGTTTATTTTGAAAACAGTATCAGTTTTTGTTCAATTGAGAAAGCATATATCGAAGGAAAAACAGAGTTTCAAAAACCGGTTTCATGTCACCTTTATCCAATTAGGTTAAGTAAGGTAGGGCTATCAATTGCTGTTAATTATCATAGGTGGCATATTTGTTCGCCGGCTTTAAATGGAGGTACAAAAAATGGTGTTCCTTTATATAGATACCTTAAGCAACCTTTAATTAGAAAATTTGGGGAACCATGGTTTGATAAACTTATAGAGCAGTTTGAAAAAACCCCTATTAGTTGAATGGAATTTCCTCGACACGAATGTAGCTGAAACTTAAAAAGACTTGAGAAAATCTTTCAGCGGATTGAAATATTATATTTTTCGATCCGCTAATTTTGATGCAACTTTGCGGGTTTTCACACTATTGGTGCAGGCGCCACAGCCATCCCGTCGAGCTCTTTATCAATATGGAACATTCCTGCCTTATCGGTGCCAACAAGCTTGATTTTATCGAGGATGTTGTTGAATAAACTTTCCTCTTCTACCTGTTCGGTAATAAACCATTGTAGAAAATTCATTGTAGTATAGTCCTTTTCGTGAACGGTAACTTCATAGAGGGAGTTAATGGAAGCAGTAACATATTTTTCATGTTCCATAACTTTTTCAAATACATCCAGAAGTGAGCTAAATTCATCATCAGGTTGCTCAATGTGAGCAAGTTGTGCTTTACCTCCCCGATCATTAGTATAATGCACTAATTTAAGCATGTGCATACGTTCTTCTTCGGAATGCGAAAACAGAAATTTAGCAGCTCCGGGATATCCTTTTGTTTCACACCATATTGCCATGGCAACATATAGGCGTGACGAAAATTCTTCTTTTTTAATCTGATCGTTTAATGCGGATTGTACTTTTAAATTAATCATGGTTTTTGTTTTTTGTGTACTACAAAGATATAATAATAAAAAACGCAGTATCAAATATTACCCCTGCGTATTATTTATACTTGTAAACTTTTATTATTTATTAACTACTCAGGGCTTCTGCTCCACCAACAATCTCAAGAATTTCGTTTGTAATGGATGCCTGACGTGCCTTATTGTACTTTAGTTTAAGCTCTTTAATCAGTTCATTGGCATTTTCAGTAGCCTGATGCATTGCTGTCATTCTGGCTCCATGTTCTGAAGCAAAACTGTCGAGAAGTGCTTTATACAACTGCACTTTAATTGCCTTGGGAACAAGCACTTCCATGATTTCTTCTTTGCTCGGTTCAAAAATATAATTGGCTTTTAATTCTTCTTTTTCAGAAGTTTCGTTTTCACCGGACTCAATAATGGGTAAAAGTTGTTCTTCCTGAAGCAATTGTACAGCAGCATTTTTAAACTGATTGTAGATCAAAATAATTTTGTCATAGCTGCTATCTGAAAACATCTGCATTAGCTCCTCCGCGATTGGTACTGTATTTTCAAACGACAAATGTTCAAACACATCAGTTATAATATCAACAGGTTTGTATCCTGCTGAAATTAATCCATCGGCACCTTTTTTCCCGATACACATTAAACTAACATTGCCCTTTTTATACTGATTGGCATATTTACTTTCAATAAGATTTACTGCTCTTTTAACAATATTAGAATTAAATGCCCCGCAAAGTCCACGATTTGAAGTAATTGTAATTATCAGAATTTGATTGTCTCCCCTGTTGGCTGCGTATACTCCTTCGTCTGATCCGTCAAGGTCGTGGGTAATGTCCTGCATGATGGTATGCAGTTTTTGTGCATAAGGACGCATGTTGAGAATAGCATTTTGAGCTTTTCTTAACTTCGATGCTGACACCATTTTCATGGCGCTGGTAATCTGCCGAGTTGAGTTAACCGATGTAATTCGTATGCGTACTTCCTTAAGGCTGGCCATAGTTATTAAATGTCAGTTTTTGCTTCAAATTTACGAGATACTTCAGAGGCAGCTTTTGTTAGTGCCGTTGTAAGCTCATCGTTATAACTACCTTCACCAAGCTGTTTAATTACATCTTTATGATGTGTGTCAAGATGCAACAGGAATGCATCCTGAAAGTCAATAATGCTGTTAACCGGAACCTTAGAAAGAAGGTTGTTTGAGCCACAAAAAATAATAGCTACCTGCTGCCCCACTGTAAGTGGTGAATACTGAGGTTGTTTAAGAATTTCAACATTACGTTTACCTTTTGCGAGAACCGACATTGTAGCTGCATCAAGATCGGAGCCAAACTTAGAAAAAGCTTCCAGTTCACGGTATTGTGCCTGATCGAGTTTAAGCGTTCCGGCTACTTTTTTCATCGATTTAATCTGAGCATTCCCTCCAACTCGCGAAACTGATATTCCCACATTAATCGCCGGTCGGATTCCTGAGTTAAATAAATCATTTTCAAGGAAGATTTGACCATCAGTAATCGAAATTACATTAGTAGGAATATATGCACTTACGTCTCCTGCCTGAGTTTCGATAATAGGAAGAGCAGTTAATGAACCGCCTCCCACTACAATATCTTTAATACTATGGGGAACATCATTCATTTTTTGAGCAATATCGTCAGAGTCGATTATTTTAGCTGCCCTTTCCAGCAGTCGTGAATGAAGATAAAAAACATCACCCGGATATGCTTCACGACCCGGTGGACGGCGCAGCAGTAATGATACCTCCCTATATGCAACAGCTTGTTTGCTAAGGTCATCATATATTACAAGTGCCGGACGGCCTGTATCACGGAAGAACTCACCTATAGCAGCACCGGCAAATGGTGCGTAAAACTGCATGGCAGCTGGATCGGATGCTGTGGCCATTACAATAGTTGTATAAGCCAGTGCTCCGTTTTCTTCCAGTATTTTTTGAATATTGGCAATAGTTGAACCTTTTTGTCCGGATGCTACATAAATACAATAAACAGGTTCTCCCTTTTCATAAAATTCTTTTTGATTAATAATGGTATCGATAGCGATGGCTGTTTTACCTGTTTGGCGGTCGCCAATAATAAGTTCCCGCTGTCCACGGCCAATAGGTATCATAGCATCGATGGCTTTAATGCCGGTCTGTAGTGGTTCGTTTACCGGTTGCCGAAAAATAACGCCGGGGGCTTTGCGTTCCAGTGGCATTTCATAAGTTTTGCCTGTTATCGGGCCTTTCCCGTCAATCGGTTCTCCCAATGTGTTTACAACCCTGCCAAGCAGTCCTTCACCAACTTTGAGAGATGCAATACGTTTGGTGCGTTTTACGCTGTCGCCTTCATTAATATCGCCTGGTTCACCCAGCAATACGATACCTACGTTATCTTCTTCGAGGTTAAGAACTATTCCCATTAACCCTGTTTTCTCAAATTCAACTAATTCTCCTGCGCCAACATTCGTTAAGCCATAAACACGGGCAATTCCATCACCTATTTGTAATACTGATCCTACTTCTTCTAATTCTGCTTCTGTGTCAAAGCCTGCTAGTTCTTTACGCAAAATGGCTGATACTTCAGCTGGTTTAATATTTGCCATATTATGTGCTTTTTACTTTTTTTAAAATTGTGTTTCGTAGTTGTTTTTCGAAAAACTTTTTTTCAATTTATTCAATTGATTAATTATGCTGGCGTCATACTTATAATCCTGAAAGTTAACAATGAAACCACCAATAATGTCTTCGTCAACTTTTTCAGATAAATCAATATTCATTTTGGTTACCGCCTGTAGTTTTTTACTAATCTCTTCCGTAACTTTTATATCTGCTGTTTGTGCAGTTGTAATATTTACAGATAATATATTTTTGTATTTCTTATAAATTTCATCAAATGCATCGCTAATAGGAGCTATGTATTGTTCTCTGCCTTTTCGTGTGATTAGTAGCAGAAATTTGATTGTGAGTTCCTGAACTTTTCCTTCAAATAACTTTTTAAGAATATTAATTTTTTTATATGTATCAATAACCGGGTTAGCAATTATTACTTTTAATTCGCGGTTTTCAGCAAATACAGTACCTATAAGCCTGAGATCAGAATTTACTTGCTCAAGTATATTTAGTTCAACAGCAAGGTCGAATAATGCCTGAGCATAGCGTTTTGATAATAATTTTATTCTCATGCTTGCATCTATTAATTTAAGCTGGTTTCGCTAAGAAGTTTTTCCACATATGCTTTTTGCTTTTTTTTGTCTTTGAGCTCTTCACGAAGAATTTTTTCAGCAATATCGATTGAATATGTGGTTATGATATTTTTAATTTCAACCATGGCAGCCTTTTTTTCACTCTCAATGCTTTCACGTGCATTTTCAACAATTGAATCTGCGGTAACCTGTGCTTTTTCTTTGGCATCATTAATAAACTTTTCTTTCAAGGCTCTTGCTTCCTTTAGTATGTTGTCTCTTTCGTCCTGGGCTTCTCTTATCAGCTCTTCGTTACCGAGTTTCATTTTTTCCATTTCTTCTCTTGCTTTTTCAGCAGATAATAAAGCATCTTCGATTGATTTTTCTCTCTCTTTTAATGACGAAATAATAGCTGGCCAGGCATATTTAGCAAGAACATAAAGTAATATACCAAAGGCGAGGGTCATCCAAATTACAAGACCGAAACCGGGATTTATCAACGACATAATCTATAGTTTTATTAAATTAATCTTTATAGTTATCTTAATAGTTGCGTTTTTTAAATATCCGTTATGATGCAGCCAACCGCTACATCATAACGAAATTTTGTTGTTGTTTATAAAAATACGATCAACAAACAAACAACGATTGCAAAAAAAGCAACACCCTCAATAAGAGCGGCAGCAACAATCATATTTGAACGAATGTCACCAACAGCTTCCGGCTGACGGGCAATAGCTTCAACAGCGCCACGACCAATCTGTCCGATGCCAATACCTGCACCAATTGCAGCGATTCCGGCACCAATTCCGGCACCCATCTTAGCATAGGGAGTAAGGTCGGCTACAGCCTGTAATAAAATTGATAATAATTCCATAGTTATTGTTTTATTATTTATTAATTGATAAATTTCCTTAATGAGCCTCCTCGGTTGCCATACCAAAATACAGTGCCGAAAGAAGTGTAAATACATATGCCTGAATAAAAGCGACTAAGATTTCCAGCACATCCATGAAAATGGTAAAAGCCACCGAAATAACGGCAACGCCATATCCGGCACCAGTACTAATTTCGCCAAAGATAAATATCAGACTTATAAAACCAAGGATAATAATATGACCTGCACTTATGTTTGCAAAAAGACGAACCATTAGAACAAATGGCTTTGTAAAAACTCCCATAAGTTCAACTACCGGCATAAGCGGTACCGGGATTTTTAACCACCATGGTACTCCGGGAGCGTTAACAATATGTTTCCAATAGTTTTTGTTTCCGCTAAAAGTTGTTATAATAAAAGTAAACGCGGCAAGCACACCCGTTACCCCAATGTTACCAGTAACGTTAACTCCTCCCGGAAAAAACGGAACAATCCCCAGCAGGTTATTAATTAATATGAAAAAGAAAACAGTAAGTAAAAATGGCAGATATTTTTCATATCTTTTTTCACCAATTGATGCCTTAGCAATATCATCACGAACGAAAATAATAATTGGTTCAAGAAATGATTGTAATCCTTTGGGTGCTTTGCCTTCACGTTTTTTATATGCTTTTGCAACAGAAATGAATATAAAAATAAGAATAAACATGCTGAAAAAGATAGCCAATACAGTTTTCGTAAAAGAGAAATCAAGATCGGGCCTTAACTCATTACCATCATTATCTTTCCTTACTATTTTGCCGGCATTCATTTCGTGATGTGAAATAGAATATCCTTTGTAATCATCATGACCATGATTAAAAACCGACGACATAAAAAAATGAAACTTACCGTCATCGTAAAGCATTACAGGTAAAGGAACGGTTACATGGGTGTGTCCAATAGTTATAATATGCCATTCATAAGCATCAGTAATATGCTCAATAATCATATCGCCGGCATTAAATTCTTCCTGCTGAATTTCTTCCTGCCAGGATTCACCATCTTTTTTAAATTCATGCTCATCAGGTTGAGCTAATATAAAAGAAGTGCATGATAAAACAATAACTACTATAAACGCTATACGGACAAGAGCAACTATTTTGTGTAATATACTACTCATTTACAAAGGAATGTCGTTAGTTTAATTTGCGTGCAATTTTACGAAAAATTACCGAACTACAAAAGTGAATTATTAAATTATTTAAGTGCCGAAATTTAGATAAAATCCAGCTCTGTTATTTGGACGAATTATAAATAAAATCATTTCTTTACAACAGATAAATAAAAATCGTAATTTCACACCAAAGGAATATAGTATTAACACATCTGCTTTTTAATCGTTTTAACTCTAAAGCAGATAAAAAACATATGATTATGAAACTTATTTATTCAACATTAGTGTTATGCATACTGCTTGTTGCAAGTTCAAGTTGTGATCAGAAAAAGGAGTATGATTGTAAAGAAGACACGGAAGCTATCGAAAATTTGCTGGAAAATTACATTCTCGCAAACGAAAATCAGGACTTTGATCTAATTGAAAATATTTGGGCTCCTGATGATGACATTATTTTGTACGGTACTGATTCCGACGAAAGGTTAATGGGATGGTCGAATATCAGAGACGCAATAAAAAATCAATTTAGTCATATTACCGACACTTACATTTCTGCATCTAACCAGTTAATAAAGATAAATTGCACTGGAAATACTGCATGGTTTGCCGAAACATTAAACTATAATTACATGTATAAAGGTGTGGCTCATAAATACGAAGGCTTAAGATTTACTGGGGTGGTTGAAAAGATTAACGGTGATTGGGTTTTGGTACAAGCACATTTATCTGTGCCTGCATCGGTTGGTATTGGTAAGAAGTAGCTATATTTAATTGTTCAATCGTTCAATTATAAACTGTTCAATTGTCCAGTTGTGAATTTGTTAAATTAAATGACACATCCCTATTCACGATTTTCATATTACCAACACCTATTCACCATTATCTGTTATCTTTGCACTCTTAATAATATAGCTAATACACATGCAAAGAGTTATAATTTTTCTGGTCGCAATAACTTTTTTGTTTGCTTGCGAATTAAATGATAAGCAAAAAGATGAAAAAAGTTCGGTAGTTGCCTCTATAACAGATAGTTCGGTAATTATTACATATTCAAAAACAGATGAGATAATTGAAGATGAATTATCAGAAACTGAATATAATATTGAGGAAGAAGCCAAGCCATTATCAGGCATTATCTCTAAATCAGGTAATATTGGTGCTGAGCGCGGAACAATTGAGGATGAAGACGAAGCATTGAAATTACGCAGAGCACGAACAGAGTTTAATAACGGTGTAACATATTATAAGCAGGGTGAGCTGGATAAGGCTATTGAATCATACAAATCGTCGCTGGAGTATAAACCGGATAACGATATCGCTTTTCATAATTTAGGTAAAATATATTATGATCTAGGACAAAAACAATTGTCGATGTCCTATTATAAAGATGCCATTAGAATAAATTCAACAGATTCACTATCATTGGTGGCCATAGGATTATTGTATTATGAAAATGGCAACATGAAAGATGCAGTAAGATATTATAACCAATGCATTGATGTTGCTCCAAAATTCAGCATGCCATATTTCAACAGGGGAACATTGTTCGGACAGCAGAAAAACTACCAATTGGCTATAGATGATCTTACTAAAGCAATCCAATATGACAACCAAAATTCGGAAGCATATATTAACAGGGGGTTAGCTTATTTTTATTTAAAGCAAATGGATATTGCCTGTAACGATTGGCATAAAGCAGCTGTTATGGGAAATCCAAAGGGTACTCAGGCTGTGGATATATATTGTTCGGGGAAAGGTAAAGAAAAGAAATAGATTTACTCGGCCAATATCAGCACTTTGTTTTCAAGGACTTCAATTACTCCTCCTTTAATATCAAAAAATTCCTCTTTGCCACCAGTCTTAATTTTTATCTTTCCGCGCCTTAATGCAGATATAAGCGGAGCGTGGTTATTTAGTATTTCGAACGACCCATCAATTCCGGGCAACTGAACCAGCTCAGCTTCGCCCTGATAAATGGTTGTGTCGGGAGTTATTATTTCAATATTCATGTTTATATTTATGTTATATGTTGAGAGTTATTAGTTATACGGTTAATCAATAACGTATAACTTTTCAACTCTTATTTACTCTCAGATAGTAACTTCTTACCCTTTTCAATCGCCTCTTCAATTGTACCAACCAGGTTAAATGCTGCTTCGGGATATTCATCAACCTCTCCGTCAAGTATCATGTTAAAGCCTTTGATAGTATCTTCGATTGAAACAACAACGCCTTTGAGCCCTGTGAATTGTTCAGCCACATGGAAAGGTTGTGACAAGAATCGTTGCACCCTTCTGGCACGATGAACAATTAGCTTATCTTCTTCCGAAAGCTCATCCATTCCCAGAATTGCAATAATATCCTGTAACTCTTTATATCTCTGAAGAATACGTTTAACTCTTTCGGCAGTATTATAATGTTCGTCGCCAACAACATCGGGAGTTAAAATACGAGAAGTTGAATCAAGTGGATCAACAGCAGGATAAATACCGAGTTCGGCAATTTTGCGACTCAATACTGTAGTGGCATCAAGATGTGCAAAAGTAGTGGCCGGAGCAGGGTCGGTAAGGTCGTCGGCAGGAACATACACTGCCTGTACCGACGTAATAGAACCTCGTTTTGTTGATGTAATACGTTCTTGCATAATGCCCATCTCCGTAGCAAGCGTAGGCTGATAACCAACCGCGGATGGCATACGACCGAGTAGTGCACTTACCTCTGAACCCGCTTGTGTAAAACGGAAAATATTATCAATGAAGAAAAGTATGTCGCGACCACCGGATTTTTCATCGCCATCACGGAAATATTCAGCTACAGTTAATCCTGATAATGCCACTCGGGCACGAGCCCCGGGAGGTTCGTTCATCTGACCAAAAACCATAGTTGCCTGCGATGTTTCAAGTTCCTTGCGATCAACTTTCGATAAGTCCCAACCGCCTTTTTCCATACTTTCCACAAACTCTTTACCATATTTAATAACACCCGATTCAATCATCTCACGAAGCAGGTCATTCCCCTCACGGGTACGCTCACCAACACCACCAAATACAGAAAGTCCGGCATAAGATTTCGCAATATTGTTAATTAGCTCCATTATGATAACCGTTTTGCCAACACCTGCTCCACCAAACAATCCAATTTTACCACCCTTTGAATATGGTTCAATGAGGTCGATAACTTTTACGCCGGTATATAGAATCTCTTTGGTAGTAGAAAGCTCCTCATATAGTGGAGGATCCCTGTGAATAGGATATCTTTTCTTTGAGTCAACATTGCCAAGTCCATCAATTGCATCACCAATTACGTTAAACAAGCGCCCTTTAATTTCATCTCCTGTTGGCATTGAAATAGGTTGCCCGAGTGAAATTACTTCCATACCGCGACTAAGTCCTTCAGATGAGTCCATGGCAATAGTGCGAATAGTATTTTCGCCGATAGCCTGTTGTGCTTCCAGAATTAACTTTTCACCGTTTTCCCTTGTTATCTCAAGAGCATCAAATATTTTGGGGAGGTATTCTTCTTTTTCAAAAACTACGTCTATCACTGGTCCTATTATCTGGGCAATATGTCCAACGTTCTTCTTATCCATAAAAAGCTATTATTTAAAGGAAAAAAATGAGGGCGCAAATATAATAAATTTGTGAAATAGAATTGTACAATATGATTTTATTAAAAGTACTATTTGGTTTCAGTATTTTTAGCTACCTTTACAGTCAACAAACATAATTTACTCAAACCAACCTACTTAAAAACTAAAATCATGAAAAGACAAAAGACAAAAGACAAAAGACAAAAGTTAGCTATCAGTAAAATGCGAAAAGTATTACTGTTGCTAATTATTTTTGTATTGAGTAGTCTTTATCAAACACATGCTCAGCAACCACTTACATTCGACAAAAACATAAGCCTTCCTGAAGAAAGTGGAGGTTTTGGTTTTGATATTGTACATGCCAATAGCAAACTTTTTTTGCATGCCCAAAGCAAGGTGTTTGTATACGATGATAGTACTAATAATCTAATTGATACTATCAACCTACTTATTAATGGTAACACAATTCACAATTATGGAAAATATGCACCTCCATATTTTAATTATAATTTTAATTCCCCTTCCAGGCAATCAATGGCGGTTGATGAAAATAACAACCTGATTTATACTATCACACCCGATTTAAACATAATAAGTATAGAAACAGATGGGAATTTTTCAACCACAACACTTGCTTTAAGACCACCAATAATTGATCATTTTCACATTTCAAGTGGCAATGTTGTAATTAAGCACGACCCCATACATAATAGGCTTTACGTGCTTTTGTCAGGGCGCGATACTATCAATACACAAGGCAGTTTTCATATGACAGATTCGTATTTTGCCATCTATAACATTAACCCGGGCACCGATAGTTTAGAATTAATTCATAATGATTTTAAAAGGGGGATTTCAATTGCTGATGGGGGTGACAGTTACTTCTCCACAGCTTCTGACATTGAGTACAACCATAACCCGGTTGGTTATGCCAATAGTAATAAATACTATGTTGCAAGAGGAAAGAAGTTGGAGGTTTGGGAGTTTTCTGGAACTCCGGGTGACCCAGTTCAATTGGTTGATTCAGTATTCATTTCTGCTGTAAAAATTGGAAAATTAATGACTATAAAAAATGGCTATTTACATAAAATTATTGCCTTACCCTACAGGCTTCCCGGTAGTGGCATAGAACCCGACTCCGGTTATGAAATTAAGTTTTATGCAATTGACGCTTATAGCCAGGTTCTAACCTGCGATTCATTTATTGCCCCAAGTAAGAGGATACTGGACGCAGTATTTCTTTCAGGCAATAATACACTTGCCATGACTTATACTGATGATATATTATACAATAACGATACTATTTTTGCAGGAACCGATGTGGCATTTTACCAATACAACCAAGGAGGTGGTGTATTTGTTCCTCAATATAATTGGAATTTATATACTAATGCATACCCTCAATACGACCAATCGGGGAATTACAATTATCCAATGAAGATTGTGCCCGGGCAGAACGATGATTTTTATATAGGGAAAATAAATGAAGTAGTTCATATTACGGAAACTGGCAGCGACCCTCCATATCAATCAGCACAGGTAATAGACAAACAAGGTGCGTATTTTGCCAACGGGGGTTTTGCACAAAACAACGTCTGTTTTATTAGTTTAACTCTGAATGGTTACTACAATATAGGGGCTGAATCAACTATAATAAAGCAATGTGGTTTACCTATATATCATTCCGTTTATAACCCATCAAACAATAGTATTTACTTTTATAATACACTCAACACCGATCAATCGGGCATTTTTGTTTACAACCTTGATGCCAACAACGGCAATGGCCAGGTTGAAACTTTTATTGAGCTCGACTTCCCCATTGGTGATGTGGAATACAACCCATTTCAGAGCCACTTGCTTATTTCCTTAAATACAGATAGCTTAGGCAACATAAAAGTACTTAAACCTGACAATACTTTTGATACAGATATTTCTGTAAGTGGTATAAATCATATTACCGAGATGTTTGTTTCACCTAATCGGCAATTAAGTTTTCTTGCAAATACAACTAGTACAAACCCTTTATTAGTTGTATATGATGCAGCAGATTACAGCTTGGTAGACAGTAGTGTAATTACAGAATTAATTAAATTTTTCAACAGTAATTTAAATGCCGACTTTTGCTACAATCCATATAACAGTACAACATATGCTACCGTAACCAACACCCAAATTTTGAACAACCCATATTTATCAATTAAAAATACAGTAAACAATGGATCCTACAGGGGCATACTGTTATCAGTTTCAGGAACAGGAGAAACTACTGTCCTGAAAACAGACCTGCGCTATCCCAGGAAACTGATTTGCCCCGAAATACCCAATCCCCCGGAAAATTACCAGGGCTCGCTTTATATAAACACCAACGATACAACAAACAAAAACAACATAGCATATTTTGATTGTGACAGCAACAACATGACAGATGTTGATTTTGATCCCCCAATCTTCTTTAACGACATCGCTTATAACAAAGCTACAAACAGTATATTGGCTTTTTCCGGTCAAACCATCACTACTCCTGACAGTGGTCATTATGCAAATGACCGTGTTGCAAGGTTTTACAGGATAGAAAAAACTGATTCGGGTTTCGTGAAAAATGAAATAGGCTATTACGAAGGACAGATAGCCGCGTTTTTTAGCAACCCCTACAATGATATGTTGTATGTTCATACCAAGTTTGATGTAAACAAGTTCGGGGATGAACCTGCAAAATTATTGCAGTACGACCCGTTAAGCACAAACAATACATTTACTTCGGTTAACCTTGGTGTAACCAGCTACTATGTGGAATTTGATCATTTTAAAGATAACCTGTATTCGTTTTATAACTACAACCTTACCACCCCATACATCAACCCGTTGCAAAACAAAATTTACCTGCCAAATGGAGCACACTCAAATGTTAGTGTGGTGGATTTTCAGGCAAGGGAGCTGATGTTGCTTGATTCGGGCATAAACTGGATATCAATACCACGCCACATGGGCAATATTACTAATCAACAATATGACCCTTGTCCAACGAGTAGCGTTTTTGCAAACAGTAATTTTGAAACACCTTATTCAAAGTTATCACTTTCTTACAATAAGGCTCAGCTAACTCCTCAACAAGAATTTAGAGCAACATTTAACATATATAATCCTGGTGGTTGGGATTATCAGAATGACATGGATCAAACATTTAGTTATCGTGGCTATAAGCTCAATATTTTTCAGGACAGCACCGCCAACATAATAACTTTAAGGGGCAATGTGGAAGACCCGTTTAGGCCAATTGAACTTTATGGCGGCAAACATAACTGGGTTGGATATTTTTTGTATCAGGAGCAGGACATTTTTGATGCCCTCGGAATTACGCTTAACTACCTTTTTAAAATAGAGGCCAAATACTGGTCGTGTACATACCAGGGGCCTTTCCGTAACCCCGGCACCCCACATCAAATTACCGAAGGGTGGCAATGTACCGATGAATTTCATACAATTGATTATGGCGAAATGGTAGAGTTAACAACCGATTATCTCGAACCTGGCTATACCTTTATATGGCAAGGCAATGGACAGCCTGTTGATGGCAGACTCAGGGATGAAACAGAATACTTTTCCTATACAGAAACTGCCGATTACACACCTGTATTTGTATTATTAGACAGTACCGATAACCCTTCGGAGCTGGCAACATATGTTAACGACAGTTGTGTTGGTGCCTGTATTGTACTGCCCGGGGATACAATGGTTGGTATATTGGCTTATCTGGATGGACAAGCGGGCGACAGTATCACTTTCGAGTCCTGGTACAACACCAAGTCAACTGCCCACGAAAAAATTAGTTCTTACTCCGTATATAACCCCGATAAGGAGCGGTATGAACAAAGGAGTATATTATTAGGTGAAAACCGGGAATTTTACAAGGTTTCATTCCGAAAACATAAGTATGATAGTTATAATAATGATATGCAAAGTATTCTGACTGATTTTTGGCTCTACCCCAACCCTTCATCACAGTACTTCAATATTGAATACAGGCTTCATGGTGAATGTATGGTAAACATTGAAGCTTATGATATATACGGGCGCAGGGTTGCTGTAATTGTTAACAGCAATCAATTAAGTGGGGTTCAAAAGCTTATTTGGAATTTAAAAGGGAATAGTGGACATCAAGTTTGTCCTGGGATTTATACAATAAAAATAGTAGCAGGAGGTGAAACAATAACTAAAAAAGTGGTGATTAATTAATTTTTGCTGTCATTACCGCAGGGAGAAATCCCCAAAGAAAAGACCACTGAATCAGGGGATTTCTCTTTTCACAACCTCCGCCAAGGCTGCGGTTGCTTCAATCGAAATGACAACTAACGTAACCAGAATAAAGTAAAAACGATGACAACACATGTAAAACTTCTAATCGTATTTATAACTGTATTATTGAGCGTACATTCCCTCGCCAACATAGTCACCGTAAAACAAGACGGCACAGGCGATTATACCATAATACAAAATGCTGTTAATGCAGCAGTTGATGGCGACACAGTACTTGTGTGGCCGGGAACATACTACGAAAATGTTAATTTTATTGGCAAAAACATTACACTGGGAAGCCTTATGCTGACTACCGGAGATGAAAATTATAAATATATTACAATCATCGACGGATATAACAACGGTAGTTGTATAATGTTTAAGGCAGGAGAAACCGATGCAATATTATTCGGCTTTACACTTCAACATGGAAGTGGGTACTTAGATTTACCTTTTAACGAAACATATGGAGGTGGAGTGTTTATAGATCATTCATCTGCCTCAATTTATAACTGTGTAATTAAAGAGAACAAATCATCACTTCAATCAGGTGGTGTACATTGCGATCAATATTCAAACCTGTTTATTTCGGGCACCAGCATCTTCGGGAACCAATCTTACTCTATAGGAGGTTTATATTATGGTTATGAGAGCGTTGTTACATTTGATAGTATAAACAAATGCAGCATTTATAACAATTATGCCGGTATTGCTTGCGATATCGCTCACCGAAACATGAATATTACAATGAATATTGTTCTCGACACATTCTCAGTGCTGGTGCCAACGCCATATTTTATTAGTTCTACTGATATAAATGCTTATGAAATAGGCAATTACACTTATAGTATTGACCACGCATTTATTGACCCCATTGATTCTGACATATATGTTAACCCACTTACAGGAGATAACACGAATAGTGGGCTTACATCCGGCAACCCGTTGAAAACAATTGCATTTGCCTTGTCGAGCATTGCCATCGACAGTGTTGACAAAAATACTATTCACCTTGCCAACGGCTATTACAGCGATTCAACCAATGGTGAAAGATTTCTGTTGAACATCAGGCCTTATGTTGATATAGTTGGTGAAAGCCGTGATGGGGTAATACTTGATGGACGACATCTAACAAATATTATCAAAGGTAACCCTGAAGTGTCGGATTACAGTTTCAAAAACATGACAATGAAACGTGGTGGCTTTGTTAGGGCTGATGGCTGGCAGATAGCTACAGCATTCGGCTATTTATATCAGCAAAATGATAACATTGTTTTTGACAGTGTTGTATTTACTCATGGCTGGAGTGCATATGCAGGTACACTTTACCCCATTAGATGTAATAATGTAACAATTAAAAATTGTGAGTTTCGTAATACAATAGGTGGTGAGGCATTGCGGTTAGATAGCACTGAAGATGATACCATGTATGTTTATAATTGCAAATTTGTTGATAATATGCCTGATTATAATAACCCGGAGTATTTTATCGGGAGGGCATTGGCAATAAGTGGAGAGGAATCGGTTAAAGTTGTAGCTAATTCACTTTTTACAGGTAATAACCAACAAACCATTGGAACTGTGGGGTCTGACAATCTATATTTAATCAATTGTACATTTACTGAAAGTACTTTGCTTACAAATACAGCAGCTTCAATATTGTCTGTTGATGCAAGCCTCTATATGTACAACTGCATTAGCTACAATGAAGGTAATCAACCACTATCGCTAACATATAATGAAACACTGGATACTGTTTTTATGGAGATATATAACTCATTAATAGAGGGTGGAGAAGAAAGTATCTATGTTGAACCCGGTTTAACAAGATTACATTACGACGAAACCAACATAGATGCAGACCCCCTGTTTTACGGAGGGTGGGAATACCCCTACAACCTAAGTGATAACTCGCCCTGCATAGATGCAGGCACTCTCGATTTGCCAGATTGGATTGAATTACCCGAATTTGACCTTGCCGGGAACTTACGTGTATATAATGGAGCAATTGATATGGGTGCTTATGAGTGGGATCCAACTGTTGGTGTACCTGAGCACAAACCTGTTGTTGAAGAAAAAGAAAAGCTGCTCAAAGCTGCACCAAACCCGTTTTCAGGCAGCACAACCATTACAGCTGTTTTTAAAACAAAGGCAAATATAAAACTGGAAGTTTATAACAACAACGGGCAAAGGGTAAGGGTGCTTATGGATGGGACAACCTTACCCGGCATTTCACAAATAATATGGTATGGTGATGATGATAACAAACAGCCGCTACCGGCAGGTATTTATTATGTGGTTATGTTTGTGGATGGTAAGGAAGTTGAATCATTGAAGTTAGTGAAATGTGATAATTAGACACATATTCACCAATCCAAACCATCCATAGGATTATTGACTTACGGAAGGGGGAATCTGTTAATTACTGGTAAATTTAAACATACTAACTAAAGCCACCCAAATAACATTATTTTTTGTATTTTTACTGAAACGATTTGAGTTATGGTAAAGAAAGAGATTGAGCTGCTTAATCTTCAAATTGAAAAGCTAAATGCACCAGATTTTGACTTTGAAGCATGGAAGAAATATTCCATTATTATACTATCACGGATTTTTGGTAGTAATGATGAAAAAATCAAACAGATTGAAAACATCGATTTTAAATTTAACTCGTGGTCCTTGCGTGATGCGTCCGGTAATGAATCGTATGAAGAAGGTTCTAAAAAACTGGCTATGGAAGTGTTAAAAGCTGCCATTGATGAACTCAATATTTATGGACTTCCAAATATTGATAAACAAACTGATGATAAAACCTCCAAGGAATTACTTAATATTATTTTGGATGAATTTAAAGGTTCGCAGGTAAAACAACTGCGGAGTATTCTTTCATCTGGCGATAGCCTAACCGAAAAGAAAAGAAGGATAAAAGAGGTGATTAAGGAAATAGGGGAGTTTACCAGTTATGATATAATTACCAATATTCTTACCAATAAGGATATCGCAGATTTGGTTAAAGAGGGAAAGTGAGAAAATAATATTATAATCCTATCTTAAAAACTCGTTATTACCAACTGATTTTTAGTTTGGTGTATGTATTAAAATTACTTTCTTTCAGAAATCGGTGATTTAGACATAAATACTACATAATATGGTAGAAATCAGGTTATTTTCGATGAACTCCTGCATGTTAAGATACTTTAACCCACATCTCCAAAGCTAACTACTTCATTTTTTATTAGTTTTGCAGGCTTATTTTTTTGAATGCGATGAAACTATTATTTTAATGGGAAGAAAGTACAACGAATATGAACAATTAAACCTCCCTCAACTCGCCGAGGAAGTTAGGGCTACATGGGAGAAAAATGATGTGTTTGCAAAAAGTCTTGAAAACAGGAAGGATAATGAACCTTTTGTTTTCTACGAAGGGCCCCCATCTGCAAATGGAGTTCCCGGGATTCATCATGTTATGGCCCGTACTATTAAAGATTTGTTTTGTCGTTACCAAACCCTTAAAGGAAAATATGTTGAACGTAAAGCTGGCTGGGATACACATGGCCTGCCTGTTGAAATAAGCGTTGAAAAAACTCTGGGAATAACTAAAGAAGATATTGGCAAGAAAATCAGCGTTGAGGATTATAACAATTCATGTCGTATAGAAGTGCTTAAATACAAAGACCTTTGGGACGACCTCACTAAGAAGATTGGTTACTGGGTCGACCTTGAACACCCTTACGTAACCTTTGATAATAAGTATATTGAATCTGTTTGGAATCTATTAAAGATGCTTGATGAAAAAGGGCTGCTTTACAAGGGATATAGCATTCAGCCTTACTCACCAGCTGCCGGAACAGGCCTTAGTACACATGAAATTAATCAACCCGGATGTTACCGCGATGTTACTGATACAACTGCTGTTGCACAGTTCAGGGTGATTAAAACCGAAGCTCCTGATAAGTTATTTGTTGATGTAATAGGAGACTTGTACATACTTGCCTGGACAACAACTCCTTGGACACTGGCATCAAACACAGCACTCGCCGTTGGTGATAAAATAGATTATGTTAAAGTAACTACATATAATCAATATACGGGAATTCCTGGTACAGTAATTCTTGCAAAAAACAGGTTAAATGCTTATTTTAATGAGCAATTAATTGACCTTCCTTTTGAAGATTATAAACCCGGTGATAAAAAAGTGCCATTTAAAATTGTTGGCGAATGTAAAGGGTTTGAATTAACGGGAGTAAGTTATGAGCAGCTCTTTCCATGGGTTAAACCGATGGGCAAAGCCTTCGAAGTAATTCCGGGTGATTTTGTTACTACAGATGACGGTACAGGAATTGTTCATATTGCCCCAACTTTTGGTGCTGACGATGACAGAGTGGCTAAATTATTGGGAATTGTTCCTCTGGTATTGATTGATAAAATGGGTGAGCGCCGACCAATGGTTGATCTCAGAGGCCGTTTTTTTAATATTGATGACCTTGATCCGGATTTTGTTAAAGAATATGTTGATGTTGACTTATATAAAGAATATGCCGGCAGATATATTAAGAACGAGTACGACGAATCACTTAGCTTAGCTGACGCAACTTTAGATATCGATCTTGCCGTTGCACTTAAAAAAGACAATAAGGCCTTTAAGGTAGAAAAACATGTACACAGCTATCCTCATTGTTGGCGTACTGATAAGCCCATCCTCTATTATCCGCTTGATAGCTGGTTTATTAAAACCACTGCCCTTAAAGACAGGATGATTGAACTAAACAAGACAATCAACTGGAAGCCAAAGGCAACGGGCGAAGGTAGATTTGGTAACTGGCTCGAAAACCTTGTTGACTGGAACTTGTCACGTTCAAGATATTGGGGTGTTCCGCTGCCAATTTGGGTTACCGAAGACAGGCTTGAACAAAAAACCGTTGGCTCAGCCGAAGAACTTAAAGCAGAAGTTGAAAATGCTATTGCTACAGGATTTATGAAAACAAATCCGCTAGCCGATTTCGTGCCTGGTAACATGAGCAAAGAAAATTATGAGACATTTGATTTTCATCGGCCCTATGTTGATGAAATCATTCTTGTTTCAGAAAGCGGAAAAAAAATGATGCGCGAACCGGGATTAATAGATGTTTGGTTCGACTCAGGTTCTATGCCATATGCGCAATATCATTACCCGTTTGAAAACAAAGAAGTGTTTGAACAAAATTTTCCGGCCGATTTTATTGCCGAAGGTGTTGACCAAACACGTGGATGGTTTTTCACACTCCATGCTATTGCTTCAATGCTGTTCGATTCTGTAGCTTTTAAAACAGTAGTTTCAAATGGGCTTGTGCTTGATAAAAACGGCAATAAAATGTCGAAGAAGCTGGGAAATGCTGCTGACCCATTTGAAATTCTTGATAAGTTTGGACCGGATGCCACAAGGTGGTATATGATTACAAATTCGCAGCCATGGGATAATCTTCGGTTTGATGAGTCGGGTATTGACGAGGTGAGAAGAAAATTCCTGGGAACACTTTATAATACATATTCGTTTTTTGCTCTGTATGCAAATATCGACGGGTTTACATATAGTGAAGAAGAAATTCCGGTAAAAGAGAGAACCGAATTGGATAGATGGATACTTTCTGAACTCAACTCTCTGATAAAAAATGTTGATGACGCTTTTTCGAATTATGAACCAACAAAGGCTGGAAGGGCTATTCAGTATTTTGTAAACGAACATCTAAGTAACTGGTATGTGCGCTTATCGCGAAGAAGATTCTGGAAAGGATCATATTCCAACGACAAAATTGAAGCTTATCAAACATTATATACTGTACTAGAAACTGTTGCCCAGCTGAGTTCACCAATTGCTCCATTCTTCAGCGACAGGTTATTTATTGATTTGAATAATGTAGGCCTTAAACAAAAAGCCGAATCAGTTCATCTAACAGATTTCCCGGTTGCCAATCATGGACTGATCGATAAAGACCTTGAGGAACGCATGGAGCTTGCACAGAAAATATCATCAATGGTATTATCGTTGCGTAAGAAGAATTTCCTGCGCGTTCGTCAGCCTCTGGCAAAAATTATGATCCCCGTATTTTCCGATCATACTTTAAATCAGATTAGAGCAGTTGAAGATCTTATTCTTTCAGAGGTTAATGTTAAAGGAGTTGAGTATCTAACAGATGCATCAGGAGTTCTTGTCAAAAAAATCAAGCCTAATTTCAAATCGCTTGGTCCTAAGTATAGCAAGCTTATGAAACAACTTGCAGGTGCAATACAAAATATGAATCAGGAAGGCATTAAAAAGCTTGAAGATGAAGGAAATTATTCTTTAACAATTAATAACGACAGCTTTGAAATTACACTTGAAGATGTGGAAATCAGCACAGAAGATATCCCCGGCTGGAGTGTTGCTAACGAAGGTTTAATTACGGTTGCTCTTGATCTTACCGTAAGTCTTGAACTTAAAGAAGAGGGACTGGCAAGGGAATTTGTTAACCGTATTCAAAACCTAAGAAAAGATAAAGGGATGGAAGTAACCGACAGAATAAACCTGTTAGTTGAAAATAACACGTTATCTGACAATGCGCTTATTAATTTTAATGAGTATATTTGCTCAGAAACTCTTGCTGATTTAAGTTTTACCGAAAAGCTTGAACATGTGAGTGTCGAAGAAATTGAATTACTTGAAGGAATTTCTGTAACCTTACTGATTAATAAACAATAACTTTTTTCAAATTAAATTTTTATTTGAGAGAAATAAAAAAAATTGAGTACATTTATACGGTCAAAATAGCTTATTTAGACATTAAAAAAGAAGGCCATGGAAGAGAATAATAACGAGGAAATTAGAAAGACTAAATACTCAGATGCTGAACTTGAGGAATTTAAACAATTGATTATTACTAAACTGGTAAAAGCAAATGGTGATCTTGTATTATTAACTGAAGCTTACAGTAATAACAGCGAAAATGATACCAACGACACTTCACCAACATTTAAAGTCCTTGAAGAGGGTCAACAGGTACTTTCGAAAGAAGAAAATAGCAGGCTGGCTGCCCGCCAAAAACGATTTATTACAAATCTTGAAAATGCTTTGATTCGAATAGAAAATAAAACCTATGGCGTTTGCAGGGTTACAGGCAAGCTAATAAATAAAGAAAGATTGCGGGCTGTACCCCATGCAACTCTAAGCATAGATGCCAAAAACAAAATGGCAACACCTGATCCGATTAATTAATTTCAGAAGCTAACAAAAAAAGTAACCGGAAATTGAAAAAATCTCTGCTTATTATTTTACTTGTGCTGATTACAGATCAGGCGTTGAAAGTTTGGGTAAAACTTAGCATGACTCTTGGTGAAGAAATCCCGATTGTTGGTACATGGTTTAATCTTTATTTTACCGAAAATATTGGAATGGCATTTGGGTTACAATTTGGGGGTGAATTTGGGAAACTTTTCCTCAGCATTTTCAGAGTACTTGCCATTATTGCCATAGCAATATATCTGTTCATCATTATACGTAAACAAAGAAGCACAGGCCTTGTTGTAAGCATATCGCTAATATTTGCCGGAGCTCTTGGCAATATAATCGATAGTTCTTTTTATGGAATGATTTTTACACAAAGCACCTATCATACGCTTGGTGCTTTTACCGGCGAAGGACACGGTTATGCTTCATTTTTGCATGGTAAGGTAGTTGATATGTTTTATTTCCCCATTATTGATTTTGCACAAGCCGAAGGACCTCCATGGCTTCCGTCATGGGTATATGGCTATGATGGCCATTTTATCTTTTTCCGCCCTATATTTAACATTGCCGACTCAGCAATAACTACCGGTGTGGCATGGCTCCTGCTATTTGAACGAAAGAACCTGACTTTGTAAAATCATTTTTTATAACCTTTCAGGTTTTTTTATCTTGCTAGGATGAAAACCAAATCAATGATTATTTCATTCGACCTCTCAGGAGCAAGGCCACCTGAAAGGACAGTTTTCAAAAACGGGAAAATTAGCATTCTGGGATTTCATATTTACTACTTTTGCAGCCATAACTTTCTACAATGACTGCAAATGACATAGAAATAATGGCGCCGGTTGGTTCATACGAATCACTAATGGCTGCTATACAGGGAGGGGCTAACTCGGTTTACTTTGGAATTGGTGATCTCAACATGCGTTCCAAATCATCAAAAAACTTTACTCTTGACGATCTTGTAAAAATTTCCAGTATTTGTAAAGAACACAACGTTCGTACATATATAACATTGAATACCGTTATTTACGATAGTGAACTCGAAACTATGCGTGAGATAGTTGATGTTGCCAAACAAAATGGTATAACGGCAATTATTGCTTCCGATCAATCAGTAATTCAATATGCATATTCGGTTGGTATGGAAATTCACATGTCAACTCAAACAAATATTACTAACATTGAAGTTGTTAAATATTACTCACAATTTGCTGATGTGATGGTAACTGCACGTGAACTTGAAATTAAGCAGGTAAAAGCTATCACAACTGCCATAAGCGAACAAAATATTTGTGGTCCTTCCGGGAAACCTATTCAAATTGAAGTTTTTGCCCATGGAGCTTTGTGCATGGCGGTTAGTGGCAAATGTTACCTCAGCCTCGATAACCTTAACTCATCGGCAAACCGTGGTGCATGCTTGCAGCAATGCCGCCGAAAATATATGGTTACTGATATTGAAACAGGCGAGCAACTGGAAATAGACAATGAATACATTATGTCGCCAAAAGACCTTAACACAGTTGCTTTGTTGGATCATATACTCGATGCCGGAGTAAGGGTGCTAAAACTTGAAGGACGTGGCCGCTCACCTGAATATGTAAAAACCATTACTTTGGTTTATCGCGATGCTGTTGATGCATGGTTTGAAGGCGAATACAATCAAGAAAATATAGATAAATGGAACGAGCGCCTTTCAACAGTTTATAACAGAGGGTTCTGGGATGGTTACTACATGGGCAGTAAGTTTGGCGAATGGAACGAAGATTACGGCAATCAGGCTACTCAACGAAAAATATATATTGGTAAGGTTACCAACTATTTTGGCAAGATAGGAGTAGCCGAAATTAAAATTGAAACTCATGTCCTCAGTGTTGGCGATGAGATAAAGATAATTGGAGAAACAACAGGTGTTTACGAAGCTTTAGTTGATGAAGTAAGGCTTGATCTCGACCCTGTTAAAAAAGTAGTTAAAGGCGACCTTTGTTCGATTAAGGTGGCGGATATTGTTCGACGAGGTGATAAACTTTATAAGGTTGTTAGTGTACAAAAGGATAAACAACTTTAATGTACAATCTTTCGTGTAACATGCTTCCCATCATAATGTACTGAAATCAAATACAATCCTCTGGATAGTTCACTAATATCTCGTGAATATGTTTTCAATTCATTAATTTTCTCTGATTGTATTAATCGACCATCAAATCTGTAAATTCTGATTTCTTGTATTTGGGATGAACTGGAGATCACCTTAATTTCATCAGAATTATATTCATAAACAATTCTAAGGTCATGTTCGTATTGGCTGTTATATGGAATATCTGTCCAGATTATATCAACAGTATCTTGCGCAATATCCGAATGGCATAAAGTACTTACTTCCTGTGTAATAATGTATGTTCCTGTGGTAGTATAACTATGCACAGGATTTTGAATTGTGTATGTGGCTCCGTCGCCAAAATCCCAAGCGTAAAGGTCAGCATTAACAGATGTATCATTGCAAAAAACAGTATTTTCTATTTGTGTAAATTCAAAACCTGCAATTGGTATGTTTCCGTTAATGTTCCATAAAGACGGATTTGTAAACACTACCACATCAGCAATTTGTTGAAGATATAAAGCATCGGTAGGATTCAAACCGGCTGTATAAAGTAAACCCACTGGCGATTTCTGAAAAAGCACTGCATAATAAACACAGGCCACTAAATATGTGCCGGCCAAACTGGGATGACTTTCGTCAGGATCAAACAATTCAATCGGATCACCATTTAATATTGATTGCTTCCATGCTACTCCGGTGGGTGCAACAGTGCATGACAATGTATCACCAAGACGTAAATACTCCATTGTAAGAGAATCCTGCATGTGAGCAAAATCATCAAATTCTAATGAACAGTACGAATTAATGCAATGTTGCCCGCCGCTTTTCTTACCCCAAATCAGCTGAACCACCGTTTCAGTACAACTATTATTCAACTTTATCAACGAATCGAGTGATTTAGCCCCAGTGTACATATAAGTATCTTTATAATAATCAATTATAGCAAATAGACTATGCTCCTGCAATATTATATAGTCCCAATCCAGTGAATCAATAAGTGCCAAAGAAATTGAATTATATAAATGCCCGTTCTGGGGATGACCAAGAGTACAACCACCAGGAGCATTAACATCAAAAATAATTGTATCACCATTTGATAAAGCCAAATCCACAGTCAGCTGGGGTAAATCATTAAAAAAAGTATGGCTGTTTCCAAGAAACAGAACCTTGAGGGAATCAGCCCTGATCGGCCTAATTACTAACATAAGAACAACCAAAATAAGGATTGCCTGATAATAGGATATTTGCATTTTCATTAGTTGCCTTTTGTAGAGTTATTTATGGAAATCAAATTTACCAAATTTTTTATATCAATTGGAATAAAACCTAATACCTGTTTGTCTAATTACTGAATTTAAACAATAAACAATAAAAGTATGAAACGGTTATCATTAATATTAACAGTAATTGCATTAGGTACTGTGACTGCGGTATTTTCGCAAAATGAATCACGAGAAAACACAAGGGAAGAAGTAAAACAATACATTGACAAAAATGTTTATCCATTGATTGAGAAACAACAAACAATGTATTTAAAAAAGCTATCGGATACCGAAAAGACAGAACTTAATACGTTAAAAGAAAAAATTTCAGAGCGTAAAACAGAATTTGCCGGAAAGCGTCAAAATAATCTGAGAAAAGACGATGCCAAAAAGAATACTAAAAAGATGGGGTGGCTGATGAGACCAGAATTATCTAATGACATTAAAAAAATAACGGATGCTCATCCCAAGTTAAATGATTCTTATAAAGAGTTCATAGATTCAAATAAGCAAAAATGGATTTCAGATATTGAGGCGATACATGCGAAAAACAACGTTGAGCAAATGCGTAATAAAAATGGTAATATGGGAATTGATGTGTTTTTTGTCAGAGCATCGAACCCTGACTGGCTGTTACTTTGGGACCCATCTAATCCGCGATTAACACATACTATTGGCATGAAAAGCCGCGAGAATATAAAAAGCAACAGAAAAATGGAAGGAAAAAAGCAACGAAATCCAGAACTCAGAGCTGAAATTAGTGCGTTTGCCACCGAAAATATTCTTCCTGTTATAACTGAAGAGCGTAAACGTTTTGATAAACAACTTAATGATAGTGAGAAAAAGATCATTGAAAAAACACGTCAGGAAATTACCTTGAGAAAAGAAATGTTTAAGAAGCGGTATCAAAGTGAAGACTTTGTTCCGGGTGAGTGCGCTAATGACCCAAAATTTGAAGGTATGCGTACAGAAATGCGAAACAGTATGGCTGAGGTTAGGGAAATAGCTATTGCACATAGTGCAGAAATAAGGGAAAGCACTAATAAAATCAGAAGCAATGTTGATGAATGGGAAAAGAGTGTAACTACCATAACCGAAAATAATAATCAGGATGCTGATGTTGTATTAAGAATGGTCAGGCAACAACTTAGGAAATCTATCACGCCTGTTTCATTTTTGCTTTTCAACCCCGACAAAGCTGATTCGGAAGATTTTTTTGATGATTTCTCTGAAAATGAAGTTAAAGTAATTGTTTATCCAAACCCTATAGTGCATTCTGCAACCATTGCTGTAATTGGTGCGGCAGACAAAACAGTACATGTAACACTTTTTACAAAAGATGGCGAAGCCTTGAGCACATTATTTAGTGGCTTAAACAATGAGCAAAGACTCGAAATAGCTTTAAACTCAACCGAGCTAAGTAATGATGTTTATATTATTAAAGTTGTTGCAGGAGATGTTGAAATATCACGGAAAATAGCTGTAAAGCATTAATATTTGATTCCTGAAAGTTAGTTTTTTGTCATTCTAAAGGAGGTGTCAGAGAAGTATCTAAACATAATAATATAGGTTAGTTAGATGCTTAGCTGTTATTCAGAATGACACTTCATTTTGCGACTTTTTGAATTGCCTCTTTTTGTAACCGCTATTCAAAATCACTTCCTCTTCCAAATCCATTCCAATGCTGCTGCCCTAGGCGCACACCCATCGGTTTTGGCAATCAGAGCAAGCTTATCGGCCTCAACTGTTAAATAATATTCACCCACGGAACTACAATCGGCATCTAATGTAATTATCATTAGGTTTTCCGAAAGGGTGAACTCAGCATGCGAATTTGTATGACCAGTAGCAGTGTCGAGCAATATCCAGTCGTAAGTATTATTTGTGTTGAATTTAAGCTCTACATCGTATTGTAGCCCTTGCTGATCGGTTTGCAATACAGTCCACGATCCATAAATGTCAGGACTTTGAATTTCACAGTCTTTGGTGCACGATCCGAAAATGAGAATTCCGGAAAAAGTGATAA
Organism: Bacteroidota bacterium; assembly: GCA_014382445.1. Lineage (GTDB taxonomy): Bacteria > Bacteroidota > Bacteroidia > Bacteroidales > F082. The sequence continues at coordinate 189,741 of JACNJS010000045.1, forward strand.
CGAAAGGAATAAAATAATTTTTCATAACACGTGATTTGGGGCGATAAATATACATTTTTTATATCTGAATTACAAATAATGAGAATTCGGATTGAAAAGTGACCTCAGGCATTTTAAGATTATAACATCCTTCAAGAACAGAATGAATTAAAAGCATATATTAAAATCCGCTATATTTACCTAAAATTAACTGTGGTTAAAAATGACCTCGTTAAACACAATTGTCAATCATAATAAAAGGAATCAGTTATGAAACAATGGTACGAATCATTATTTGAAAACTACGGATTAAAATATGATCATGAGAGTTTTGCTCAGGGCACATTGGGAGAGTGTGATTTTATCGAAACGGAAATAGACTTTAATAAACAATTGAGAATTTTAGATATTGGATGCGGTACAGGCCGCCACTCAATAGAATTAACAAAAAGGGGTTACAATTTAACCGGAATCGATTTATCAAACTCAATGTTAAAAAGAGCAAAAGAAAAAGCCTCAGAGCAAGATCTGAAAATTAATTTTCAAAAACAGGATGCCATAGAATTATCTTTTGCCAATGAATTTGATTTGGCAATAATGTTATGTGAAGGAGCCTTCCCTTTAATGGAAACTGACGAAATGAATTTCAAAATACTTCAAAACGCTGCTAAAGCACTGAGGAGTAATGGAAAACTAATTTTCACTACGTTAAATGGATTGTTTCCATTATTTCATTCTGTTAAAGATTTTCTCGCTTCATCATCAGAAGAAGGAAATGCTACTTATGATAATAATTCTTTTGATTTAATGACTTTCAGAGATTATAATACAACCCATGTTGAGGACGATATGGGTAACAAAAAAGAACTTAAATGCAACGAAAGGTATTATGTACCATCAGAAATAACATGGTTGCTAAAATCACTCAATTTTAAAAGGATAGATATTTATGGCGCTAAACTGGGTGCTTTTAGCAGAAATGATAAGCTATCAACCGAAGATTTTGAAATGCTTGTAATAGCCGAAAAATAATATCTGCAACACTTAGAATCGATTTTAGTGATCGCCAAAAATCTTAATATCCATTAATCCCTCCGAAGTAATAACCCCCCTGTACATTCCTGCTGTATTAAATGTCATGGTGAAGTTCCCCGATTTATCAACTGCAATAATTCCTCCATCGCCGCCTATTTTTTTAAGCTTGCTGAGCACCACAAAATTTGCAGCTTCTTTAACCGAAACGCGTGTATATTTCATTAATGCGGCAATATCGTAGGCTACTACATTTCTTATAAAATACTCTCCATGACCGGTTGCCGAAACAGCACAAGTATTATTATCAGCGTAAGTTCCGGCTCCAATTATAGGCGAATCGCCTACACGCCCTTTCATTTTATAGGTCATACCACCTGTTGATGTACCAGCAGCCAAATCGCCATGAAGATCAAGTGCAACTGCGCCAACTGTCCCGTGTTTTTCCATCTCATTGATGTGTCTGCTTCTTACTTTTTCAAAACTTTTCCATCGGTCATGAGTAAAAAAGTAGCTGCTGTCAACAATATCCAGTCCTTGTTTGCGGGCAAATTCATCAGCGCCATCACCAATCAGCAACACATGATCCGATTTTTCCATAACAGTCCTTGCAGCCAATATCGGATTTTTAACAGTGTGTACTCCGGCTACAGCTCCTGCACTACTTGTTCGCCCATCCATTATCGATGCGTCCATTTCATTAATGCCCTCTTCTGTAAAAACGGCTCCCTTGCCTGCGTTGAATAACGGGGAGTTTTCCATTATAATTATTGCCTCGGTAACGGCATCAAGACTGGTTCCTCCCGTTTTCAGCACTTCTCCTCCGGCAAGCAACGCTTCTTCAAGTTTATTTATGTATTGCTGTTCTTTTTCAAGAGTTAAATTTTCTTTAAGGATTGTTCCGGCTCCGCCATGAATTACCAACACGTATTTTGATTTTGATTTCTTATCAGGATAAATGTAATTGCATGAAGATAAGAAAAAGCCAGCTACGATAACAAATATAATGCGTTTCATGATAATTAATTTAATTTTTAAGGATGGCCGAAATAATGTTTTTAAAATCATATAATCCAAACATATCACCGGATGTAATAAGAATAACAATCACAATTACCCATTTTACAAACACAACACCACGCGAAACAGCGAGTCGTGAAGCAATCAATGCACCGATAAAGGCACCTATAGCCAATAATAGCCCATATTTCCAGATAACCTGATCGTACCACAAAAAAACAGCGAGAGAAAAAGGGATATACATCATCGCGACAAATACTTTAATTGCATTAGCTTTTACCAGATCAAAACCTGCACATCCAACAATTCCGGCAAGCACAAAATATCCTGCGCCCATATGTATAAATCCGCCATAAATTCCTATAAAAAAGAAAATCAAGTAGATTTTCCAGTTTAATGGTTTTTCACTAATGTTAGCTCTTCCATAAATATATTTTTGTGGTTTATAAAGGATGAACACCAGCATTATCAGCATAATTACACCAATAGTCTTTTCAAAAACATCTTCATTAATATCAACAGCCAGTAACGCACCTATTATTGACCCAAAAACGGCCGGTATTCCCATCAAAATCGCTTTACGAGTTTCGAGTACTTTCTGTTGTTTAAAGCTGGTTGCAGCTGTAAAAGTTTGTATTACAATGGCGATACGGTTGGTGCCATTTGCAACTGGTGCCGGCAAACCAAGCATTATAAGCACCGATAGCGAGATTATACTTCCTCCACCTGCCAGGGTGTTAATAAAACCCACAAATATTCCTGCAATAATAAGCGTGATAATTTCTATCAAAGTTTATTTATTTAGTTGAAAATAATATTAATTTTTTGTTCGCTTATTTTTAAGGGCATCCCACCCTTGTGCTTTAAGCTCAACCGATTCATTATCGTTAGTGACAAGCCTTTCTCCTTCTGACACATCGGTCATATATCCTATCACCGAAATACCTTCTGTAGTTTTAATTTTTTCATAATCACTTTGTTTAACCGTAAAAAGCAGCTCATAATCTTCGCCACCATTTAAGGCTGCAACAGTTGGTACAATATTAAACTCTTTGGCCATATCGAATGTGCTTTGATCAATTGGTATCTTGTCTTCAGAAATAACACATCCGGTATTCGATGCCTTGCACAGGTGCATAACATCAGAAGCGAGCCCATCGCTAATGTCAATCATTGATGTTGGTGAGATATTATTTTTTGCCAGCAGGTCAACTACATCTACACGGGCCTCAGGTTTTAACTGGCGTTGAAGTAAATAATCATGCGCGCTTAGTTCGGGTTGAATATCAGAGTTTGCCTGAAATGCTTTCTTCTCCCTTTCGAGGATTAAAAGCCCAAGGTATGCGCCACCCAGATCGCCGGATACACAAATCAAATCATTTGGACTTGCTCCTTTTCGATAAACAATCCTGTCTTTTTCAACTTCTCCAATTATTGTTGCCGAAATTACCAAACCCGATGCACTCGAAGTGGTATCACCACCAATAAAATCAACACCATAAACCTCACAAGCCTTTTTAATTCCAATATAAATTTCTTCAATTGCTTCAACCGAAAATTTAGCACCAACGCCAATACCTACAAGCAACTGTTTTGGTTTTCCATTCATGGCTGCAATGTCAGAAAAATTAACAACAGCTGCCTTGTATCCAAGATGTTTTAACGGGGCATACATAATGTCAAAATGCACACCTTCCAGGAGCAGATCTTTTGATACCAGCGTTAGCATATCGTTTTTGGGCTTAATTACAGCTGCATCATCACCAATACCAACCAGCGTAGTACTATTTTTTATTTTAATGTCAGATGTAAGTTTATCTATTAGCCCAAACTCTCCCAGCTCCGAAAGCGGTGTTAATTTTTCATTTGAGTCCTCCATTATTTCTGTTTTTTGCAAAAATACTTCAATTTTGGGACAAGTATGTCTAATTCGACTCGCTAAGGCCAAGGCAACTAAGCGACTCAAATACGTCTAATCCGCTGAATGGATTTTCCTTGAGGAACGATAGGAAAACTTTCAGCGGATTGAGAAAATTTAACTCACATATAAAAGTGTAACTAATCAGTGTTACAACCGAAAATTCAAGAAATAAATGAGATTTATTAATAAACCTACGCCTGCACCCCTTCAAGAAGGGGATTATCGGTATTTATTTCTTGATTTTTCATCAATTGACGACATTTATTGACACTGATTAGTTACAAAAAACTATTCGCAATTTTGAATCAAATATTATATTGTCTAGTGTGATTACAACTGAAAATATTTTTAATTTCACATTTTAAACAGACTCATAGCAATAAACATAATATCATGATAGACTTAAAGTTTGATTATAACAATGCGATTGGCGTAATCAGCCAGAAGGAGGTGCTTGGTTTTCAAAATGAAATTATCAATCATTACAAGTCATTAAAGGATAAAACAGGAAAAGGCAGTGATTTTTTAGGGTGGATTGATTTGCCAGATGAGGTTGACAATGCGTTAATTAATAGAATAGAAAGAATAGCAGCAGAAATCAGAAGTAAATCGAGAATTTTTGTTGTTGTTGGCATTGGTGGTTCATATCTTGGCGCTAGAGCAGTTATTGAATCTTTATCAAATTCATTTTCACATTTAAACAGTAAAGATGGTAATCCTGTGATTGTTTATGCAGGCCAAAATATTAGTGAAGACTACATGGTTGAGCTCCTGAAAGTACTTGATACTTTCGACTATTCGCTTACAGTAATTTCAAAATCGGGAACAACAACAGAGCCTGCCGTTGCATTTAGAATATTGAAAATCCACCTCGAAAACAAGTATGGTAAAGAAGCGGCTAAAACAAGAATTATAGCAATTACCGACAAACAACGAGGCGCTCTTAAACAATTAGCCGACCAGGAAGGGTATGAAACATTTGTCGTTCCTGATGATGTGGGTGGCAGATACTCTATACTTACTCCGGTTGGTTTGCTTCCAATAGCTATTGCCGGATTTAATATAGGGGAATTGTTAGGTGGTGCTACAAAGATGAAAACACATATTGAATCATCACCAAATATTGAGGATAATCCCGTATGGGCATATGCTGCTGTAAGAAATGCATTGTATAATGCCGGAAAAACCATTGAAATTACTGTAAACTATGAGCCCAAATTGTTTTATATAACGGAATGGTGGAAGCAGCTATTTGGAGAAAGTGAAGGTAAAGAAAACAAAGGTGTTTTTCCTGCCGGAGTGGGATTTACTACCGATCTGCATTCAATGGGACAATATATTCAGGATGGGTTAAGAAATATTTTCGAAACAGTAATTTCTGTGGAAAAACCCCATAATGAATTAAAAGTGCCCCTTGATGAGAAAAACCTTGATGGTCTTAATTACATAGCGGGCAAACAATTACATGAGGTAAACCATATGGCCGAAACCGGAACTACACTTGCACATGTGGATGGAGGAGTTCCTAACTTGAGGATAACGATTCCGGAAATTTCAGAAGATACTCTAGGGCAGCTTATTTACTTTTATGAAATGGCGTGTGCTGTTAGCGGATACATCCTTAGAGTTAACCCCTTTGATCAGCCGGGGGTAGAAGCTTACAAAAAAAACATGTTTGCCTTACTTGGCAAACCGGGGTTTGAAAAAGAAACAAAAGCTATTTATAGTAGGTTGTCTGACTGAGTACCATTGGAAGTATCATATAGTTTAAGGTAATTACATTTTTTTATCACATGAGGCCATTTTTTATCTCATTGGCAGGCAAAATTTAATAACAGTGTAGTAGTCGGCAAATTTTAGCCCATTTCTATAATTATTATTATCTTTGCAGCCCAAAAAATTCAGAAAATAAAATAATTAATAATTATAAATATGTCAGAAGTTGTTGTTGAAAACACATTGCAATATAAGATTGCAGATATTGCGTTAGCCAATTGGGGGCGCAAAGAAATTGAAATTGCAGAAAAAGAAATGCCGGGTTTAATGGCAATACGAAATAAATTTTCTGCTGAAAAGCCATTACAGGGTGTACGCATTATGGGCTCCTTACATATGACCATTCAAACTGCCGTACTTATCGAAACACTAAAAGCACTTGGAGCAGATGTTAGATGGGCCAGCTGTAATATTTTCTCTACACAAGATCATGCTGCTGCCGCTATTGCCGCAACAGGAACTCCAGTATTTGCATGGAAGGGTGAAACCCTTGAAGAATATTGGTGGTGCACAAAACAAGCCTTGTCATTTCCTGATGGCTTAGGTCCTCAGCTTATTGTTGATGATGGTGGAGATGCCACCCTATTAGTACATAAAGGCTATGCAGCCGAGAAGGATTCATCCATCCTTGACAAAGAACCGTCCGGTGAAGAGGAAGGTGAAATCATCAAAATATTAAAATCGACATTAGCTGAAGATCCACAAAAATGGCACAGAGCTGTTGAAAACTGGAAAGGTGTTTCCGAAGAAACAACAACTGGAGTACATCGTTTGTATCAGATGTTTGAAAAAGGAGAGTTGCTAGTTCCTGCAATTAATGTTAACGACTCTGTAACAAAATCGAAATTCGACAACTTATATGGATGTCGTGAATCATTAGCCGATGGTATAAAGCGCGCTACCGATGTTATGCTTGCCGGCAAGGTGGTGGTGGTTGCAGGTTATGGTGATGTAGGTAAAGGATCGGCACATTCGATGCGCTCGTATGGTGCCCGTGTAATTGTAACCGAAATCGACCCAATTTGTGCTCTTCAAGCTGCAATGGAAGGCTTTGAAGTAAAAACCATGGAAGAAGCTGTTAAAGAAGGAAACATTTTTGTAACAACCACCGGAAATAAAGATGTTGTAACTGTTGAACATATGGCAAATATGAAAGATCAGGCAATTGTTTGTAACATTGGTCATTTTGATAATGAAATTCAGGTTACACAACTTGAAGATGCTACTGAAAAACTTAACATCAAACCACAGGTTGACAAGTATACATTTGCTGACGGACATTCAATATTCTTGCTGGCTGAAGGACGGTTGGTAAATCTCGGTTGTGCCACCGGGCATCCATCATTTGTAATGAGTAACTCATTCACGAATCAAACCCTTGCTCAAATCGACCTTTGGAATAAAAAAGATGAATATGAAGTTGGTGTTTATCGACTACCTAAATATCTTGATGAAGAAGTAGCACGGTTGCATTTAGAAAAAATTGGTGTTACACTCACAAGAATGACTCAGGATCAAGCTGATTATCTTGGTGTTAATATTGATGGCCCTTACAAACCGGACCATTACAGGTATTAGAAAGGCGAATAGTGAATGGATGCTGCCATTAGATAATCAACGTTTGAACAACATCATTTAATTGAATGATATACAAATTAATAAACCTATATTTACTGTTTGATTCCATTTTTTTGAACTCTTGATTTCTGGAGGATTAATCTCATTAAGTGTAGAAATTGCGTAAGTGCAAGAACCAGATCGTTTTTCATAAATGCTCAAATTTTTAATTCTGTATTGGATACCAATTCCAGCAAAGAAGTCTAATTCCAAGTTAACTTTTTTACCTTTTTGCAGTGTAGCTTTTTCCCCAAAGAAAAATTTGATTCCAGACTTTTTAAGATCCATAGATTGAAGTTTTACATATGGGTGGATGTCCAATATTTTGAAACAACATCTATAGTATTTTTTGTTATAATAACTATAGTTATAATATATTTTTTTGTCTGAATGACTTGATTTTGTTCTTTCGAATAAAGTTGTAATGGAAGAACATGAATTACGAATGAAACTATTAGTATTAAAAGGAATTTTTTCAGTATGATTGGTTTTGCGTATGCATTTAACGTTTTAGCTTTGCCCAAAAATGTATTTCAAAGCTCTGTCGTTACAGTTTATTACTAATTTTCATTATTTACTTTTACTTTCAATTTACCACTGAAACCTGTATTGGGTATAACCTTTATTATGCCCAGTATATTATTCTTTAATCAGTTTTTTCTGTACTGTACAATCAGCTCCTGTAACTTTAATAATATACATTCCTTTTGACAAAGAACTAATGTCAATCTGATTCGTACCACCTTGCAATTCTTTTTTCATGATGAATTCTCCAACAAGATTACAAACGGTCATTTCAAAAATAGTTCCTTCAGCACAAATAATTGTAACAATATGGGTAGAAGGATTCGGAAATGTGTATTTACCAAGAGTATACTCATCGGCAAGGGTGAAGTTTTTTAGGTCCCAATCTTTGTGAAAGCTTATGTTGCCATAACAGGGAATCCCGTCAATAATTGTCATTTGTTTCAGAAGCCCTTCTATTTGAAGGGTGTCCATTGTTTTCTTATGAAGGGTAAAAGTAATTTCGGCAAATTCAATATGATTAAAAGTCATGTTGAAATAGGTATATTTCTTCCCTTTCCCGTAAGAGGAAGTTGAAATAAGTATAACTGCTAAAAGGATTGATATATTTTTCATTTTTTTTAAGTTTTAAGATTCATGTTGTAAAATTGTTTTACCAAATTCTATAAAATAATCCCATTCCAAAGCTTGGCCATACCGGAGATTCCAAATTCCAGTCACTAGCATTGGGATCCTTTTTTATTTTTTTAGAATATACAGTGAAAAAAGCACCAGCATCAACCATTATTCCTAATTTCTTTGAAATATTGAAAACCCGACCAACTCGTAAAGAAAGATAATCATCTGTAAGAGTAAATTTCTCAGATTCCTCCCGATAGTATGTAAAACCTAACTTAGCATACCAGGGTCGTTGAGTAGATAAATTAGATAATCCTCCAAAATGATAGAAATATTCACCTGAAATTGCAAAGTTCGTGTGTTGACCAGGCAAAGTTCCAAAACAGACACCCAGTTGATTTTGACTAAATTGATATCGTACACCAATATTTAAAAACTCAGGGAATCCAAAACCAGCAGCAATATTTATTTTGCCCATATAAAATGTTACTATTACTGAGTAAAACAGCAAACAAAAAAAGTGTAAAATACAGAAGCTTTCATTTGGAAAAGTATTCTCTGGTGTAGACTATTTGATTTGGTATATTTTTCATTCCTAATATGATTTTGTGTTTCATTATTTTATTTATTAAGCCTGATTAATCTAATGTTATATCCTTCTTTTTAGTATTACTACTTACCCAGTTTTATTACAAAATCAACAAAAGGAATTCCAATAAATATTTCTTGCACAATATCCTTGCTATTAATAAATGCAAGATCAACCGCAATTCTCTTTGCCGCAAACCGAATTCCGTATGAAACCACTACATAATAATTATCATCACCAACAGGTGAAATCCAGTTTTCTGACACAAACCATAGTTTCTCCGACATTCGTGCCATTCCACCAATCATAATAAATGGTTTAGCTTCAAAAGAACCATCTACAAATCCCCACCCGAGTCCAAGGGTTAAATTACTGTTATAGGACCCCACAGTTCCAAGTCCGTAAATTATTCCAGCCGATCCCTCACCGGGTATAGTAACATATATTCCACCTGCACCGGCATGAAAATTATCAGCAACCTGAAATCCGGATTTTATATTGAAGTTAAGCATAGGATGCCAACCATCATCTATTGTACTGAACATGGTTAAAAAATCGAATCCACCGCCAAATGAAAGGTTGTCCAACACACCATAATTGAACATATTACCAACAATATATATATTCTGATAATATCCTTCACCACGTTTTAATGGTATAGCTGTTGGTGCAAATAATAACCGGGTTGCGTGTGGGTTATTAAACCATAGTGATTTACCTGCTTTTTTGGATGAGTCCAATGGTATTATACTTTTTATTTTGGCTCTTTTGATGGTGAGCTGACCAATATCCTCCAATTCAATATCAATTTCTATATCCCTTTCTTCAATCAATTTTCCGGTAAGGGTTGTTCCATCATTTAATTCTATCCGATAGATTGATGAATGCAGAAAAAAGGGTATGGAATTTTGATGGGCGGTTTCTATCTGTTTCCAGGGAAAACGGGATTGCTCAATTTCACCTACAGCATTTTTATAGTTAACATAAATAAAATCAATATCTGAAGTTTCTTCATTAATCAGACATGGTACTGCCAACCCTGTTTTTAACCAAACTGTGTCCTGCGTGTAGCTTTTCGCATCATTTTCCTGTGCCTGTAAAAATATCCCACTTATAAGGATAATTAGTATGAAATTAATTCTTACCATGGTAAATATTATTAGTTATAATTGAGTGATGATCGTTTTTGAATGAAAAGCAAAAGTAATTTCAGCAAACTCAATATGATTGAAAGTTGTGTCAGTGTAGGGTGTATGTCTTCTTTTTTCCATAGCTTGAAATTGATATTAGGAAGAATACCAAAAGAATTGTGAGTTTTTTTAGTTTTTTAGTTTTTATTTAGAGTTATTCATTGTCTTTATTGTTTCTTAAAACAATCAAATAAATTAAGTAGAAAAGACCTACTAAAAATGCAGGAATTGTAAATATTGGTGGTCCGTCAAAACCAGCGATAATGACATATAAAGTACTCGCAAAAATGATTATGATTGATCCCCAAAGAGGTTTCCACCATATAATTGCATACCCGATGATGTATATAAAAAAGAATGCAGTTGGACTATCCCAATTGCTAAAAGATTTTAGAATTTCCATTAGAAATCCCAATCCTTTTTCTGCAAATTCCCCAATGAGTTTTGGGACAATTGCCAGTAGCATTAATAAAGTTACAAGAATGCCATACGTCATTGACACATACTTTAGTATTTTTATTGTTTTCATATTTATTTCCTTGATTTGAATATTGTAAGCACGATTAGTGCAAATAGTATTATTCCGGCGATGATAAACATCCATTTATTGATTACCCTGGATTCTACTTCCATCGTAATATCTTCAAATAGAAATGAATAAGTGTTTACATTCCAGCTAACGATGTTTCCATTTGTAGAAGGAGAATTTGTTTCTGTTAAAAGGCCGGGCATCTCAACTAATACTTTGTAGTCTTCATTATCAAGCATTTTTTCAATGAATTGTATTTTACTATCCAATTTCATAAATTCTATACGATCTATTTCTTTCAGCTTGTAAACATCATCATTATCAGTCCATATAGCAAGGTCATCGACGAAGTCAAGTGTAGAATTAAATTTCCAATCATCAACTTTTTTAGCGATACTGTCCCGATAGTTTTCAGCCAGATCAGGATTGATGGCAGGAATGTCTAATTGTTCAATGCCTATTTTAAATGCGTGGATAATTTCCTCCGTTATAGCTTCTTGCAAATAAGCCACGGCCTTATCTTCAGCTTGAGATATTTTAGCTGAATCACTACTGCTGACAGCAATTTTTCTCCCACCTAACCAAAGCAGATCCTCTTTGGTGATATAATCATTATAATCGAGCAGGGTAAAAGGATTTGAAGCCTTAATAGTTTCTGTATAATGCATGTAGGAATAAAAAAATACAAAATTTTCTCCTACATTAATAGTGCGATTTATTTTTTTTCTCCAGCCTGTATCCAGACTCATTTCCTTGTTAATAAGATCACTGTTTTTATAATATTTTGTATAAGTAAGGATATAATTGTTATCCTTAGCAGTATCTTTTGCTACTTCTCTCTCCCAGGTTTTATCCACAGAATATGGTAAATTAGGTGGTTTGAAAACATCTGCAGAGTCTCCTGTTATTGTAACAATTCGTGTGAACGATCCATCCTTATTAACCACGGTGCTGATCGTTAATTCTCTACAACTACTAAAAGTTATAGCCAGAATGAATAAACTAAATATGATGTATTTTGTTTTCATGACTTTCGATTTTACATTTTGGTCTCATGTGTGCTATCTAAAATTAATGGTATTCGCTTAATTTGTATTATTAATAATTCTTGCTGATACCTCTTGCATAATTTGATTAATTCTTTGATTATCCAATTTATTGATTGCCATGGAGGATACTCTTGTGCGAATAATACTGGTTTTAAGATTTAGATGACTTGCGTTAATTAAATCTTTAGTAAATGCCTTGTTAAAGGATTCAGGCTTAAACCCAAGGTTATAATTTATTATATTGTATAAATTGACATTTTTATGTTCCTTGGATATAAAAGAAACATGTTCTTCCATTTTTGAAATTTTATCAACTTGCATATATTGTTCAATTCCAAAAACTATCATCAGGCTGATTGATGCGACGGCTAAAGATCTTCTTATCAACCAATAAATCTTAGGATTACTATTCTTTGATTTTGGGGTTTGGTCTATTTCATCAATTCGACTTAAAATCCTTTTGGTTAAATTATCCGGGTCATGCAATTCAGGTTCTTTTTGCATTTGCCCAATAATATTTTTAGCCCTCATGCTTTCTGTAAAATTAGATTGGCATGTGTCACAGCTTTCAATATGACTTGATATTTCTGCTATATGCTTTTTATTGTCCTCAAAAATCATTAGCTCTATTTTCTCTTTTATCATCTCACATTTCATCGGATACTCCTTTCATAAGATAAAATTTTGTGTAGTTTTTCTCCAATAGCTTTTCTGGCATGGTACAAATTACTTTTTACGGTTGTTTCAGGTAAAGCAAGGATGCCTTCTACTTCTGATGACTTCAGACCTTGCAAATCCCTAAGTACAAATACAAGTCTTTGTTTTTCAGAAAGTGTATCAGCGTATAAGCTGATCAATTGTCCCGTTTCTCTATTGCTGAGAAGTGTTTCAGGAGTATTAACACTATTCTGCCTATATCTTTCTTTATAATCATCAATATTCACCATATCCATTTTTTTATTCAACCGCAGTTGGTCAATTGCTGTATTGCTAACAATTTTATACATCCATGTTGTAAATTTTATTTTAGTATGATATAGTTTCATGTTTTTCCATATTTTAATAAAACTGTCCTGAACAATATCCTTTGCGTCATCTTCATTGCATACTATTCTGAAAGCAAGGTTGAACGCATACTGCTGATGCTGCAAAACAAGCTTACCAAAGGCTTCTTTATCTCCATTTCTGGCATTATTAATGATATTTTCCGAATCAATCTGCAACAGAAAAATATGTGATTATGGTAATTATACGTTGAAAATAACAAAAAGTAAAATATAAGGACCGAATTTAATGTAAATAGATTTGATTACGTTAATGACAAATCGGAATTTTATGCTTGTGCATAACCATTTAGCAAAACTCTTCTGTAAAATAAAAAAGGTGACTTCTGTTTAGAACTCACCTTTTTTATTGATTTACAAGTTGTTTTTAAAACGGAGTAAGTGTTAGCCCAACTGATATAGGATACATTTCCGGACCAAGTCCTTTTTGAAAAATATCGGATATCTGATAATAGCCAAATAAATTAATGGATTTATATCCGAAACGAAAAGTAAAACCATAGGCCCAATCCTCAGTATTAGCAATTGTTTTTCGTGTGATATTTATTCTGCTGTCTTCACCGGGGAGGTGTCCGACGTACTTGTCTTTGCTGCTGATTAAATATCGGATTTTAACTCCTGCACCAAATTTAATTCCACTTTTTAACCTTATTTTTAGTTCCAATGGAGCGGTTAAATACGTTAAGTTAATTTTGCTTCTTGTATAATCATCGGCTATAGGTGCAAATTTAATAGTATCGCCGTTAATATTTTCTATCCGGCTGTCGCTGTACATATTATGATTATCAATGCCGAGGCCGGCAGCAAATAAAGTGTTGCCTTTTCCTAATTCAAAATTATACATCGCAAAAGCATTAAATCCCTGATTTATCGCCCGCAACTTCATGTCCTCAGGGGTGCCCAACCAAAAATCAGTGAAAAAGTCGGCACCAACAGTAATTTTTCTCTTTGCATCTTCACTAATTACTTGTGAAAATGAATTTCCAATTAAAAGGAAAACTAGTAGAGCTGAAAATATAGTTTTTAGATTCTTCATCTTATTAATTTTTTGCAAATATACTTAATTCAATTGTTAATAAAAGTCGATGATTAGATTGTTTCGTTTTTAGATTGCCTGAAGGTTTTTAAATAAGTTGTACAATATAAATTAGTTAAAGTTTAACCGTTCTGTTTAGAAATTAATTGGTCAATTACAGTCTGAATACGGCCTGAATTCCAACGTGCGGCTCCCTTTTTGATAACAACAACAACCCCTTCTTTATCAATAATAAATGTTGTTGGTATGCTCTGGCTCTTAAAATCGGATGGCACTGATTTATTTTGATAAAAAGGTAAACTGTCAAGGTTGTTTTTTATAACAAATGCTTGCACCTTATCGGGGTTTTCATCGCTTACAATAATAAAATTAACCTCTTTATTGTATTTTTTATAGAGATCAGCAATTCCGGGCAATTCGGCAACGCATGGAGGACACCAAGTGGCCCAAAAGTTTAAAAATACGGGTTTATCATTGAGCGAAGCAAAAGAAACGTGCCGTCCTTCCATATCATAAATTTGCCACAACTTTGTTTGATTGTTTATTTTAAATTGTTCATCGCTATCTAAAGTAGATGGGGGCAAGGACGTAATCTGAATAAAAAATGATGCAACTTCTGTTCTTGTAGAAGGAATGATTAAGAGGACAATAAGAATAATAAAAACAGCATCCGAAAGGATGCTGTACCACTTTTTTTTAGCCAGATATTTTTTAATGGAGGCTTTTAGATTGAAGCTTGCCAACGACCCTATTTTATAATTTAAATTAATTCAGCTCTTCTATCAAGCAGTTCGTTAATCTGATCTTCTGTAAGATTGGGATTTTTAAGTAATTTGTCAATATCCCCAACAGATTGTGAAGGTGAGTCTATTTTTAACACAGGCTCATCCGGATCGAGATTTACAAATTCATCTTCCCCTAATTGTTCTCTGAGTTGCTTAACCAAATCGCTAATCATTTGTTTTACGGGTTCACCAAACTGCCCTTGTAGCTGAGTTCCTATTTGGTCTTTCATGTTTTCATAATTACTAAAAAAAAACTGAAATTGTTTCAGCATCATGCCATCAACTCCGGGAACATCTTCCAGCGATTGAGTTTCAACAAGCTTCTTAAACAGCTTGAACAGTTCGTCAAGATCGTGTTTGAATTTTTCATCTTCCATAACAGTGGTAAAATTAATAATAAAAGGGTTTCCCTTTATTATGAGATTGTTAAATAATTACAAATTTCTGAATTCTACAGAATAAATAATTGCTTCAAGCTGACGGAGTAAATTTCGTTTCTTCTTGTTAGGATGATAAACATAACCAACTATTGTATTAATTCGATTTTTGCCAGGATCGACAAAAGTATAGCTAACAAAGGGACCACCCATAAAATCGTTTTCAACACTCCAAACTCCACGCATCTCAATTGTATACTCTGAAGTAAAATTTTCAACCTGTTTAGTAACCGGTGAAATAAACTCGCTATCTATTGCCATATATGATCCTTCGGATTCACCAGGAACAGACTGCTTTAAATCGCGGTTTGTACGGGCAACAATTGAGTTTAAGGAAAATTGTTTTTCGTCGACATATGGCTCCGAAATAATTATAATTCCCTGGCTATAATCCGTGACCTCTTTTCTTATCCACATAAATCCGGGCTCGGTTTTGGCTACATAAAAACCCTGAGGAATTATAATGTCGAGATTAAACGCTTTGCGAACTTCATTAAGCACTTTGTTTTTTGAACCTGGGCGAAATACTGATAAGATTCTGCTCCTTTCGGCTTCATTATAATCCTTAATAATACCATCAGCATACTTTGGAAAATCGTCTGCAAATGATGTTGCAGAAGGTGAAGTGATTTTAATCACCCGCTGAGGGCCAGCCCAGTTATCTTTATACGACTCTACTTTTGTGGATGTGGAATTTTTATCAATATTAATTATCAGAATGTTTCTATGCTTTTTAAACATATCTGAAAAGTTGTTAATTGTGATATGGGCCAAATCGAAAATGGGCTCCACTTGTGATAGGCCATAATATTCCAGCTCTAGTTGGCTTTTAATAGATTGGCCAATTAAATTATCCCATTGTTGCTCGTTTTGTAAAACAATTAGTACCTCTGATGTGTTCCCTATTGAGCGGGGTAGTTCCGATCGTTTTTTATTACTATCACACGACGACAAGGAAATTATTGACAGTAATAAAACAAACAAGCCTAATAATCCGTATATTTTCATTGTTATTCTCATATATTTAACTCTTCACTTATATTTAAAGATGCTATTATATAACTACTTAAAGTGAAGAATATTGCGATCAACTTACAACAGCAATTTTAATTTTTTGGCCTGGTTTAATACGATTGTTGTTGCTAAAATTGTTTAACGATTTGATCTTGTCAACAGTAACGCCATCATATTCCTTGGCAATATCCCATAAAGTATCGCCTTTGCGCACCACGTGATAAAGATATTTTCCTTCTTGCACCGAGCTGCTGGTTTTTTCGGCAGGTTTGTAAACAATCAGTTCTTGTTTTGGAAATATAATTGAATTTCTCAGGTTATTCCATTCTTGGAGATCGGTTACTGTACATTGATATTTTTTAGCAATTAAACCTAAATTTTCTCCGTTTTTAACAAGATGAGTCGATTTTTCTAAAGATCGCATTACAGGAGTTGATGTATGTTGATAATACTCATAGCTTCCCGAACCAAACAACACTAATTTTTGTCCGGGATAAATTGTATTACTTTTAAGGTTATTCCACGCTTTTATCTGATTAACGTATATATTGTTTCGTTTAGCTATAAGACCGAGACTTTCGCCGCTTCTAACAATATGAATATTTCTATCTTTCGCTTTTTTAACCTCTTCAAGCAGCAGGTCGCGTTTAATGCCTTTGTGTGTTTTATAGGCATATAATTGCTGCTCATTATTAAGGTAATCACCAACATATTTGCGCGGTATCCTTATAGTATAGTTTTTATCTGCAGTTGCAGGAATAATGTTTTTCTTGAACTGAGGGTTCAGGAATTTAAGTTCATCAATTGGGATGCCAAGCATTTCGTTAAGCTGATCGAAAGCAAGCACATCATTAATTGTTACCGTATCGATATCGTAATGAAAAACCCCGGGGAGCATAGGTGAAATATTGTGTTCAGCAGCATGATTCATAACATAGTTGATGGCAATAAATGCAGGAACATATCCACGAGTTTCCCTTGGAAGAAATGGCCACACAGCCCAATAATTTTTCGTACCACCTGCGCGGCGGATTGCCCTGTTAACATTTCCTGCCCCAGAATTATAAGCAGCCAGTGCCAGCGACCAGTCATTATAAATATCGTACAAATCACTTAGGTGTTCACAGGCAGCTACCGTTGATTTATATGGGTCGTACCTGTCGTCAACCAGCGAGGTTACTTTAAGCCCATATACTTTTCCTGTGCCATACATAAACTGCCACAATCCTTTCGCTCCCATATGCGAACCTGCCGATGGGTTTAATGCCGATTCAACAATTGCAAGATATTTAATCTCGATGGGCATGTTATATTTATCCAACACCTCTTCAAACATAGGAAAATATATTTCGGCGAGACCCAGCATTTTAGCAGTAAGCTCTCTTTTTCTAACTGCGTAAAGATTAATAAAACTCTTAACTTCTTTATTATAAGTAAGCTCAATTGGCGTTTCGCGATTTAGGGCTTCAATTTTTTGCTCATATATCGAATCATGATATGTGGGTATATCCCCCGTATTAAATTTCATGAAGTCATTTGCGGATGTGTTTGCACTGAAGAAAGGCCGACTATAAAATTTTACATAAAGCAGACTATCTAATGTAGTAAGCACCTGCGAATCTTTTATTAATAATTCAAATGCCCCGATTGTGTCAATGTTAATGTCAGTTAATGATGGGGTTTCGTTAACTTCAACTTCAACAATAATTACTGTTGAGTCAGTAGTAAATGTAGAAATTGTGTCCGGCACCTGCTGAGCCACCAGGTTAAAAACAGTTAGATATGTTAATGCACATATGGCAGTAATTTTTAATATATTCATATTGTAAGAATAATTAAATACCTATTTCTTTTTTAATCTTATCTGTCCATTCTTTAATTCGATCTTCACTTAGTTCGGGTTCATTGTCAACATCGAGAGCAAGTCCGTAAAAGAAACCGTCTTTTTCACCGTCCGAATCGGTAAAGTTATAACCATCCGATGGCCAGCTGCCAATAGTACTGATGTTTAGTTTGTCCATTTCGTCTTTGTATATTCCAAGTCCGTCAACAAAGTTGTCGGGATATAGAACCTGATCGCCCAGCCCGAAAGAAGCGGCACTAATACTACAACCGCCTTTGCTTTCAATCTTTCTGAAAAAACGGTTCCATTCATTGTCGGCCACGGCATCTTCCCAGTTTTCGGCACCAATAGTCGAGTGCCCGAGTATCATCAAATCGTAGTTTTCGATTGTCCTAATATCGAAACTAACAAGGTCAAACATGTCAATAATGTGTGAGTCAAACATCTTGTAAACCTCATGGGCTGTATTTTCTACATTTCCCCCTTTACCCCAATAAAGAAGCACTATTTTTTTCATTTACATTTTGGATTTTGAATCGCAAAAGTACAATATAATTATCAGTTACAGGTTATTAATGTCATCTATGTATATTTGCAAAAACGCATTAATATTTTCATAGTTTATAATGAAGAAATTTTACAGAGTACTTGCCTATATTAAACCATATTACGGTTATGCCGGATTAAATGTAATTTTTAACCTGCTAACAATCGTTTTTTCGCTTTTCTCATTTGCCTTACTCATTCCGTTTTTAAACTTGCTGTTTGGTATTAATGACCTGTTAACCGAAAAGCCCGAGCTCGTGTTTAACACAAAGTCGTTACTCGATTACTTAAATTTCCAGATCAGCCAGGTGATAATTACCAGTGGTAAAATTCAGGCCTTGGTATATATCTGTATCGTATTAATGGTTGCTTTCTTTTGCAGAAATTTTGCCCGTTTTTTTGCAATGTATTACATGGCTAATGTACGTGTTGGCGCAATTAAAGGAATGCGGAACGACATTTACTTCAAATTATTGATACTTCCGCTTTCATTTTTTTCAAAGCACAAAAAAGGTGATATTATTGCCAGGGTAACCACCGATGTTCAGGAGGTTGAAGTTTCGATAATGAATTATTTGGAGATGATTGTGCGTGACCCGATAACGATAATTGCATACTTTATCTTTATGGTTAGTATGAGTCCAACACTTACTTTATTCGTGTTGATAATCCTTCCAATTACAGGTTTTATTATTGGACGAATTGGCAAAAGCCTGCGTAAACAATCGAAGATAGGAATGACGAAATTTGCCGGCCTTCTTTCAACCATTGAAGAATCAATATCGGGGCTAAGGATAATAAAAGCCTTTAATGCCATTGAATATTCCAATGAAAAGTTCAGGGATTCAAACGATGATTATTCAAAATTACTTACCTGGATTTATCGACGCCGCGATTTGTCGTCGCCATTAAGTGAGTTCTTATCATCGGTGGTAATAATTATAGTATTGTGGTTTGGAGGCAAAATGGTTTTGTCGGACAATCCTACCATTCAGGCGGCAGATTTTATTACTTACATTGTTGTTTTTTCGCAGATAATTCCACCTGCCAAAACCTTTGCCCAGGGTTTCTATAGCATTCAAAAGGGAATAGCTTCGGCCGAAAGGATTTTTGAGGTTCTTGATGCAGAGGAGCTTATAATGGAAAAACCTGACGCATTGCCAATAAAGTCGTTAGAAAAGGAAATAGAATATAAAAATGTAAGTTTTAAGTATGAGAATATTTACGTACTTAAAAACGTAAATCTGAGAATAGAAAAAGGAAAGATTATTGCTCTTGTTGGCGAATCGGGCGGGGGTAAATCGACCATGGCCGACCTTTTACCGAGATTTTATGATGTAGATGAGGGAGAGTTGCTAATTGACGGAATAAACATAAAAGATCTGAAAATAGATGATGTCAGGGGGCTGATGGGAATTGTATCGCAGGAGAGCATATTGTTTAACGACAGCATTTTTAACAATATTGCTTTCGGGAAAAAGAATGTGTCCGAAAGTGATGTTGTTGAAGCAGCAAGGATAGCAAATGCCGATGAGTTTATTTTGAAAACAGAAAATGGCTACCAAACAAATATTGGCGACCGAGGCATGAAACTTTCGGGCGGGCAACGGCAACGGATTAGCATCGCCAGGGCGGTATTGGCTAACCCCCCAATATTGATACTTGACGAAGCCACATCATCATTAGATACCGAGTCGGAAAAGCTTGTTCAAAATGCGTTAACAAATATTATGAAAGACCGCACAACAGTGGTTATTGCGCACAGGTTGTCAACAGTACAACATGCCGATGAGATAATAGTTATTAAAAAAGGTGAAATAGTTGAACGGGGAACTCATGAAGAACTTATTTTGTTGGACGGTGCTTATAAAAGATTGCAGCAATTACAAGCTTTTAAAGGGTAGCTGAGCCGGTTTTAGGATGGCTACTCAATTGTAAATTTATCCCAGTCGAGGCCAACATTAAATTTATTTCTGAAATCAATCAAACTACTATATGATAATTTAATTGACAGGGCTTCTTCCTTGCTTTCAGTTCCTGCCTTAATTACTACACCTTTTGCGTCAACTATCATCGAATCGCCGCTATATTTGTTCCCGGGGCCATCAGTACCAACCCGGTTTAAACCAATTACATATGCCTGGTTTTCGATTGCCCGGGCAAGAAGAAGGGTTTTCCATGGATAACTTCTTACAGCAGGCCAGTTGGAAACGTATATTGCCATATCATATTCGAAGCCCCTTTTTAAGTCAAAGTTGTTTTTGCACCATACCGGGAAACGTAAATCGTAACAAATCATTGGCCGTATTTTCCAGCCCATGTAATTAATAATCAATTTTTCGCTGCCTGCAGTTATCTTTTCATGTTCACCACCCATCGAAAAAACATGACGCTTTTTGTAGAACTTAAAGCTGCCATCAGGATACATCCAAACAAGGGTGTTAGCATACTTATCATCAGTATTAATAAGTAACGTGCCAATGATTACAGAGTTATATTTAGCAGATATTTGGCGCATCCATTTTACGGTTGGCCCGTCAATATTTTCAGAAAACCTGTAAGGATCAACAGGGAAGCCCGTTGTGAATGTTTCGGGTAGTATAATTAAGTGATGTGAATTAAACTCTCTTTCAATTCGTTTTTCAAATGCAGCACGATTTTTTTCGGGGTTCTCCCAAAACAAATCAGCCTGTAGGGCAAGTATATTTAAATCTTGCATAATATTTCCCCTGCATTTTTAAGTGTTAATTCCTGCTTGGCAAAACAAAATCGCAACGTGCGATTATTTTCATGAGTTCTGTAAAAAGAAGATACCGGAACAGCAGCGATGCCGAATTCTTTTACCAGCCTGACTGCCATATCCATTTCGGGTACATCGGAAATACTGCTATAATCAAGCAGCTGAAAATAAGTACCATAACATGAAAGAGGCTTAAACCGTGAACCACTAATTTCAGACAGAAAAAAGTCACGCTTTTGTTGGTAGAAATCTCCAAGTGACAAATAATTATTTGGATTTGTTAAATATTCGGCAACAGCATATTGGATGGGGGTGTTTACTGCAAAAACAACAAACTGATGAACCTTGCGGAACTCGGCCATAATTTTTTCAGGAGCAAGCACAAAGCCTGTTTTCCATCCGGTAGTGTGAAATGTTTTTCCAAACGAACCAACAACAATTGTTTTTGATGCTAATTCAGGAAAACGTGCTGCGCTTTGATGCTGTAACCCATCAAAAATCAGGTGCTCATAAACTTCATCGCTTATCACAATAATATCTCTGCCATGGATAAGTCTTTCAAGCCTGATCATATCATCTTCGCTAATTACGCTTCCGGTTGGATTATGTGGCGAATTGATAATAATCATTTTTGTGTTACTTGAGATATTCATGGGCAGCTCATCCCAGTTAATACTGTAATCTGGAAATTGCAGCCGTGCATATTTAACCAAACCGCCGTTAACAGTTACCGATGGGGCGTAACAATCATATGCGGGCTCAAAAATAATAGCCTCATCACCTTTTGATATAAAAGCTGAAATTGCGGTGAAAATTGCCTGTGTAGCCCCTGCCGTAATTGTTATTTCTTTATCAGCATCATAACTTGCTCCATAGTTTTCTTTAAACATCTTCGATAACGCCATCCGCAAAGGTGCAACACCGGGCATGGGTGCATATTGGTTGTATCCCTTTTTCATGAAGTGAACTACCAGACCAATCAGCTCTTTCGATATTGGAAAATCGGGGAATCCCTGACTTAAGTTAACAGCCTTATATTCATTTGCCAACCCCGACATAACAGCAAAAATTGATGTGCCGGTTTGAGGTAATTTAGTTGCGATATTGCCTTCAAATGGGTTCATATATTAATGTTTTTACTGCGACAAAGATAATTATTTGTTGCCGGTTTAATTCATCACTATTTTTGTATTCCGGTGGTTGGTAATTAGTGAAAGTTTGTCGTTGATTTTGATTTTTCCCATACTTATAATTATATCCTAATTTCAGTTAAGCCTTTAGACCGCTCCATGATTTGTGGATAATTTTCTTTAAAAGTATTAAAAATAAATTCCGTTGGAACATCTTCAAAATGTCCATAATCTTCAATATATTTCATAAACAGATTACCTGAATTGTCGAATTCGTGAAATATCGAATCATTTTCGCCGTCGAAATCCAGAGTGGCAACATTGCTTTTTTGGCATAATTCTTTATTAAAAGCAGGGGATACTTTAAGCCATTTTCCTTCCAGAAAAACATCTACCATTCCATGAGGCGTCATTTCATTGGTGCCGAACTTTTCCATGAATCGTTCTACGCCAATATGATTTTTCACTTTTGCAAAGTGAATCCTGGCCGGTATTTGTAATCCACGCAGGCAGGCAGTTAACAATATAGATTTCTCAATACAGTGTCCTTCACTTTTTTCACAAATGATACTTGCTTTATATTTTTCCGTGGAGAAGCTAATGTAATAAGGGTTATACCTCCAGCCATCACGGATTTTAAGATATAATAGTTTGGCTTTTTCTTTTGATGAAAGCGCATCGGTTTTAAATTCCTTAATAAGCTTTTGAATTCCTTCGGTTTCAAAATCGAAATAATATGTTGGTGATAAATAATTCATTTAAATTAATTTAGTAAAAGACAAAGTGTAATTTTTTTCGATTGCAAATTTAACGTTTAATCCTGTCGCTTCCATATTGCAAACAACGGGTTTTTAAAAGTGAAATTATTCTCGATATATAATTATCTTTACCCCTTCAAAACAATTTTACTAACCAACCTCTTGAAAATATGAACATAAAAATAAAATGTGTCTCAGCAATCCTATTCGTAGCAATCATGGTTTTTGCACAAACGCATGATTCAATCGCCTGTACAAGGGTTGTTTACCAGGGCCCTAATGGGACGATAATCACAGCAAGATCTATGGATTGGAAAGATGACATTATGAGTAATATATGGCTTTTCCCGAGGGGAATGGAACGCAGTGGCGAAGCTGGCGCGAATTCGTTGAAATGGAAATCAAAATACGGAAGCGTTATTACATCCGGCTATGATATCTCCAGCACTGATGGCATGAATGAAAAAGGCCTTGTGGCTAACTTACTTTGGTTAGTTGAATCAGAATATCCTGAATATGACGGAACAAAACCAGGACTAACGGTCGCCGCCTGGACACAATATGTACTGGATAATTTTCAGACAGTTAATGAAGCCGTTGCAGAACTGTCCAAAGAAAACTTTACTATTGTTTCAAATGATATACCGGGCACCAATCGACTTGCAACACTTCATCTGGCTATTTCAGACACTCTGGGCGACAATGCCATTTTTGAATACATTGAAGGAAAACTGGTGATCCATCATGACAAATCTTATCAAGTAATGACTAATTCTCCCACATTTGAGAAGCAACTGGCATTAAACGAATACTGGAAAGAAATAGGTGGAACCACAATGCTGCCCGGTACTAATAGAGCAGCAGACAGATTTGCCAGAGCTTCATTTTACGTGAATGCAATTCCTCAGACTGACGATATAAAAAATGCCTTGGCCAGCATGTTCGGTGTAATCAGAAACTGCTCTGTTCCATTTGGAATTTCAACACCCGATCAGCCAAATATTTCAAGTACGAGATGGAGAACAGTAGCAGACCAAAAAAATAAAACGTACTATTTTGAAAGTGCATTAACGCCAAATATATTTTGGGTTGACCTGAATACATTGGATTTTTGGGAAAATGCTCCTGTCAAAAAACTAACTCTTACCAATGGTGAAGTTTATTCCGGCAATGTTGACAATGATTTTCAAGATGCACAGCCATTTAAATTTCAAGGACTATAAAACAACCCTAGTGAAAAGCGGACTAAAAAAAGTCTCCCCGGAAGGGCTCGAACCTTCGACCCGCTGATTAAGAGTCAGCTGCTCTGCCAACTGAGCTACGGAGAGAGATGGAAATGTTTTCAGGGCAAAATTACTGCTTTTTAATGTTTAAGTATCCGCTAAATAATAGTTTTTGCTTCTATCTTAATAATACTATAGCCCAGCCGTACTTCTTTTGCAGCATGAATAATTCCCGCAAATACTGCCAGTAAAGCAATTATAAAAATTGCAAATGCCACAATGCTTGCAACAAGAGTTTTTCCGGTAAAGAAATATATTCCAATTGTGATGATAGAGAAAATAAACATGGCTATTGCAATAGTATAAAACCATACGGCATTTCGGATTAATCGCATTCGCTTAATTAATAACGGAAGCTGGATTAGTATGCTTTTTCTTCGCTCATTATGATCCTTCTCCAATTCCCTGAACTCACCATCTAATGTTCTTATACGGTTAACCACAAGTGAGTATTTATTATTCATACCCAGTAATAAAAGTCCGCAAGCAGAGATCATAATCCCCGGAGCCAACATCCCATTAATTATTTCGATCATAGCTTCATGCATAATTATTTGATTTTTTATTAACTGATTTTGTTACTGCATACATTAATGTTGAATAATAAGGTTTTTATTATCCTCCCTACTGTATTCGGGTTGAATGTTAAAGTGGTATATTTTATGCTTATTTAATATATCCTCAATTTTTATCAGCACATCCTGAAATTCACTAATTGAAATATTTTTTTTAAGATCGATATGTGCTTCAAAAAACAAATCCTTATCGTTTAATTGCCATAAATGAACGTGATGGATATTTTTAATTTCTATAAAACTGCCTATCTGAATACATATATCCGTTACATCAACATCTGCCGGTGTAAATTGCATCAGGATTTTCATTGAGGCAAGCAGTAGTTTATAACTGGAAAAAATCAAATATGCTGCAATGACAACTGAAAGAATGCTGTCGATTCGGTATATCTCAAAATACTTCATCAATATTCCGCCTATCATTACTGCTACTGAAGTCATCACATCGGTCAATAAATGCAAATAAGCCGATTTAATATTCATGCTGTCTTTAGCATCCTTGTGCAGCAGTAATACGCTTATGAAGTTGAAAACGATACTGCCAAGTGCGAAATATATAACCAGATCAGCCTTAACAGGTTCGGGATTCAAATATCGTTCAACTGCTTCAACAATTAAAAATAATGCTATTGCAATTAAAGTAACGGAGTTTATAAAAGCGGATAGAATTTCGCCCCGTTTAAAACCATAAGTTTGTTTTATTGTTGATTTTCTCTTTGACAAACGATTAGTGAAATAACTCAGCAACAGCGAAATCACATCGCTAAAATTATGAAGTGCATCTGATAACAAGGCTACACTACCCGAAATCATTCCTCCCACAACTTGTGCAATTGTGATTATGATGTTAAGCATAACTGTAATCCCGATATTTTTGCCTGAGACTGCGTGTGAATGATTCTGTTCCATAGGGCTTAAACGATGATATCTTGTAGATTACATTACGAATCTTAATCAAAAAGAAACGACCAAAGATATAATTTCCTGGGGATTGTATAATAATCCGCAAGGACCTTGAAACAGAGTATTTGATCCTTCGACCCGCTTAGTCCAAGGCGACTTAGCGGGTCTGGTTTATTAGCGGGTCTGGTTTAGCTAAAAACCCGCTGAATGGATTTCCCTCGCCTCATTCACCCAAGCTTCAGGCGAAGGTTAAGAAGAGGGGGGGAAAACTTTCAGCGGGTTGAAAACTACAAATTTATCAAATGAGTTATTTTTCATTAAATCATTGTTTTGATAATTTTCGGTTATTTGCAATTTTAAATTTCAGGTTATTCGATTTCAAACTAATTTTATTCAAATGAAACTAATTTTAAAAATATATCTGCTTTTGCTGGTTCCTTTAGCAATAATGTCATGTAATACAGAAAAGCATATTGAGAAGAAAGGCATACCCAACGGACCCAATATAATTTTATTAATAGGTGATGGAATGGGGCTAAGCCAGCTAAGTGCTGCTTTCTACTATGGAAATGGTAAATCAAACTTTGATAGGTTTAAGGAGATCGGGTTTATTAATACCTCATCCATTAAACACAAAATCACAGATTCGTCTGCAGGCGGTACGGCCTTCTCGTGCGGTGAGAAAACTTACAATGGTGCCGTTGGGGTAAATTCCGATTCGGTTTCAATCCCAAATATTGTTGAAATACTGTCAGAAAAGAATTATAATACGGGCGTTATTTCAACTTCATCCGTAACACATGCCACACCTGCTTGTTTTTATGCTCACGTAGTGAATAGAGGGATGCAGGATGAAATTGCTGAGCAACTTGTTGAATCAGATATTGATTTTTTTGCAGGGGGCGGAACGTCTTATTTCAGCAATAGAAAAGACAGTATTAGCCTGATTAAAAAACTGATAGATAATGATTATGTGATTAATCCAGAAAATGATTTGGTAACGACTGAGGCTGATAGCAAATATGGTTTTCTCCTTGCCTCCGACGGGATGCCAACCATGCTTGAAGGCAGAGGTGATTTTCTGCTTGAGTACACAAAACTTGCGTTGAATTACTTTAGTCAAAAACCCGAAAACTTTTTCCTGATGGTTGAAGGCTCACAAATCGACTGGGCAGGGCATGATAACAATGCAGATTATCTGATAGCCGAACTCCTTGATTTTGACAGTACCGTGGGAGTGGCATTGGATTTTGCTGAAAAAAACCAAAACACACTTGTTATAGTGCTGGCCGATCACGAAACCGGCGGCTTTACTCTTGCACCTGATGGGAGTGATTACAGTATTATGAAGCCTGTTTTTGCAACGGACGGTCATTCGGCTACATTAATTCCGGTGCTTGCATGGGGACCGGGTGCAGAAAATTTTAAGGGAGTATTTCAAAACAATGAGGTCTTCCATAAAATTTTGGCATTAACCAAATAATCGAAGAGGAATATGCCTATTTACAAATGTCGTCGTAAAGAAAAACCTGGAGGGCAAATTCCTTGAAATCCGGCTCAACTTCATCCATCATTTTCTTACAATCGCCAAACAAAAGTTTAAAGTCCTCTTTTTTAAATTGTTTCTTGGTAATTTTTAAGGTATTGCCGTTTTTAACAACATAATAAGCTGTTGCCATACCCCCTGAAACACCGATGCCGTCAACCGAAAGTTCGCCACTTTTTGCATTTGGTATTTCATAAACTTGAAGCAGCTCATCGAAACCGGGATTTAACAACTGTAGGAGTAAATATTTTTCTTTGCCGGGAAGTTTAACTCTTTGCCAATAGATATGTTCCCTGTCAACAACTTCTTTAAAATTTGACTTTGCCAGTTTTTTAATATTACTTGATTGTTCGGCAATAATTTCCATTTTAGCCAGTCCATCAACTTTTATTTTTAGTTGTTCAACTTCTGCAGCTTTTAATTTCATGTCTACTCCTGATTCATCAAGTAATTTGAAGCTCGTCATGCCGGTTGGCCCCCAAATAGCATTTTTTAATTTGCCTGAATACATTTTCCCATCCACAGTGGTTACTTCAGCCTGACCCGTGATAGATGAAACAGGTGTCACAAACTGGGCGACAGAACTTATTGCGACTAACATTACTATCAATAATACAATACTTCTTAATTCTCTTGTTTTCATATTAATTTTTTTAGGGGTTAACTTTACGAAATTAAAGAATAAAAACGATATCTCACATAAATTTCACCAGTCTGTTTATATTTGCATAGTTATATTCCTGTTTGTTAGCAATCAGACGTTAAAAATGTCAAAAAAGAAACATCATAATATCGATTCGGCATTAAATGTACAGAAGGGCATTGAGCAGCCCTCTCAAATTAATCCAAAGCTAACATCAGAGATTGGTCGTTTTAAGAAAGAAAACTTGTTGCCCGACATTATATTTCATGGCATAATAACCGGTGATCGCACCCTGCTTAGTCGCGGTATTACCTTAATCGAAAGTGATTTGCCTGAAGATATGCCGGCCTCGCGGGATTTAATTCAACGATGCCTGCCTTATTCCGGTAGTTCAGTTCGCATTGGAATTTCAGGAGTTCCGGGGGTCGGAAAAAGCACATTCATCGAAACCTTTGGGATGAACCTGATTGCTGAAGGCAAAAAAGTTGCCGTACTGGCTATCGACCCAAGCAGTAAACGCACTAAAGGAAGTATCCTTGGAGATAAAACCCGGATGGAGATTTTGAGCATAAACCCTCATGCATTCATCCGACCTTCGGCAAGTAAGGGCACATTGGGAGGAGTGGCACGTGCTACCCGTGAAGCACTCATTCTTTGCGAAGCAGCCGGCTTCAACATTATTATGGTTGAAACCGTAGGCGTTGGACAATCGGAAACTGAGGTTTCGCATTTGGTCGACTTTTTCCTGTTACTAATGCTCGCAGGGGGGGGAGATGAGCTACAGGGTATAAAGCGTGGTATTATGGAAATGGCTGATTTAGTAGTTATTAACAAGGCTGATGGCGACAATATAAAAAGAGCTGAGCTGGCGGCCTCAATCTATAAAAATGCACTTCATCTGTTTCCTGCTTTACCAAATGGCTGGGCACCTGAAGTTCTAACTGCCTCGGCTATTAAAAACAAAGGAATTAAAGAAGTTTGGGAGAAGACAAGGGAGTTTTTAAGCCTGACAAAAAATAATGGTTTTTTTGAAAATAACCGAAGGGAACAAGCTGTGATGGTTTTTAATGACACTATAGAAGAAAACCTGAGAACCAGCTTTTATGGTAAGCCGGAAATTAAGAAACTAATAAAGGAATATAAAAACCAAATCTACAAAGGGGAAATCAATCCGTATGAAGTTGCTCAACTGCTGCTGGATAGGTATTTTAAAGAAGAGGGGTATTAGGGTATAGGGGGTATAAAGGTATAGGGGAGTAATATCTACTGTTTGCTTTTAAACTGGCTTATAAAAAAACGAACAAATCAGGCAGGATCAGTAGTACTTAATATACCCTTATACCCCTATTTCCTTATACCCTATACCTTATACTCCTATACCTCAATCCTGTTTAATCATGACTCCCCTTTCCTCCAGCATCTTTTTAATCTCCGGTAACGCTTTTTTGGCGGCATTAATTCCTAATTGAAACATTTTTTCATTGCTTTTTTCATTCCCGATTAATAGGGGGATACCTTTGAGATCTGGTGTTATAACAATATCGGCAAGCTTAAGTTTTTCTGATGTAAGCTTGTGCGATGCAATATTAAACGCACGTTCAAATACCTTAGTGTAGTTTTTTAATTCGGCGATTGTGTCAAACTGCATAATATTAACTGCAATGATATACCGAGGATTATATTCCAGGGCAATATCAGTGGCTATGTTATCCAGTACTCCGCCATCAACAAAGGTGGTCCCGTACATTTTTAAGGGTTCAAATATTCCGGGTATCGCACATGATGCATTAACTGATGGGGCTATGGGGCCTGCTTTCAGGGCGACAGTAAGCCCCAATTCAATATCGGTAGTTACGGCAACAAAAGGGATCTCCGTTTCTTCAATGTTTTGAACTTTAATTATATTATTAATATATTTTTGAAGACGTTTGCCCGATATAAAACCCTCTCGTGACCTGAAAAGCGAAAAATCAAAAACATTTCCGGTAGTTGTTGACATTGCCAATGGTATTAACGAATCTATGTGTGGATTCTCAGCATATAGAGCACCTACCATGCTGCCGGCACTGGTGCCAACAATTAAATCAATAGGTATTCCTTCGTCTTCAAGTACTTTAATTACACCAATATGAGCCATGCCATGAAAAGCACCGCCACCAAGCACAAGGGCAACTTCAGGCCGGTTTTTAACTATCCTTGCTTCGGGCTGCTTGACAGGTGAGTCAATTACCATAAATTTTTTTGAACACGAATTTCCGGCTAAAAAAATAATACCGGCCAGGGTTAAGCGAAGTAAAAATTTCATCATGATCAGTTTTTCAGATTAGTACACACAAAATTAGTGTAAAAATTTGAGTCAATGCAAAAACTACGTCTTGTTACACTCAATTTGATACTTTTGCTTTTTGTAATTTTCATATCTGTTTTTCAGATTGAGATAACCTGTTAAAAATTGTTTAATGAAGAGTAAAATTATACTGACGATATTTCTTTTTGCTGCCACTACTCTGTTTGCGCAGGATACTTTAACAGTTATGCATTATAACCTTCTTAATTATGGAAATTATACTGACTACTGCACCACAATTAATAACAACATAAATGAAAAGGATGAGTATATAAGAACGATAATCGATTATGTTAAACCCGATATTTTTACTGTAAATGAAATTTCACCATCACTGGCTATACAACAACGACTGTTAGATAACGACCTGAATATAAACGGCATAACGCATTATAAAAAAGCTAACTTTATTAAGGTGGCCGAATCCGATATTGTTAATATGCTTTATTATAATTCGCATAAACTACAATTGCATTCACACATGATTATACAGAGTTATATCCGGGATATTGATCTTTATAAGCTTTATTACAGATCGGAGGATTTGCCAGCGGGTGATACTGCCTTTGTAATTTGCGTTGTTGCCCATCTGAAATCAAGCACTGGCGTTGACAATGAAGATAAACGGTTGTTTATGGTTAATAATGCAATGGATTATCTAAATAGCTATAGCGACAATAACAATTATTTGTTTATGGGCGATTTTAATGTTTACTCCAGTAATGAGCCGGGATATCAATTGCTAACCAACTATTTTAATCCTACTCTTAATTTTTACGACCCGATAAACACACCCGGAAACTGGAATAATAATTATTCGTACAGATTTGTTCATACACAATCCACTCATGCAAGTTCAAGTGGCTGTGCTTCTACGGGAGGGATGGACGACAGGTTTGATTTTATTTTAATTTCGGATAAAATTAAACAAGGCTCAGAATATGTTGAATATATTGACGGATCATATACAGCAATAGGGCAGGATGGGCTTCATTTTAACAAATCAATTAACGACACGCCAACAAACCTGAGCGCTCCATCAAATGTAATTGAGACTTTATACGGCAATTCCGACCACCTTCCGGTATTGATCAAACTTAGAGTTGATAAAACCTTAGGCATACCTGATCACCTACATTCATTATTTACAGAGATAATATTTAATAATCCGGTTGCTGAAGATTTTGAACTAACTATTTGGGCAAAAACAAATACGGATGTCAAAATTGAGATATGGAATATAAGTGGCGTACTTGTATTCTCGGATGAAAAGAAAATTGTCAGAGGACAAAACCGGCTAAACTATAATCTCAGATGGCTAAATACAGGTATCTATATTGCTGTTTTTACAGACGGGGAAAATAGCAGAATTGTGAAGAAGGTTGTGAAAAAGTAAGAAGTGTCGAATTGCCCGTATTAGTCATAAAATGTCTAATTATTCTAATTACTCTAATTGATCTAAATAATTCCCAAATTAAAATTCCTAACCATTATTGTATTATGAAGATTTGGGGGTTAGTAATTTGGCATTATTTAGAAATTTGACATTAGCTTAATTAGAAATTTATGTGATGGGAGTTAATGTTTACCGATTAAATAAATAGACTCTTACATGGCCTGGGGGCTAAGGAATGTCACCGATTTATAACTTAGTAGCCTTCTTTTTCTCGTTGTAATATTTAATTCCTTTATCGGTGGCAATGCTTGTAACAAAACTGTCGAACATCTGCATAAACAATGTGGAAAATGAAAATTCTTCGGGAGGGAAATTCTCCGGATTATGAAGGTCAAGCAACCTGCTTATATAACGGCGGGCAACAAGTTCAATGCTAACATCATCACGATATAAGCCCTCCTGGATACCTTTTTGAAGATTTACCTGAATTTTCATGTAAATAAAATCAACCCTTTTTTTGAGATGATCTTCGTAAATTTCCGGATACAGGCCTTTATACTTATGTGTTACGGATGGGCTGAGATTATAAAATTTCCCCGCCATTTCCTTGCTAACTGTAAATAATATATCAATAGCATCGAAATAACCGTCAAAATTATGATCAACAAAAATTACCTCAAATTTATTTCTCTCACTTTCAAGTATGTTTTTAACTAACGCATCGTTGTTCTTAAAGTGCTTAGAAAGTAGCTCGTTTGAAAAATCGGGATTTTTATAAAGTTTTTCCAGCGTAACCGCTTCAATGCCCTTATCGTTGGCAAGGGCCCTGATACTGTCAACCAACAAACTAAGTTCTTTTGTCATAAAAGAAAACAAATGGAGGAATATTTCACAAAAATAGAAAAATCCAAACTCCTTAGTAATTTTCGTGTGATTTTTTATTAATCAACAAGAATCATTTTTTGCTTTTCAACTACATTATCAATTTGCAAAGTAAAATAATAAACACCCGAGGGAATTTTATAATTGCGTGCATTAAACTGTTCAATATATTTTCCGGCTTCTATATTTCTGTTATTGATTAAAACAGCAACCTGTCTGCCAAATACATCAAATACCGAAAGCGTAACAACTGAGGGTCTGCGAATTTTATACGAAATGTAGGTTGATTCGCTAAATGGGTTTGGATAATTTTGTTCAAGATTGAAAGGCATTTGCTCCCGTGAAACAGCTATATCAGTGGATACATCAACAATTGCAACCCAAATTGACATTGACGTCCCATCGGCCCGTGCCCATATCGGTCTTACTTTTCCATCATGAGCAGTAATGTTTGTATAATCGCCAAAAAACACGCTGTTATTTGGTAAAAAAGGCGATTCGCTTATTTTAATGTTTTCAAAAGTTTCACCTCCATCTGATGAGCGGGCAATGTAAACATCTGTATTCCTATCATCGTAATTCCGCCTGTCGTAAAAAACAATAATAATCTCACCATTAGTTTGATCAATAGTCATCCATGTAAAAAACTGCTGTTTTCCGGGAGGATCATCATTTATTCGAAGGGCATCTGTCCAGGTATTGCCCCCATCTATTGATTTTGACAACCACACATCAGTATCATTAACTCCGTTACGCTGATCTGTCCAGTTAACATAAATAGTGCCCTGATATTCAGAGTTGCCAATGTCGCAACATGTTACCGGCAAACCGTTAGCTCTGTAGATTCCGGGAATATCGTAATTCCATCCACCGGGTTGGGCGTTAATAAAAATGTCTTCATCCAGCCATGTTGCTCCACCGTCGAGTGAGCGGTCGAAAACAATCCCTGCCGGGCCACTCCAAGCAACGTAAATCTCACCATCAGGACCTACCGCAGGTACAGCTCCTTCCGTTGTTTCATCACTATCAACACAGTTTCCCGAAATTTCGTTTATTTGCATTGCCTCCGACCAGGTAAGTCCGCCATCGGTCGACTTACTAAAATGGATATTGCTAAATTTTGCGGGATCCGAAGTGCCATATTGGTCGAACTGTGTCCATGTGACATAAATTGAGTTAGTTGCGCTGTCAACAACCGCCCACTCCTTATCCTGGGCTTTGGATCCATTTAATCCCATATAAGTTCCGTCAGTCCATTCATGTGTCTCAAAATCAAATTTCTGACAAACAATGCGATCAATCCAACTGCCGCTTGATGGATTGGATAAATGAAAAAAGTAGAAATCCCCAGCTGTGTCAACTATAATACATGGATCACCCCAAACTCCGTATTGAGGAGACGTTAAGGTTTCGTATGTCCAGGTAAACCCACCGTCATCCGAAACATAGTATTTGTTCAGGTTAGATCCGGCAACAAGCTGATCTGTATTTTTCGGATTCATTGTAATTGATGGTTCGCTAATTGAAGCTCCCGGTGGGGAGATCATAATATTTTGATATTGAGAAAAAGCGGTTGCTACGAATAAACCCGTTGCTATTAAAAGTATTGTTTTTTTCATAGTATTGTTTTTAAAAGACAGATCGTCAAAGCATTACTTTAGTTGATAATTTTGTAATTTTGACCGTTTTACAAAGGTAATATAATATGAGAAAATTTGCACTGCATTGGCAGATATTAATTGCATTACTGCTGGCCATTGGTTACGGATTGTATTTCTCTACAAATTATGAAATTACAGATGGTTCAATTGAAACACTTGAGAAAGAAAAGGTTACAAATGATGTTATAAATAAACTAATAGCGTTTGAAGGGAAAATATATGTTTCATTAACTGATTTTAATGATAATCTGAAAACAACACTTGATATCGATCAGTTTGAAAAATACAATGTGACAATAATTAATGCTTCTTACTCAAATCCCGCAATTGAATATGTTAGCTGGATGGGTGATCTTTTTATGCGGGCATTAAAGATGTTGATAATTCCATTAATTCTTTCTTCACTTATTTCGGGCATCATAAATATTGGATCAGGGGCAAACCTTGGGCGCATTGGAGGAAAAACCCTGTTGTATTATATAAGCACCAGTTTTCTTGCTATTTTAGTTGGACAGATACTGGTTAATATTATAAAACCGGGAGTTGGGGCACAAATTAATTTTGTTCAGGAAGTTGAGGGATTAGTTGAAAAACAGAGGTCGTTCAAAGATATCCTGGTAGATATTGTTCCTGATAATGTATTAGGTGCTATGGTAGAAAATGAGATGTTGTCAATCATTTTCTTTGCAATACTTTTTGGTTTTTTCATCACAAAATTGACTAAAAAACACAGCGAATTTTTACAACAATTTTTCACGTCTATTTTTGAGGTGATGATGAAAATCACCCTTTTTGTAATTAAGTTTACACCGCTTGGAGTATTTGGTTTGGTTGCCAAAACAGTGGCTGATCAAGATGACTTTACCGGACTAGTAAGCAGCATGGGGTTGTATATGCTCACGGTTATAATTGCACTAACCATTCATGCGTTTGTAACTCTTCCATTAATTGTAAAGTTTATTGGAAGAGCTAATCCGCTGAAGCATTTCAAAAACATGACCACCCCTTTACTTACTGCGTTTTCTACTTCTTCATCGGCAGCTACCTTGCCTTTAACCATAAATGCTGTAGAGGAAAAATCAGGGGTCTCAAATAAGATCAGCAGCTTTACACTCCCATTGGGTGCAACGGTAAATATGGACGGAACAGCACTATACGAGTGTGTTGCTGCTATTTTTATTGCACAGGCATACGGTGTTGATCTCACCTTTGTACAGCAATTGATAATTGTGCTAACTGCCTTGTTGGCTTCAATTGGTGCTGCCGCAATACCTATGGCTGGTCTTGTAATGATGACAGTAATATTGACAGCAGTTGGGCTTCCGCTCGAAGGGGTAGGTCTTATTATTGCAGTAGATAGGATCCTTGACATGTTCCGTACAGCAACCAATGTGTGGAGCGATAGTTGCGGAGCTGTTGTAATCGCGAAAACGGAGGGGGAAGAGTTGAATGTGTGATTTTGAAATGTATTATATTGTTACTGTCGCTGATATAAGTGCTGTGGAGACTTCAGATGAAACAGGAGGTGATTGCCAAGGATTAAAATCCACCATTATTAGAGTGAGGAAAAGTTAATCGTGAAATATGGAATGAAATTTATAGATATTGCCTATGGTTTGTAAGACTGATTGAGCAAATAGTACAGAAACTTTTAATAACGGTAGGCAATTGTTTATAATCCAATACTAATAAACAGCATCTAATATTTCTTCCTTATCCGGAATTTCAAAAGTGAAATTTTTTGAGTCGAGCCACGAATACAGTGCAGGGGCAATAGATTCAACAGGCTCATAAAAAATAGATTTTTCGCGCACTTCGTTTTTAAAAATATATTCACCGGCATCAAAATAATTGATTACAAAAATCACTATACTAATCAGCAACGCTCCCTTTAGTATTCCGAAAACCGCTCCGGCCAGCTTATTAAAAAATCCCAACAACAAAATGTCGATAAATTTTTGTACTATTTTTCCCACCAACAGCACTAAAAAAAGCACGACGACAAAGGTTAATAAAAATGCAAATACTGCAATATATTTTTGTTCCATTTCAAAAAGATTGTTGAGCATTTCGGCTGCAAAATCCGAAAAGAAAAAGGCCATGTACAGGCCTAAAACAAGTGCGAACAACGATGCTACTTCAACAATGAGTCCTTTTTTAAACCCTCCCCATGCAAAAAGCAGCAATGGAACTATTAAAATTATATCCAGCAGGTTTATATCCATAATTTATTGAATTTTATTTAATGCGTCGGGTAAGTTCTGTTGAGAAAACAAAATCGTTCAATTCCTCATTATCTGTTTTTAATATTTCCTTATTATCCCCTTCCCACCAGAGTTCCCCCTTATAAATAAAAGCGATTTTCTGGCCAATCTGCAACACCGAATTCATGTCGTGAGTATTAATTACGGTTGTCATATCAAACTTGTGGGTAAGTTCCGAAATGAGTTCATCAATAACTTCAGCAGTTTTTGGGTCGAGCCCCGAATTTGGCTCATCACAAAACAAATATCGAGGATTCATAGCTATTGCGCGAGCAATAGCAACCCGCTTAATCATACCTCCACTCAGCTCGGCAGGAAATTTAGCATTGGAATTGGAAAGGTTAACATGGCTAAGCACTTCATTTACCCTGTCTAATTTTTCCGCAAAGCTCATTTTTGTGAACATGTTAAGCGGAAACATAATATTCTCTTCTACAGTATATGAATCAAACAATGCCCCTCCCTGAAAGAGTACGCCCATTTCTTTTCGGGTCGTTTTTTTATTTTTTTCTTTGAGACCCGAAAAGCATCTCCCGTCAAAATTAACTTCCCCTTCATCAACGTCCAACAAGCCGATACAGCATTTCATTAAAACGGTTTTCCCCGACCCGCTTTGTCCTATTATAAGATTTGTTTTCCCCTTATCGAAATTGGTGGAGACATTATTTAATATCTTCTGGTCTCCAAATGACTTGGATATATTTTTAACTTCAATCATGTAAGCAGCATTTGAGTAAGCAATAGGTCGAATATAATAATCAGTATGCTGCTGGCAACCACTGCCTGAGTGCTGGCGCGACCTACCTCAACCGACCCGCCCGTAACAGTGTATCCCTTATAACCCGAAACCGAAGCAATTATAAAAGCAAAAACAACCGTTTTAATTATTGCATAAAATATATCAAATGGCATCCACCACGCCTGTAATCCATCAATAAAATCGGTAGTTGTAACCGAGCCTGTAATAAATACTGCTAATAGGCCACCCCCTAATCCTACCGAAATGGAAAAAATTACAAGAACCGGGAAAAAAAGCATGGCTGCCGTAATTTTGGGCAGTATAAGATAGTTGGCAGGATTTATCCCCATTACCTTTAGTGCATCAATTTGCTCGGTAACTCTCATGGTGCCAATTTCCGATGCAACACTCGATCCAACTTTTCCTGCCAGTATAAGGCTCATAATAGTTGGTGAAATTTCCAATATCATCATTTGCTTAGTAGTATATCCAACCAGGTAAAGAGGCACAAGGGGATTATCGATGTTATATGCCATTTGCATCGCAATAATACCTCCAACAAATAATGAAATAAATACTACTATACCTATCGAATCCACACCCAGTGCATGAAAGTCGATTAGCAATTGACGCCTGAAAACCTTGCCTTTATCAGGACGCTTAAAGGTTTCAATCATTAACAATACATAACTACCTGTTTCCTTAAATAATCCCATGTTGAATATTGATTATTTTATTATTATATGTTTTTTAAAACTGATGAACAATATTGCATCGGCTAAGTTACACAAAAAGATTTTTTACTTATACAACATGCGTTTTTAAATTTCGTTTTTATTATTAACGTAAAATTGCAGAAAAAATTAAGTCCATTAAAAAAACTAATGAAATTTAAAACAATCGCCGTTTCCTTTTTGCTGTGTTTAATAATAATTGGCTCGTCATGCAGTACCGGCAGAAACACATATCGTCCCAAAAAACGAAAGAAAAAGGATTGTAATTGTTCAGAGTGGAGTTATAATAATAATTTGAATCCGAAAACTTACACTTTGATGATTACTTAGTTTTACTATAACCCTTTCAAAAAAAATGCTTTAATAAGCTAAAAATGTCGGTTAAGAATAATGGGGCATTAATATACACCCTATATTTGCCAAATTAATGAAAGAAAAAGAAATACTAAAAGAGTACCTGCCTGAAAAATCGATAAATCAGGTTATGAAATGGATAGTACAAAACAATGTTCACCTCAAAATATCAAGAAGGCGAAATAGCAAATTTGGCGATTATCGTCCTCCGGTTAATCATCCGAATCATCGGATAAGCATTAATCATAACCTTAATCCTTTTGCATTTTTAATAACTTTTGTTCACGAATTGGCTCATTTAAACGTTTGGAAATTACACCAAAACACTGTGGCTCCGCATGGCATTGAGTGGAAAACCGAGTTTCGAAAATTAATGAAGGTGGTTTTAAAAAACAGCATCTTTCCGGATGATATTCACGAAGTATTATTGCAAAGTATAGTTAATAGTAAAGCATCCAGTACTTCTGATCTGAAACTGTCGCGAGTGCTGAAAAAATATGATAACCAAACTGTAGGAACACACCTCGAAGACCTCCGGGAAAATACTATATTTCAAACTAAAACAGGTATTCAGTTTAAAAAGGGCGCAAAACGCAGAACACGATATCTCTGCCAAAACATGACTGATAACAGACAATATCTTTTTCATCCTTTAACACCAGTTGAGGTGGTTGGGATTAGAAGAGATTGAGGTTGTAATATCTAATTACGCTTATGCTAAATTGCACTAACTAATTTCTAATGTCTAAATCCTAAGCCATATAAAATGAATGTAACTAATATTACAACTAAAATGAATAAACCCATGTATTTTGTATTTTTGAAGCCCATTATTTTGAACTTTGTTATGGTATTCGACTAATTTATACATAATAAATGGTAAATTACACTTCTTAATTTAAGATTATGGACATGAATAAAAATAATTATTGCGTAATCATGGCCGGTGGGGTTGGAGCGCGTTTTTGGCCTATGAGCAAAACTACACGGCCAAAACAGTTTATTGACATACTGGGTGTTGGCAAAACGCTTATCCAGCTTACTTTCGATAGATTTACAAGTATTTGTCCTCCCGAAAACATTCTTGTTGTAACAAACACAATCTACAAAGATCTGGTTCTGGAACAATTGCCGGAGCTGGATGAAAAGCAGGTGCTATGTGAGCCTTCTCGTCGCAACACCGCTCCTTGTGTAGCATATGCCAACTACAAAATTAATGAAGAAAATCCTAATGCTATTGTAATTGTTGCCCCCTCCGATCATATAATCCTGAAAGAAGATGAATTTGTAAAAAACATCAAAACTGCAATGCAGGCCGCAAAAGAAAACAACTGGCTCCTCACTTTAGGAATAAAACCAAGCAGGCCCGATACCGGATATGGTTACATACAGTTTATTGAAGAAAATGCATACTCCGAAGATGTTCCGCTATACAAGGTTAAAACCTTCACCGAAAAACCAAGTCTTGATATTGCAAAATCATTTCTCGCAAGTGGTGATTTTTTGTGGAACTCCGGTATTTTTATTTGGTCGCTTAAAAGTATTATGGTTGCTTTTACTGAATTACTTGATGAGGTTGATTCTCTCTTTGAAAAAGGAATAGGCAAATACAATACCAAGGAAGAGGAATCGTTTATTTCGAATACCTATGCCGTTTGTAAAAACATTTCTGTCGACTATGGTATAATGGAAAAAGCAAAAAATGTTTATACGCTGGCTGTTGACTTTGGCTGGTCGGATCTTGGCACATGGGGTTCATTGTACACCATCAGGAAAAAAGATGCTAACAAAAATGCAGTGGTTGGTAAAAATTTAATGCTTTATAATACTCACAATTGTATCGTAAATGTTCCGAACAATAAATTAGTGGTACTTCAGGGATTAGATGATTATATTATTGTTGAAGACGATAATACCCTGCTTGTTTGCCGTAAACAAGATGAACAACAGATACGGCAGTTTGTTGCTGACGTTAAAAGTGAAAAAGGAGACAGGTTTGTGTAGGGTAATGTGTGGAGAAATGTTTGGTGGAGTAGTGGAGTAATGGTGGGTTGGTAATGATGAAATACAGATACCGTTATGCAAATTATTTCCTTATCCCTTTTCGGCACTCAAATATTGCATAGTATAATATAAAAATTAATTTTTTATTAAAAAATTAAATGAACATAAATACTTGAATATGAAAAAATTACTTATCGCAACAATTGCCTTGTTGTTAGGAATTAATTCGACAACCAGGGCCGACGAAGGAATGTGGATTCCTTTATTGATTAACAAAAACATTGCAGAAATGCAGGAAATGGGCATTAAGCTTACGGCTGAAGATATTTACAATGTGAACAATTCGAGCCTTAAAGATGCCATTGCCATTTTTGGCCGTGGCTGTACCGGTGAAATAATTTCGCCAGAAGGTTTATTACTTACCAACCACCATTGTGGTTATGGATCAATTCAAAAGCTGAGCACCCCCGAAGCTAACTATCTTGATGATGGTTTCTGGGCGATGAATAAAGGCGAAGAAATTCCTGTTGAAGGTCTTACTGTCCAGTTTTTAGACCACATGCGAGATGTAAGTATAAAAGTACTTCATGGCACAACCCCAGAAATGTCGGAAGCCGACAGAAGCAAGATTATCAAAGATAATAGTAAAGCCATTGAAGATCACGCAACTAAAGATACGCATTTCAGCGCACGGGTAGTTTCGTTTTATGGTGGAAATGAATATTATTTGTTTGTTTATGAAACATTTAAAGACATTCGACTTGTAGGAGCCCCTCCTGAATCAATAGGTAAATTTGGTGCTGATACCGATAATTGGATGTGGCCACGCCATACAGGCGATTTTTCCATGTTCAGAGTTTATACTGCCCCTGATGGAACTCCGGCAACCTACTCTGAAGAAAATATTCCACTCAAATCGAAACACTATTTGCCAATTAATATAGCCGGTGTTGAGAAAGATGACTTTGCAATGATTTTAGGTTATCCGGGTGGAACTGACAGATTCCTGTCTTCTTTTGGCGTTGACTTGGCAATTAATAGTACTAATCCTACTATTGTTAATATCCGTGAAGAAAAGCTGGCTATTATGCGTGAAGGTATGGAGGCTGATGACGCAGTACGTCTTCAGTATGCTTCCAAATTCGCAGGCACTGCTAATTACTGGAAATACTTTATTGGCCAGACAAAAGGCTTGAAACGACTAAAAGTAAAAGAGAAAAAACAACAAGAAGAAGCTGAATTTCAAAATTGGCTGAATCAAAATCCAAATGCAAAAAAGCAATACGGCGAAGCTCTTGTACTATTAGGAGATGCTTATGATTTAAAAGGACAATATGATCTTGCAAATGTATATTTTCGTGAAGCTGTTTACCGCGGTGCTGAAATATTAGGATATGCTAATCGGTTTAGCGAATTAAGTAAACTAATGAATGACAAGAAATCGACGGATTCAATAATTACCGCTTCTGTTGCCGGGCTGAAGGGTGGGGTTGAAAGTCATTTTAAAAACTATAACGAGCCGATCGACAGAAACCTTTTTGCGTCAATGATGAAAATGTATCATGAAAATGTCCCTCTCGATCAGCAACCAGCTTATTTACTTAAAATGGACAAAAAATTTAAAGGCAATTTCGATAGTTATGCTGACTATGTTTTCGACAAATCAATGTTTGCAAGCAAGGCTAAAGTTGAGGCATTTTTGAATGATCCTAATAAAAAGAAACTTGCAAAAGACCCTGCTATGGTAGCGGTTGATGCCTTTTTTAGTACTTATCGCGAAATTGAATCCAAACAAAAAGAAGCTAACGAAAACCTCGATAAAGGTCACCGACTATATATTGCCGGAATGCGCGAAATGAACCCTGATTTCAACTATTCTCCCGATGCGAACTTTACCATGCGCTTAACATATGGTACCGTTCAGGATTATTACCCTGCCGATGCTATTCATTATGAATATTTTACAACAATGGATGGCATCATGCAAAAAGAAGATCCAACTAATTGGGAGTTTATTGTGCCGACAAAACTCAAAGAATTGTATGAAGCCAAAGATTTTGGTCCTTATGGCGAAGATGGAGTTATGAAAGTTTGTTTTCTTACAAACCACGATATTACCGGAGGTAACTCAGGAAGCCCTGTTATAAACGGAAATGGTGAATTAATTGGCCTCGCATTCGATGGCAACTGGGAAGCTATGAGTGGCGACATAGCCTTTGAACCCGAATTACAACGTACTATTAATGTTGATATTCGCTATGTAATGTTCATTATTGATAAGTTTGCAGGAGCAACAAATCTTATCGAAGAAATGACTGTTGTTACCGAAAAACCTGGTGCTATTATTGGTGAGATAGATGAAACTGATCCTCCGGTACTGGAAGAGGTTATGGAATAAACTACATTAAAATTTAAGATATATTAGCCGGCAAGAAATTACCGGCTTTTTTGTTATAATTTCTCGCATCTCAATTACGTTAACCCAACAAACCCCAGCGTTCGCATATTAAACCCTGGCGTTTACACATCTGTTTCATATTACCCTTTTTTGCAGCGTATCTTTACTTGCTAATAAAACCATTTAAATAAAATAGCAATGAAAACATTAACCCTTATTTCAATAAGCCTGTTATGCGGCTTTGTATTCAATCTAAATGCACAACAGTATATCAAACTGGATGCCTCTTTCTACAGCCAGACATTAGATGAAGTAAAAAAAATCGACATTTATTTACCGGCCAATTACTACGAAAACCCTGGACACCTACCACATTCCTTATGCGTACCACTATTTTGAGGGAGGCCATATTTACAATCCCCTGCCCTGGATGGATGGATTTCACGGGATGGACTCTATAATTAACTACTCATATGCAATAATGGGTATCGAAGTTTATAACTCCAGCATTTCACAGTTTACAGTTTATCCAAACCCCATATCGGATAAATTGAATATATCCTGCCAATTGAATAAGTCGAGTATGGTTAATATCCATATACATAATCTGCAAGGACAGCTCTTATCTTCAATAAACGTCGGTAAACAACAAAAAGGAAAATATACAATCGACAGGAATATTTCGGAATATCCTCCCGGTATATACTTCCTTCATTTGCAAATTGGTAGTGAGGTAGTTATAAAGAAACTTGTGAAGCTATAAATTATAATGAATAAAAGCACCTAATGACCTATTATCAAATGACTATTTGCAATCAACATTTAGGTCAATTCAGGATATTTTGAAAATTATTGAAAAAAGTGGCAGAAAAGTATGATTTGGAAATGATATCTGAACTCGCTACTGAATCAGGCTTTGAAATTGTAAGGAATTTCTTCAACACACGACTATTCTTTACAAATTCATTGTGGAAACGAAAATCATAAAAATGAAAGCAATTTGGAATGGCAAAGTAATCGCTGAAAGCGATCATACTATTAACATCAAATAAAAAAACATGAATACATCAATAAATAATTGGAAGCCCCCCACGGCCTTTCAGGTGGCCTTGCTCCTGAAAGGTCGAAATAATCCCCATCATAATATCAAAAAAAAATACGCCTCTTGCAACCCTTAAGGTTTTTTCAACTGAAAGAAAAAGAAATGAAAAAGATAAAAACAACAATGTAACTGGCATTTATACTTAGTTCA
Source organism: Bacteroidota bacterium (assembly GCA_014382445.1). Taxonomy (GTDB): domain Bacteria; phylum Bacteroidota; class Bacteroidia; order Bacteroidales; family F082. The sequence goes on from JACNJS010000045.1 coordinate 233,920, forward strand.
ATTGGGATAATGGCTCAACATTATACTGATGTTGTTTTTGCTAAACGAGTAATCAAAACCTATCCGCTCAACTACTTTGCCGGTGGAGAAATAAATCTGGGTTATGAACAAGTAGTTAATAATAAGGAAAGTTTTGAAATAATTTTAATAATTTATATAAAACGGATGAAAATATCAGGGATTCAATAAAAATTTTAAAAAATGCAATTACATTGAAAATGCTTGTGGGATATCAGGCCAGGGTATTTAACAAAATCTCAATTGATTATTATGTTGGTGCGGGTTTTAGATGCCAGGCGCAAAAGGCAATAAGATATTATCGTAAAAGTTGGGACTATGATCTTGAGGTCTATACTGAAGATACTGACAGGGCGGTTAATACGATGGAATTATTTACTCCTACAATTCATTTAGGCATTAGCTTTGGGTACTTTTTTTAATTGAGTATATTATGATTTCTCCTGTTTTCACCACATTTTTAAAAAAAATAGTTTTTTGGCTCTGAAATGCCTATGAATAGGGCATTTTATTTTTAAGTTGGGTGACCCAATAGTATATTTGTATTTTGTAGTCATTATTCATTCATGTACATTCGAAGAAAGAGAAATACTTCTGGTAGCATAAGCGTATATATTTTAGAGAAGCAAAATGGAAAGCAAGTGCTTGTCAAATCAATGGGTTCAGCTCATTTAGAAAGCAGTATTATAGAGCTTGAGACCTCACCAGAAAAGAGATCAAAAGACTTACCAGTCAACAAGAAATTGATTTTGATTATGAGCAGGATGAACAACACATCAACTTGTTACGTAAGAGTATCCAATCAGTCCGCATTGTGGGTGCTGAATTTGTGTTGGTAAAGATCTTCAATGAAAATGGTTTTAATCAGATCTCAAATAAACTTTTACGTCATTTAGTGATCTCTAGGCTACTTTATCCGGGGGAGTTGGGTCTCGAAATTACAGGATAGTTTTATTGTTAAAAACCTAGTACTCTTAAATTCGGGATTACAAATCCCGAACAACTAGACATTTTTTTGAAAAATTAATGAATTAGAAATTATTTTAAGAAAAATCAATTGTTAAACATTCATAAGTTTTTAAGGCAATAAAACAAATTGATTGTACATTTGCATTCCTAAAATTTGAATACGAATTATGAAACAGATATTGAAACTAACCGGATTGATGCTTGCCCTTGCTATTATTATTACTTCGTGTGGCGGAAGCACCGAAAGCAAATTAGTTGGAACCTGGAAGGCGCAAAAAGTAGAAACTGATTTTGATGAGAAATTCACTACACCCGAAATGTTGCGCCAGGTTGTTGAAATGCAAAAAGAAACCTATTTCAGGGTTATTGATGATTCAACTCTGATAATAATCTCACCCGGTAATACGCATCAAACTAAATGGAAGCTGAATCCCGAAGATCAAACAATTGCATACTTCTTTAAGGGAAGTCCTACTTTGTCAAATAAACTGGGAACATTAATTTCTGGTAAAATTGTTAGTGAATCGAAAACGCCACTTGGTATTATCACTATTTATTACGAAAAAGAGTGAAAGGCAGAAAAGAAATTATCATTAACGATAATACTGCAATCGCAATTACAAATTATTATTTTACAGATACCAACACGTCGGAAGATGTAAAAGTTGAGTTCACTTATGGTTATTTCATAGACGATAATGGATATCTTTTAATAAACGTACACCACTCGTCATTTCCATATAATCCGGGTCATTAAAACTATCGGCTAAGCAGCACTTCTTTTCTTACGCAAATACCCCTGCGTAAACGCAATGAGAATTAATAACGCACTCACAAAAGTTGATGTGCGGGCAATGTAATCCCCGTTTTTAGTATAATACGTTTGTTTATAATTTGCATTTAAAGTTTGCTTAATTACTGCAGGTTCCCAATATGGAGTTTGCTGAAGCACATCACCCCGCTGATTAATAAACGCTGATATTCCCGTATTTGCCGACCGTGCCACACTGCGACGTGTTTCAATTGCCCGAAGCACCGAAAACAAAAAGTGCTGTTTATATCCCGGTGTATTTCCCCACCAACCATCATTTGTAATTACAAAGATTAAGCCGGCACCAAGCTTTACCGAATTAGCTACAAACTCACCATAAACCGATTCATAACAAATTATCGGGGAAACACCCACTTTGGCTTCCTTCCTTATAAAAGCAACAGGCTGGTCCTCGCGGCCAAGGGTTCCTGTTGTTCCACCAAGGTCGATGGCCAGTTTTTCAACTGATTTAAGAATCCACCACGAAGGCATAATTTCAACTCCGGGTGTTAATTTTGACTTGTGATGCAATTGAAAATCCTGCTCATTCTCAATTAATATAGCAGTATTAAATGCATAATAATAATCCAGAGTTTTTGTAAACTTTCTGGCAGCATTTGTTTTTTTCTCACCTTCTTTCACAAGTTTATATGTAGTGGCTCCAATAACAATTGCAGTATTAGGAAACATTGGAAGCGCCCGTTTTATTTTCCGTAAGCTTATAGACCTGTCTATCCACTCTTCCCAAATATCCTCTTGTAAAGCCGATTCGGGAAATACAAGAAAATCAGTACTATCGGTTATTAAACGAGAGGCAAGTTCTAAATTTTTGTCTAATATTTTTTCATATGGTAATGAGTATTGTTCATTGTATGGATCAATGTTTGGCTGAACAACTACCACGTTAACAGGGTTATCTTCTTCCTGATAATTATTATAGATGCTAAATGAAAAAATTAACGGAATTAGTATTACAAGAATTAGTTCAACAGCAGAAAAAATAATTTTACTGTTTTTCGCTTTATTAATTATCCCGGAAATAATTTTGTAAACGAGAATATTGCCAATAATAATCCATACGGTTCCTCCTAAGGTTCCAGTGTATTCGTACCACTGAATCCAGGTGTGTTTTGAAGCGAAAACATTGCCCAGGTTTAACCACGACCAGCTTAAGTCCCAATTCATGTGAAGGAACTCCCAGGTTACCCAGTAAAACAATAAAATAAACGTACCCCGTTGATTGTTAAACAGCTTTTGTTTTGACAGGTGATATAATTGAAAAACTATCGCCATAAACAATGAATTTAAGATAAAAGCCATAATTGAGCCTGTTTCCGTTGAGTTCCATATCCACCAGGTAGTTAGTACATTCCAAAGCAAGAAGGCAAGCCATGCATACCAAAACATGCCTTTTTTATTAGTATCACCAAGATGTTGCTGAATAAAAAGCAAAGGAACCAATGCCACAAAAATTAAAGGAGTAAAGCCATTCACAGGCCAGGAAGCTAACAATAACATCCCACTTAAAACGGATAACAATAAAAGAAATTTAATTTTCATTTAGTCAAAATTTAGGCTGTAAAAATAATGTAACTAATAAAGAAAGTTGTTATACGGATAACGAATAGCGTGAGCTTCTTTAATATTATCATAAAGGAGCTTGCGGAATTCATGATAATTTTCCTTTGTTATTGCTGAAATAAAAATGCACGGCCGGTTATTCTTAGCCATCCAGCTACTCTTTAGTTCATTAAGGCTTAAGTTTTCTTTAGAAAGGAACGGCATCTCGCTTTCCTCTGATTCGTGACCACTATATGCATCAACTTTATTAAATACCATAATCACCTTCTTATCACCTGCACCAATTTCGGTCAGAGTTTGTGAAACGGTTTTTATCTGATCTTCAAATTCAGAGTGTGAAATATCGACTACATGCACAAGTATATCGGATTCTCTTACTTCATCGAGAGTTGATTTAAACGACTCAACCAAATGATGTGGCAGTTTTCGGATAAACCCAACAGTATCTGATAGCAGAAAAGGCAGATTATCAACCACCACTTTGCGAACAGTTGTATCTAAGGTGGCAAACAACTTGTTTTCGGCAAATACTTCCGATTTGCTCAGCAGGGTCATTATGGTTGATTTGCCCACGTTTGTATATCCAACCAGGGCAACCCTTATTAGCTGTCCTCTGTTTTTACGCTGAGTAGCTTTTTGTTTATCAATTTGAATAAGCTTTTTTTTCAGCAAACTGATTTTATCTCTGATAATTCTTCGGTCGGTTTCAATTTCAGTTTCTCCGGGGCCACGTAATCCTATACCACCGCGTTGGCGTTCGAGGTGAGTCCACATACCGGTAAGGCGCGGCAACAAGTATTGATACTGAGCAAGCTCAACCTGAACTTTAGCATGAGCCGTTTGTGCTCGTTTGGCAAATATGTCCAGAATCAGGGTCGTGCGGTCTAATATTTTACACTCCAGAGCCTTTTCAAGATTTCGGATTTGAGAACCACTTAGCTCATCATCAAAAACGACAATATCTATATCGGCTGCTTTAACATATTGCCCAATCTCATCGAGTTTCCCCGTTCCAACATATGTTTTTGAGTTTGGATGATCAAGTGCCTGAATAAATCTGTATAAAGGCAATCCTCCGGCTGTTTCAATCAAAAATGCAAGTTCGTCAAGGTATTCATTAACCTTTTCTTTTTCTGTATTATTGGTTATAAGGCCCACTAGTACAGCCGTTTCAGGTTCTTGTTCAATCGAAGTATTTTGTTTCTCTATCAATGAATTTTAATTGAAAATGATTAATTATAGTATTGTAAAAGGATGTTATCTGGTACATCAACTTTCAATTTGCGTACTTTTCATAAAATGGTGATATTGCAATAATGGCTAGTAGTATTTTCTAAAACCAATTATTTGTCTTACTTCAGCTATAGTTTTTCTGGCACTTTCTCGAGCCTTTTCAGCCCCTATATTCATAACTCTATTTAAATAATCATCATTAGAAGAAAGCCCGGCAATTTTTTCGCGGAATGGCTCAGTAAATGTAATCATATCTTCAGCTAATTGTTTTTTAAGATCGCCGTAGCGGATGTTGCAATTGTTATACTGATCATTAAAATACACAACAACATCAGGTTTTGAAACGATTTTTAGTAATGAAAATAGATTTTGAATGGCTTCAGGTTTTTCCTGATTCATTTCAGTAGGGCCACTATCGGTTACAGCCCTCATCACTTTTTTGTGTAGTTTTTTAGGGTCATCGTTTAAAAATATGGCATTCCCTTCACCTTCCGATTTACCCATTTTACCCGATCCATCAAGTCCGGGAATTTTAACCAGCTGTTCGCCAAAGTTATAGGCAGTTGGAATTGGAAAAAACTCCGTGCCATACATATTGTTAAAACGACGGGCAAAGGTTCTGGTCATTTCAAGGTTTTGCTCCTGATCTTTACCTACCGGAACTTTGTCGGCTTTATGAATAATAATATCGGCAGCCATCAGGGTGGGATATGTAAGTAATCCGGCATTAATATTATTTGGTTGTTGTCGCGCTTTTTCCTTAAATGTTGTTACTCTTTCAAGCTCACCCATGTAGGCATTCATATTAAGAAAGAGATACAGCTCAGCAGTTTCCGGCAAATCACTTTGGAGATACAGGGTTGCTTTTTCAGGATCAAGTCCGACGGCCAGATATTCGACAAGCACTTGTTTAACATTGCTTTGCAAATCACGCGGATTGGGATGTGTTGTTAGCGAATGATAATCGGCAATAAAAAAGAAACACGTATTGGTTTCCTGCATTTTCACAAAATTCTTAACCGCACCAAAGTAATTACCGAGATGCAGGTTACCTGTTGGACGAATACCGCTTAATACTATTTCTTTGTTGGTCATTCTGTTGTTAAATTTTGAGAATGCAAAAGTAGTAAAAAAGAAGGAGGTTGAATAATGGTTGAAATATGAGCCTATCTAACAACAGTAACTGTTCCCTGATAGCTAATTGATTGAATGAGATAATCGGTGCCGCTAATTTGGTAAACATAGGTTCCTGGTATCACCGGACTTCCTGTTTTGTCAGTCCCATCCCAATGTGTTTCGTAGTTGTGGGTGCTCCAAATAATTTTCCCCCACCTGTCGAAAATATAAAGGTTAAAGTCGGCTATAGGCGTTCCCTTAATTTCAAATTTATCGTTTATACCATCGTTATTAGGAGTAAATGCATTTGGAATAAATAACCTGACTTCTTCTGTAAGAGCTACTTTTGCAAAAGTAGTGTCCCAGCATCCGTTTATGGTTTCAATACGTAGCATAATATCATATTCGCCGGGTTGCGTATAGGTATGTGAAGGATTTTCATCATAACTTGTTCCTCCATCTCCAAAATCCCACAAATAATTTATTATTGCGGAGTCGCTGTTACTTAGGTCGATAAAATCAATTATTGGTGTGTCGAGAGTTGTAATCCATGGGTCGGCTTCAAATTCAGCTTCCGGATTTGGATTTGCCTGAATAAAATTTGGTTTGGTTAGGGTTTGAGCACATCGTTGTGTATTGTTGATGGTTAAACTTACAGTATATAAACCCGCCTGTGTATAGGTGTGTGAAGTGCTTCCATCGTCGCCACTTGTTTCATTATCACCAAATGTCCACACATACTCAGCTCCTGCCTGTACATCGTTCGACAAATCATCAAAAAGCACTTCCACAGGCAAACAGCCTTCAATCACATTTGCACTAAAATCAGGTGTGGGCAGGGGATTTATAATTAACTCCATGGCGGTGTCATTCTCACAAATATATTTATCAACGTGTAATTGCACATTATATGTTCCCGGATTAATATAAGTATGGATTGGGTTGGGTTCGCTGCTGACAGGGCTTCCGTCATCAAAATCCCAGATAAAAGTTTCGTTTGTTATAGCATCGGAATAATAGAAACTTATTGTTTCGCCGGTGCATGCATCAAAATAAGGATCAATGCTAAAAGCCGCCACGGGCGTTGGGAAAACCTCAAATGATGCAGTAGTAACCTTGTCGAAACAATATTCTGAGGATGCCGTTAATGTGTACTGATATATGTTTGGAATTGTTGGATTTAAAATAATCGACTGGGTTGTTTCATCTCCCGGTGACCAATGCCATTCAAGAGCGGTATTTGCTGTAAGGGTAATTGTTTCACCCGGACAAATTTCGGCACTTGCAGGCGTGATAGTTATTTCGGGTTCAAAAAGGTCAACAATAACGGTAATGGTAGCAACTTGAATCACATCACATAAATCCAGTATGCGTAAAGCATATTCGGTTGTAACCGAAGGGCTTACAGTAACCGAGTTTGTTGTTGATAATATTGTAGAAGGGTCGTTTACAGCATACCACTCATACCAATGAGCCATAGCGTTTGCAATTAACTCTTTTGAATCGCCATTACAAATATTTATATCATTGCCAAGCGACAATTCAGATTGGTTTACAAGGAAAGTTCCTGTTGTGGTTCCTCCACAACAATCTGTAATTTCAAAACCACATGTCCAAATATCGGCACCTACATCATCATCATATAATACCAGCATCTCGTTTCCATCGGCATCACCCAAATATTGATAAGGGTTTACTTTATACCAACTTACATGATCAATGCTATAATCGTTATAATTGGGCATTATTGCAGTAACCGGCACGGTAACCGATTGACCGGGGCCACATAAAAATGCATCGAGTATCGACTCTAAAATAATGGGTTTGTTATTAATTTGAACCTGGGCAGTAGAAGAGTTATCACAACCATCTTTTACAAGGACGTTAACAAAATCGGGGCTCGATTGTACCTGATAAGTAAAGATTTCAAATGGAGCAATATCTCCGTTCCAGTAATAAAATAATGGAGTAACGCCAAAAAGGGTAACATCGGTAATCGTCAAATCAATAGTTTCTTTACAATAAGCCTCGTATATTTTGGGGTTAACCGTAAATGAAATGGGTTCGTTATTTCTTAAATTGAATTTAATTCTGCCCTGAAAACCACCACCAAAAGGCCCGGGCCAGTCACATGGATTTTCGGGATACATAAAGGTGATGTTTGTGTAGTCTGCGTCAAGATTAACAGCAGAAATAGTAATTGTTTTTACTGTTTCTCCGGCCAAAAAAGTAATAGTGTCGTTTGTTATTATTTCTCCACTGTCGTAAGCAACTTCAACCATATCCCTGAAAGGAGGCAGCTCAATTTTAAAAGGAATATAATAATCTACATTAACAGGATCATCAAAAGTGAAAGTGGCCACTATGTGATTACAGTTTTCAACCAGATCTCCCTCAAATTCAGGATTTGTATAATGATAATTAACTGACCAATCAGAATATTCTGTATTAGATACCATCAAATTGCTTCTAAGACCGTTTTTTTTAAGAAATACTGCTGAATTTATTTGAAACCCAGACGGTAACTGCTCAGGATCGGGGCTGGTCCAATAAAAATCTTCAATAACAATTTTAACATTGTATCTGCCGCAAGGTTCAATATCATCTCTATGGATAATCAGGGGTCCGAGATCTCCTATTGTTTTGGTTAATCCGTCATATTGAGTGCCCAGGTCACTCCCGAATGGTGGATCGCGTGGATTCGGCTGGTAATAAGAAGAGCTACTGCCCTCATTAACATGTTGCACTGTTATCCACCTTTTTGGCTCAGGTGGATTAAATGGTGGCCCTCCTGAATCTGTAGGTGCGGTAAAAGCAAGGTTATGGAAGCCATATTTTCTAACAGAAATACCAAACAAATCAAATATTTGTTCATTTGGGGGTATGGTATCGAAATCGGTAAGGTCAACATCAGTACTTGGCTGAACACCTGTTGAAGGATATTCTTCTGATGCAAATACATATTCCATTGTTATCTGATCTCCAAAGGGTCGGTATAAAAATTCCAGTGCAGCGGCATCTCCGGTATAATCAATAGTTGTGTCCCTCATCCTCAAACCAGCAAAAATAGTGTTGTACATAGTCAATAAATCAGGGTCTCCCGAAATGCTAAGTGGGTCATATTCGTTAAAAGCATCCGATTTGGCTCCAATGTTATTTGGGGCTTCAGCACTTTCTACTTTGCCATTTGAGATTATCAGACCTTTGTCAAAACCAATATCAGTACCATTAAAAAATCTTCCAAGTGCCTGATGATTACCTGTAAACCGGATAGTTGTGGTATCAACCATCCCTCCTCTTCCTCGCAGTATGTTTTGCACCCATGCTTTCAGTGTATCAACATTGTAGCCTTGTTGATTATCATCAGCCGGAAGTTCATCAATCTGAATTGGTATCTGGGCATAAAATAATCCTGAGGCCATAAATAGTATCAAAAGCAATATGAATTTTAAGGATTTCATGCTCAAACATTAAAAAATATTCTCCTTTTGCAAAGGAGCTGCAAGTTACATTATTTCTTTCAAATTGTTGTTGTTATATGAGAATTAAATATGACCATATCATAAGACAAAATTTTCAGTTACAAGTTGATTGGGCTTTTGAATTTATTTAATATAAGTATCCGTGTGCTTTTTCGGGTTTCCGAATCCGAATAATAAGGGCCAGAAATTACAATCATGAATCAGAAGAAAAAAATAGTTGTAAACCCACTCATAAAATCACGTAAATTTGGGATGACAAAAAATCATCGAAAATGCTTACTGAAAATGCAGCCTCATATAGTGAAATGACACCACATTTGGCCATAGAAATATTGAAAGAGGGCAACAAAAGATTTGCAGATAAAAAGATGCTTGAACGTGATTTGCCGACAGAAGTAAAACTAACCTCAAATGGTCAACATCCGTTTGCGGTTGTGCTAAACTGTATGGATTCGCGGGTTCCCGCTGAACTAATATTTGATCAAGGGATAGGTGATATTTTCAATACCCGTATTGCAGGAAACATTATTAACGATGACATAATTGGCAGTATGGAATTTGCATGTAAAATTGCAGGTGCTAAACTAATTATAGTATTAGGGCATACTTCATGCGGAGCAGTAAAAGGAGCCTGCGACAGGGTTAAGCTGGGCAAACTAACGGGCTTACTCAAAAAACTTGAACCTGCAATTATTACAACAATAACTCCTAAGGGAACTGACCGCTCATCAGAAAACAATGAATTTGTTAACCGTGTAGCTCAAAAAAATGTAGAGCTAACTATTGAAAACATTAAAAATCAAAGTCCCGTACTTAATATGATGATTGAAAATCATGAAATAAAACTGGTTGGCGCGATATATGATATTAGTAATGGCGTAGTGGAATTTTAAACAGTCTCTAAATAATACATAAATGATTAAACTAAAACTTAAATTAATAATTCTGATAGGCATCGTTCTGTTAATTAGCAATACAACAAACGCTCAAATATCTGCTAAAGAAGTTGATAAGCTTGTGGAAAATGCCATGAGTAAATTTTATGTTGCGGGGGTGGCAGTAGCTATTGTTAAAGATGGTGAAATTGTTCATTCAAAAGGCTATGGAGTGAAGTCGGTTGAAACGAAAGAAAAGGTTAATGAGCACACCCAGTTTTCTATTGCATCAAACAGTAAAGCATTTACAACTGCAGCATTATCTATTTTAGTTGATGAAGGAAAATTATCATGGACAGATAAAGTGATAGATTATATTCCTGAGTTTAGGATGTACAATCCATACGTAACGGAAAATTTCATCATTCAGGATTTATTATCTCATCGTAGTGGATTAGGTCTTGGCGCAGGTGATTTAATGTTTTTTCCCGATGGCAACAACTTTACTATAGATGATGTACTTACTGTTTATCAATATTTTAAACCCGAATCGCCCTTTAGAACCAAATTTTCATACAATAACCTACTTTACATTGTAGCTGGGGAAATAATTTCGGAAGTTAGCGGATTGAGCTGGGAGGAATTTGTAAAGATTCGAATTATAGAACCTTTAAATATGGATAATTCATATAGTTCATTGTCGCAAATTATTGATAGAGGCAATTTGGCAACACCACATTCAACAATTGATAATGAACTTGTTGCAATTTCTCAATATGACGATATGGTAAATGGGGCAGCGGCAGGAATATATGCAAATGTTGATGATTTAACTATCTGGATGCTTGTTCAGCTAAACAATGGTAAATACGGAGATAGTTTGGAAAAGGAGCTTTTTTCGGAATACAGTCAGCGCGAGATGTGGAAAATACACACCACGCTTAATCCAAGTCGTAGTCCTCGTAATAATTCCCATTTTGCAGGCTATGGATTGGGATGGGGATTGTCAGATAATAATGGTAATATGATCGTCTCCCATACAGGAGGAATGCCGGGGATGCTTTCTAAAACGGTATTAATCCCTGATTTAAACCTTGGTGTAGTTGTTTTAACGAATACCAGTGATGGGGGTGCGGGTGTTTTTGCATCAGTTTCAAACACCATTGTTGATAGTTATTTGGGGTTAGAGGATAATGAATGGGTTGACAAGTACAGCACTTATTTTAATAAACGGCAAAAAATTGGGGACTCAATAACAATGCAGGTTTGGGAAACTGTTAACACAGCTGATGATGACCATATTAACCCGGAGGATTATATTGGGGTTTATAATGACATCTGGTTTGGAAAAGTGGAAGTTTACCTAAGGGACTATCAATTGTGGTTCCGGTCATATCGTTCACCAAAACTAACAGGCCCCATGTATTATTATAAGGCGAATACATTTGCCATAAAATGGGAATATCAGGATATGAATGCTGATGCCTTTGCGATATTTAGTCTTGATGAGGAAGGCAAGACACAAAGTATTAAAATGAAAGGGATATCACCAAATATTGATTTTAGTTTCGACTTTCAGGATTTGGATATGAAGAGGGTGGCGGATTGACTTTTATTCTTTCTCGCGAAGGCGCAAAGTCGCAAAGGAAAAATAAAGTTAAGATAAGGTCATATAACTTTGAGCCTTCGCGCCTTTGCGAGAGACATTATCCCTAATACATTTTGTCCTTTAAAGCTTGTATTTTCTCATCAACAATATAATCATCATAATCCATAAGTTTATCAATAATACCGCTGGGTGTAAGCTCAATAATTCTATTACTGACGGATTGAATAAACTCGTGGTCGTGAGATGACATAAAGATATTTCCTGGATATTTGACCAAATTATTGTTGAATGCCTGAATCGACTCCAGATCAAGATGATTTGTAGGTGTATCTAAAATCAAAGCATTGGCATCGTTGAGCATCATCTTAGAAATCATGCAACGCATTTTTTCGCCTCCAGAGAGTACGCTAACACGTTTATAAATTTCATCTCCGGCAAATAACATTTTTCCTAAATAACCACGGATATAAATCTCAGTAGTATCGATGGTAAACTGGCAAAGCCAATCGAACAAACTTAAGTCGCTTCTAAAAAATGGTGAATTATCTATGGGTAAATATGCAGAAGTAATAGTTTGCCCCCACTGATAAGTGCCAATATCTGCTTTTTGATTACCGTTTATGATCTCAAAAAGGGCAGTCATTGCTCTGGTATCTCTCGACAAGAAAATTATTTTATCGCCCTTGTTTGCAACAAAATCAACATTTTTAAACAATAACTTGCCATCAATACTTGCACTTAAGCCGCTTACTTCAATAATTTTATCACCAGCCTCGCGTTCGGGTTTAAAAATAATACCCGGATATTTCCGCGTTGAAGGTTTAATATCTTCAATATTAAGCTTCTCTATCATTTTTTTACGGCTGGTTGCTTGTTTCGATTTTTTAACGTTGGCACTAAACCGTGAAATAAACTCTTGCAATTCCTTACGTTTATCTTCTGATTTTTTGTTCTGCTTCTGCTGCTGTTTCAATGCCAGCTGACTACTTTGATACCAAAAGCTATAGTTGCCAGCAAACATCTGGATTTTACCAAAATCAATATCAACAGTATGTGTACTTATTGCATCAAGAAAATGCCTGTCGTGGGATACAACCAGAACAGTGTTCTCGTAGTTTGCCAGATAATTCTCTAACCAGGTTACGGTATCGAGATCGAGGTCATTTGTGGGCTCATCGAGTAATAAATTATCGGGGTTACCAAAAAGAGCCTGAGCAAGCAGCACTCTAACTTTTTGCTTACCGTCCATGTTTTTCATTAATACAAAATGAAATTCCTCTTTTATTCCTAGATCGCTCAGCAATGTTGCGGCATCGCTTTCGGCATTCCAGCCATCCATATCTGCAAATTTTTCTTCTAATCCAGCAGCTTTAATCCCGTCTGCTTCAGAAAAATCGGGCTTAGCATATAGCGCATCTTTTTTTTGCATGATATCCCACAGTTGGGAGTGGCCTTTCATAACAGTATCAAGCACTGAATATTCGTCAAAGGCAAAGTGATCCTGACTTAGTACGGAAAGTCTTTCTCCCGGTCCTAAACCAATATTTCCGGAAGCAGTGTCAATCTTTCCACCAATAGCTTTTAAAAATGTTGATTTTCCGGCACCATTTGCACCAATCACACCATAGCAATTCCCTCCCGTAAATTTCATGTTTACATCATGAAATAACACTCTTTTGCCAAATTGAATTCTTAAACCTGAAACTGTAATCATATTATTTATTAGTTTGCTATTTTCCTGGATATGAAAAAGTTTGCAAAAGTAGTTTAAAATCAG